>JBCBWF010000103.1:0-13496 GCA_039817245.1 Pseudomonadota bacterium | reverse complement strand
TGCGCGGGCAGATGTTCTGGCTCGACCGCGGCGCGGCATCGGCGCTCGCGCCCGGGCGGCGCCCGCGCACGCTCATGCAGAAGCCGAGCTCCGGCACCACCGGCGCGCTCTGCAGCCATCCGCCGGAGGGGGTCGCGGCCACCAGATTGCCGAACCGGTCCGCCACATCCAGATGCACCGTATCGCCCCGGCTGGCCCCGAGCGGCGAGACCGCCAGCTCCGAGGTCGTGGGCTCGCCCATGCTCCAGTAGTGCCCGATCGCGCCCGCATCGCCCGTGGCCGAGAGTGCGGCTGCGATGTCCGGATCCCGCCCTTCCGGCGCGCCGGGGCGCAGCTCGAGCGAGGCGGCATCGCTCAGCATGGCACGCCGCTCCGCCGCATAAGTCTCTGACAGGAGAGCATTATCCGGAACATCGGCAAAGTCCGGATCGCCGTACCACGCCTCGCGGTCCGCGAAAGCGAGCTTCGCGACCTCCGTGACGGTATGCACGAAATCCGCGCTCTGCGGCGCCATCGCCTCGAGCCCGAGCCCCCGCAGCATCGCAAGCTGCTGCAGCATCACCGGGCCCTGAGACCAGAACCCGCATTTGCAGACCATGTGCCGTCCGAACGTCGCCGAAACCGGATCCTCGTAGCTCGGCGCCCAGCCGGCCATGTCCTCGGCGCGCAGGAACCCGGCATGCGCCCGGCCGGAACTATCGAGCAGCGGCGGGCCGGCATAGAGCCGCTCGACCGCATCGGCGACCCAGCCCTCGTACCAGGCGCGCCGGGCGGCCTCGATCTGCGCCTCGCGCCCGGCGCCCGCCGCCTCGGCCTCCTGCAGGATCCGCCGATAGGTGGCGCCGAGCGCGGGATTGGTGATCCATTCGCCCACCGCCGGCATGCGCCCGCCCTTGAGATAGACCGCGGCGGAGCTTGGCCATTGCTCGCGGAAGAGCCGCTCCACCCGCGCCATCAGGGCCGCCATCTTGGGCAGGACCGGCACGCCCTCTTCGGCATAAAAGATCGCGTATTCAAGGACATCGCGGAGGCGCAGGGTCCCGTAGTCGCGCAGCATCGCGAGCCAGCCACCGAAGGCGCCGGGCACCACCGCGGGCAGGAGGCCGCCGCCGGGAATGGTGTCGAGCCCCAGCGCCTCGAAGGCCTCGATGGTCGCACCCGCCGGCGCGGTGCCCTGCCCGCAGAGCACCCGGACCCGGCCTTCGCGCGCGGCCCAGAAGATCGCCGGCACCTCGCCGCCCGGCCCGTTCAGATGCGGCTCGGCGACCTGCAGCGCGAAGCCTGCGGCGACGGCGGCGTCGAAGGCGTTGCCGCCCTTCTCCAGCACCGCCATGCCGACGCCCGAGGCGATCCAGTGCGTGGAGGCGACGACGCCGAAGCGCCCGCGGATCTCCGGGCGCGTGGTAAAGGGGGGTGCGGTCATGTCGCGCGAACTTCGAATGCAGTGCCAAGCGCCTGATCTGCCGAGAGAATTGCCGCGCCACCCGGGCCACGCCCCGCCGCGAGCCCCGCCTCCGCCGCCTGTGCGGCGAAGCGCTCCGGATCGCCGCGGAAGGCAACGGCAGCGACCGCCGGCGGGTCCCCGGGCGCGAGCGTCACCCCGTAGCGCGCGGCCGCCGCATCCGGCGCGAGCACTTCCAGCGCGCCGCGGTCGAGATCGATCCGCCAGCCCTCGCCCACAGGCTGCGCCGGACGGCCCACATAGCGCGAAAGCCGCCCGGCGCTCTCCTCCGGCTCCGCGCTGGCGAGAACCGCTGCCTCCAACGCCTTGATCCCATTACTTTCTGCGACGAGCTCCGGGCGCCACATGTGCTCTGGCGTCAGATGCGTCAGCGTCTGCAGCCGCCCCTCCGGCACTGCGCCGAGCCGGGCGCGCACCACGGTGAAGGCGACCTCGACCTCCCGCCCCTCCCCCGCCGGCGCCATGCGGCGCAGATGCACGGTGGGCATGGGCTCGAAGCCGACGCTTTCCAGCCGCGCCGCCTCTGCCTCCGCATCCGCCACGGTGAAGGCGATCAGGTGCACGCCTGTGCGCCGCGCCAGGCACGCCTCCATATGCCGGCGCACCGGCGTGTCCGCCTCGGGCCCGGGCACCGGCGTGAGAAATTCCAGATAGCCGCGCCCCAGCATCGCCAGGCGGTTCGACGAGCCGATTAACTTGGCTGCCCCCGTGTCGGGGTCCCGGTCGCGATGGATGGCCACGGGCGTCAGCGGAAAACCGAGCGGGGCGAAGGTGTTGGCGGCCAGCGCCAGATCCGGCAGGAACCAGCCCACATGATCCAGAAATATCTGACCGGGCTGCGGAATCTGCGCGTCGGACATCGGGGCCTCCCGCCTCGGCTGCATCGATCCCGCCGAGCCTAGTGGCCCCCGCGCCGTCCGGCCACAGCGAATGCGCGCCGCCGCGGACGGGCCGTTTACACTTTTCCACGCCGCGGCGTTGCCCCCTCCCTGCCGCGCCGTTAGCGTTTCACCCCGGGATTGCGCAAAGCCGATACCAGGGAGATCACAACAATGTCGGACTTCACGAGACGCAGCCTTCTGAAGGGGATGACGGCCGGTGCGGGCGCGATGGCGGCCGGCCCGCTCCTCGGCAGCCCCGCGACGGCCGGGGCGAAGGCAATCTACCAGTGGGGCTCCTCGAGCCTCGGCTCCACCGGCTACCAGATCATCACCGTGCTCGCGGCCGCCGCCTCGAAGTTCACGGAAGGCCGGCACGCCTCGCTCTCCACCGCCGGCGGCGCGGAGAACATGGCGCTCCTCGGCGAGGACATCATCCAGTTCGGCCAGACCACCACAACCGACTGGTATCCCGCGATAAACGGGCTCGGCCGCTACGAGGGCAAACCGGTCGACGCGGTCCAGATGTTCGCCTACACGATCTGGCAGTGCACCCCGATGGTGCGCGCGGACAGCGACATCCAGACCCTCGAGGACCTGAAGGGCAAGCGCGTGATGCCCGCCACCGCCGGCGGCGCCACCACCGGGCTCTGGAACACGCTCTTCGAGGCGGCCGGCATCAAGGACGAGGTGGAGTGGACCTACGGCTCCTGGAGCGAGACCTATGACGCGCTCGCCTCGGGCGCGGTGGACTGCATCCCGTCGCTCCTGACCGCGGGCAACCCCTCGGGCATCCTGCAGCGGCTGGAGACCACCCACAAGGTGCGGATCCTGCCCGTGAGCCCCGAGCTCATCGCCAAGGCCACCGGGCTGAACCCGGGCGTGGCCAGCGCCACGATCGGGCCGGACACCTGGGCGAGCCTCTCCGAGCCCACGCTCATGGTCTCTTTCGGCGGCGTGCTGGCCACGCGGCCGGATGTGCCGGAGGATGTCTCCTACGAGGTCACCAAGTCCATCTACGAGAACGCCGAATTCGTGAAGAAGCGCGGCGGCGTGAAGCTGAAGGACATCGATCTCGGCTTCGCGACCGAATACCTGATGGAGGCCTATCCCGTGCATGCCGGCGCGGCCAAGTACTTCCAGGAAAAGGGCGTCTGGCGCGACGAGCTGAAGATCGCGGGCTGAGCGGCGCGGCATGACGGGCCGGGGGCGCGGCGCTCCCGGCCCGCTCTTTTTCTGCGCCGCGCGAGGGAGCCGCGATGGCGGAGCCGATCACCCCGGATAGGCCGCACGCGCCCCTCGTCGCGCGCGTCCTCTCCATCCTCGGCGGGGCCGAGAGCGCCGCGCCGCGCGCGACCTACGTGATCGGCGCGCTGGCGCTGACGATGGTGGGGCTGCATGTCTGGCAGCTCTTCACCTTCACGCTGCCCTCCGGCCAGTTCCGCAACATGCATCTCGGCTTCGCCATGGCGATCGGGTTCCTCGCACTGGTGGAGGGGCTCGCGCCCGGGCAGCGGCTGCTGCGCGCCCTCGGCTGGCTCGGCGCGGCGCTTACGCTGCTGGTGGGGCTCTACATCCACGCCGAGTACCGCGCGCTCACGGAGGTGCGGAGCTTCCTGCCGAGCACCGCGGACCTCGCCGCCGCGGTGCTGCTGCTGGCGCTGGCGCTGGTGCTTTCGGGCGTGCAATGGGGCTGGACGATCCCGGCGCTCGCGCTCATCGGCCTCGCCTATGGCTACTGGGGTGCGTCTATCCCGGGCGACATCTTCTTTCATGCCGGCATCAGCGTGGAGCGGCTGCTGGCCTACAGCTCCATCCCGTACTTTCAGGGACTTCTCGGGGGGCTGACGAGCCTCTCCGCCGGCACGATCTTCATGTTCATGCTGTTCGGGGGCGCGCTGAAGGCGACGGGCGCGGTGGACTTCATCGTCCAGATCGGCTTCGCCCTCGGCCGGCGCTCGAAGGCGGGGCCGGCGCTGGTGGCGGTGATCTCGAGCGGGCTGATGGGCACGGTCTCCGGCTCCACCGTGGCCAATGTCGCCTCCACCGGTGCGCTCACCATCCCGCTCATGAAGCGCTACGGGCTGAAGGGCTCCTTCGCCGCGGCGGTGGAGGCGGTGTCTTCCACGGGCGGGCAGCTCATGCCGCCGGTGATGGGGCTCGCGGCGTTCCTCATCGTCGGCATGACCGGCATCGCCTACTCGCAGGTGATGGTGGCGGCCGTCGCGCCGGCGCTGATCTACTACGTCTATCTCATGGTCGCGGTGCAGCTACGGGCCGCCAATCTCGGCCTCGATGCGCGCGCGCAGGAGGATCCCGGCGGCGGGGTGACGCTGGCGCAGGCGGCCGCGCGGCAATGGCATCTCGCGGTGGCGATCGCACTTCTCATCTGGCTCCTGGTCACCGGCACGCCGGCCGGGCTCTCGGCGCTGATCGCGGTGATGGCGCTGCTCGGCATGGATTTCGTGCTGACGGTGCTCCGCGGCCGGTTCGCGCCCGCCGCCATCGCCGACGGCCTCGCGCGCGTGATCGGCGGGATCGTGGACGGTGCGCGCACCGGCGCGGCGGTGGCCACGGTGATCGCGGTGATCGGCGTTCTGATCGAGGTGCTTACGGTCACCGGCTTCGCGCAGAAGCTCTCCTTCTTCATGCTCGACCTCTCGGACGGGCGGCTCTTCACGCTCTCGCTGGTGGTGGCGGTGTCCTGCCTGATGTTCGGCCTCGGCCTGCCGACCTCGGCCGCCTATTTCATCGTCGCGCTCTTCGGCGCGCCGGCGCTGGTGGAGCTGGGGGTGCCGCTGCTGGCGGCGCATCTCTTCGTCTTCTACTTCGCCAATCTCTCGGCCATCACGCCGCCGGTGGCGGTGGCGGCGCTGGTGGGGGCGAACATCGCGAAGGCCAGTTTCTGGGAGACCGCGTTGCAGGCGGTACGGCTCGGGCTGCCGGGCTTCCTGCTGCCCTTCCTCTTCGTCTTCGAGCCGCAGATCCTCGGGCTCACCGGCGGTCTCGGGGTGCAGCTGCTGGCGATGATGCAGGCCCTGCTGGCCACCATCGCGCTCAATGTCGCGCTCGAGGGGCGCCTCCTCGGCCGGCTGGGGCTGCTGGAGCGCGGGCTGATGGCCGCGGCAGCCCTCGGCCTTCTCTATTGGGACATCCGGGTGGAGCTCGCAGCCCTCGCCGTCATCCTCGCCATCGCCGGCCTGAGCTACTGGCGATGGAGCACCGCACGCCCCGCCTGACCGCGCCTCAGGCCACCCACTCCGACACGGGCGCCGCGGCCTCGTGGAGGGGCTGCGAGATGACATCGACGAGGCTCGGCCCGTCATGCGCCATCGCCGCGCGGATCGCCGGCCCGAGCTCGACCGGGTCCTCCACCGTCCAGGCCCGCACACCGAACGCCCGCGCCACGGCCGCGTGGTCGGTTCGCCCGAAATCGACATTGTAGAAGCGCTGGCCGAAGCCCGCGTTCTGGCCGGCCTTGATCCAGCCATAGGCCGCGTTCGAGAACACAATCGAGGTGACCGGGATGCCGTAGCGCACCAGCGTCTCGAACTCGCCGCAGCAGAAGCCGAAGGAGCCGTCGCCCATCACGGCCACCACCTGCGCGTCCGGCCGGCCCACCTGCGCGCCCATGGCGGCGGCGAGCGCGTAGCCGAGCGCGCCATGCGCCCGGTTGGTGATGAAGTGCCGCCCCGGCGCGGGCCAGCGCAGATGCGCCGAGAGATAGGGGCACGGCGTGCCCGGATCGGCGACGACCACCGCGTTCTCGGGCAGCGCGGCCTGCAGTGCCGCCACCACCGCTTCGGGCCGGATCGGGCGCTGCGTGCTGGCCGCGAGCGGCGCGAAGGCGGCGAGCTTGGCCTCCCAGGCGCGCGCGGCGCGCACCGCACCGCCCTGCCCCGGCAGCGGCGCGCGGGCGGCGGCCTCGGCCGCCAGCGCCTCCAGCGCCAGCCGCGCATCGGCGCAGATGCCCACCGCGGTCTGGTAGCTGGCCCCGATAACCTCCGGGTCGCTGTCGATATGGATCACGGTGGTGCCCGGGCGGGGGGTGCTCCAGCGCTCCGTCGTCACCGATCCCGCCCGGCAGCCGACGAAGAGGACGACATCGGCCTCATCGATCACGGCGCGGGTGGCGGGCGCGCCGCCATTGGAGCCGACGACGCCCACTGCCAGCGGATGGGTCTCGGCGATCGCGCCCTGGCCGGACACGGTGGTCGCCACCGGCAGGTCCAGCGCCCCGGCGAGGGCGGCGAGCGGCGCCTCCGCCCCGGCAATCACCGGGCCACCACCGCAGACCGCCACGGCAGAGCGCGCGCCTGCGAGAATATCGATCGCCGCGGCCACATCCGCGGGGTCCGGCGCCGCGGGCCGGGCCGGAAAGCGCTGATGGCAGGGATCGGCCCAGAGCTCCTCCGCCGGCGTCTCCGCCTTCTGCACGTCGAAGGGCAGCGCCAGATGGGCCGCCCCCGGGCGCCCGGTGGTCATGGCCCGGAAGGCGCGGCGCACCATCGCCGGCAGGCGGGTCGCGTCGCTCAGCACCGCGTTCCACTTGGTGAGCGGGCGGAAGAGCGCGGCCTGGTCGAGCTCGGTGAGCGGGTACCGGCCCGCCGAGGTGGTGGCGACATCCGTGGTGATGGCCAGCACCGGAACCGAGCTCTCATTCGCCTCCACTACGCCCGGCAGGATGTAGGTCGCGCCGCCCCCCGACGGCCCCTCGCAGATCCCCGGCCGGCCGGTCACCCGCGCATAGCCGTCCGCCATATAGGCGGCGTGGCGCTCGTCGCGCGTCAGGAAATGGGTGATGCCGTGATCGAGCCTGGCGAGCGCGTCGTAGAGGGGCAGCGTGGTGTCCCCGCAGAGCCCGAAGATGTGCCGGACCCCGTGCAGCTCCAGCATCCGCACCAGGGCCTCGGCACCCGTCAGCCGGTTCGCTCGTCCGCCATCCATCGCGCCCACCCTGTGCTCAAGCCTGCATACAGTTCTGAATATTGCGCCGGCGGCTCACTTCGGTCAATGCTCCGCGCATGAGCGAAGGACGCGTGCACGATGTCTACGAGCGGCTGAAGGCCATCGTCGTCGGCTTCGAGATCCGGCCGGGCGACCGGCTGAACGAGGGCGATCTGGCGCGCCGGCTCGCCGTCAGCCGCACGCCGCTGCGCGAGGCGCTGAACCGTCTCGCCGCCGAGCGGCTGGTGGAGATCCGGCCGGGTGCCGGCTTCTTCTGCCGCGCGCTCGATGCGGACGGGGTGTTCGACACCTACGAGCTCCGCCTCGCGCTGGAGACGGCGGCGGTGCGGCTGGCCTGCGCGCGCGGCGCGCCGGAGGCCATCGCCGCCCTGCGCGCCGAGCTGGAGGCGACGGGGCTGGAGACGCGCGGGCTCACCGTCGGCGAGGCGGTGGCGCGGGACGAGGCCTTCCATCTCGGCGTCGCGAGGCTTGCACGCGCACCAGAGATCGCGACCGAGCTCGGCCGCGTCAACGAGCGCATCCGCTTCATTCGCTGGGTCGACATGGCCGCACGCGTGGCCACCACCAAAGGCGAACACCGCGCCATCATGGCGGCGATCGAAGCGCGCGACGAGGCCGCGGCCGTGGCGGTGATGACCGCCCATATCGCACGGCGCATGGACCAGGTCGTGGAGGCCGTCCGCGAAGGCTATTCCAACATCTATGTCAACGGCCCGGCCGCCCTTGCCGAGAGGGTGCTGGAACGCGGGGAGCCCCGCTGACGGCGAAGGGCCGGGCCGCGGCTTCACAGTGCTGTCAGCTCCTCCGCCAACCGGTCGAAGACCAGGCGGATGCGGCGGCTGGTGTTCACTTCGCGGTGGGCCACGAGCCAGATCTCGAAGGGCATCTCGGGCAGCCAGGGCGCTGCGGGCGCGACCCCGGGTTCCGCATCGCCGACGAGCCGCGGCGAGGCGCAGACGCCGAGCCCCGCCTTGCAGAACGCCCATTGCGCCAGATGCGTGGCGGAGAGAGTCCGGAAGCTCTCCGCGCCGAGGCTGAGCCCCTGTGCGTTCAGCCAGCCGATCAGGCCGGCATTCTCCGCCCCGCCGATGAAGTCGGCGGCTGAGAGCGCCTCGGGCGTATCGAGCGGCCCGACCGCCTCGAGGTAGGCATGCGAGGCGTAGAGGCGCGCCGTCAGCGAGAGCACGCGGCGGGCGACAAGGTCGGGATCGGTCGGACGCGCTCCGCGGATCGCGATATCGGCCTCGCGCCGGCGCAGGTCGCTGTTGCTGTTCGTGGCGACCACCTCGATCGTGAGCCCCGGCAGCGCGGCGCGCATCCGCGCTATGATGGGCGGCAGGACGAAGACGGCGGCGACATCCGTGGCGCTGATGCAGACATGCCCCTCGATCGACTGTGCCTGCCCGGAGGCGGCCAGTGCGACCCGCATAGCCGCATCGCCCATGGCACGCGCATGCTCGACAAGCTCCATGCCCCCCTGGGTCAGCACGAGCCGGTTGCCGACGCGTTCGAAGAGCGCGATGCCGAGCTCCTCCTCCAGCGCGCTCACCTGCCGGCCGAGGGTGGGCTGCGAGATCTTGAGCGACCGGGCCGCGGCCGAGAGCGAACCCTCCTCGGCCGTGACCAGGAAGGCCCGTGCGCGGTTCCAGTCGAAGGTGACGGCCTTCCAGTCCATGCATTCCTGCATAAGCGTCCGGCGTTTCTGGTCAATTCCCTCGGCGCGCGGCGCGGCGTAGGACCCCGCCATCGCCGAGCGCGGAGAAGCCGAGGAGACCCGCCATGACCACCGCCGAAACATCGCCGAGCACCGCTTCGAAGGCCGCGCGCTTCTGGGACCGCATCGCCGATCGCTATGCCGCCAAGCCGGTGCCGGACGCGGCGGTCTATGCGCGCAAGCTCGAGATCACGCGCCGCTACCTCACCCCGGAGACCGACCTCGTGGAGCTCGGCTGCGGGACCGGCTCGACCGCCATCGCCCATGCGCCGCATGTGCGGCGCGTGCTCGCCACCGATCTCAGCCCCCGGATGATCGCGCTCGCCGAGGAGAAGGCGCGCAAAGCCGGGGTGGGCAACGCAACCTTCCGCGCCGCGCCGCTGGAGAGCCTGGCGGTGCCGCCGGAGAGCGCGGATGCGGTGCTGGCGCTCTCGGTCCTCCATCTCCTGCGCGATCTCGACACCGCGCTCTGGCGGATCGACGCCATGCTGCGCCCCGGCGGCGTCTTCGTCTCCTCGACCGTTTGCCTCGGGGGCGGCATGCACTGGTTTCGCCTGATCGCGCCCCTCGGATGGCGCCTGGGCCTGATCCCCTATGTCGCGATCCTCGACGCGGCCGAACTCCGCGAGGCCCTCACCGGCCGGGGCTATGCGATCGAGGAGGCGTGGCAGCCGGGCGACGGGCGCACGCTCTTCCTCGTCGCCCGCAAACCCGGCTGAGCGCCGGCCCGCGCCGCGCGCCCGGGCCCTCAATCACAGGACAGTCCCATGATCGCCACGGCGAAAGGGCCGGATATCGTCCGGCTCTACGACAGACTTGCGCCACGTTACGACCGGCTGCACCGACGCTGGCTCCGCCATGCCGGCGGCGAGGCGCAGGCCGCGCTCGAAGGGGCGGTGCGCGCGCTGATGCGGCCCGGCATGGCGCTGCTCGATGCCGGCTGCGGCACCGGCCGGTTCGCGCGCCGGCTGATCGCGGAGGGCGTGCGCCCGCAGGACATGACCCTGCTCGACCCCGCCGAGGCGATGCTCGCACGCTGCGCCGACCTGCAGGTCGAACGCATCGCAGCGCGGCTGGAGCGGATGCCCTTCGCCAATGGCAGCTTCGATCTCGTCACCTGCGCCTGGGCGCTCGAGACGGCCGTCTCCCGGCAGGCCGCGCTCCGCGAACTCTGCCGGGTCCTGCGCCCCGGCGGCACGCTCTGCCTCGTCTTCTGCGCCGATGCGCCGTGCGAGAGCTCCGCTGCCCGGCTCATGCGCTG
Organism: Pseudomonadota bacterium; assembly: GCA_039817245.1. Lineage (GTDB taxonomy): Bacteria > Pseudomonadota > Alphaproteobacteria > Rhodobacterales > Rhodobacteraceae > Thermohalobaculum. The sequence goes on along the minus strand of JBCBWF010000103.1, from coordinate 3,213 downwards.
GTCGGTGGAGCGCCGCGGGGCCGGCCGGTTCCTCAGCCGCGAGACCGTTGGCGCAAACCTCGCCGAGGCGCTGGGGGCCGAGCCTTGCTGGATGCCCTGCCGCGGACCCGTCGCCGCCTGCCTCGCCCGGCGCGACCGGTAGGGGCGGCACGCCTCAGGCCGGATCGTTGCGCAGGCGGATCCGGTTGCGATAGGCGCTCGGGGTCTCGCCGGTGCGCTTGCGGTAGAACCGGCTGAAATAGCCGAGATCGGCGAAGCCGAGCGCATCAGAGATCTGCGAGATCGGCCAGGGCGTGTAGGCGAGCTTCCGGTTCGCTTCGTTGATCACGCGATCATGCACGATCTGCAGCGGGCTCCGCCCCATCCGTGCGCGGCAGTCCCGGGTGAGCTGGGACTTCGAGGTGCCGATCCGCCGCGCATAGTCCTCCGCACTCCAGCCGCGCGTGAAGTTCAGCTCGACGAGTTCGAGGAAGTCCTTGATCCTTTTGTCCGAATGTCCGTGGCGCTCGGGCTTGACGAGGCCGGAGACGGTCTCGCTGCGCGCGCGCGAGACCCAGGCGATGCCGAGCTCGAGGAGCGCGCGGAGAGCGCGCTGGCGCTCGGCCCGGTGGCGCCGATACTCCTCCTCGATCTCGTCCAGCAGCGCGCAGAGGCGCTCATGCGGCCGGCTGCCGGCGCCGATCAGCAGAGGCTCGGCGTGGATCCGGCTGACACCTGCTTCGTCGCGCAGAAGCTCGATCGGGATAGTCGTAACAGTTCCAACCACCTGCGGCGAGAAGCGAAAGCCATGCACAACCCGGGGCGGCACGAACAGGATCGCCGGCGCGCGCGTCCGGATCTCGTCGCCGTCGAGATCGATCCCCACATTGTCGGTCCGGAAGCGCATGATCTGGCAGAGATCGGCATGGCGGTGCGGCTTGATCTCCCAGTCGTAATGCTGGCTGCGATCCTTCAGCGTCTCCACATGGATCAGGTCCGGCAGGCTGCTCTGCCGGGCCTCGCCGTAGAGTTGAAAGTCGGGAACGAAAGGCTGCGGTTCAGTTCTCATTCGCCACTCGCGAAACGCTTCATGCGCCGATAGTGCAAATCTTCGCGCAGAACGTCCATGGCGAAACCGCAGCCCCGCGTCTACCCCTGTTCCTGAAAAGGCGTGTCTTTGACACAGATCAAGAACAGGGAGGTTTTCGATGCTCACCCGGCGGGATTTCCTGGGCACCACCGCGGCTGCGGCCGCTGCAGCCACCATGCCGCGCCGCGCGCGGGCGGCGGAATTCACCTTCACCATACACCACTTCCTGAGCCCGAAGGCGCCCGCGCAGACCAAGCTCATCCAGGTCTGGGCCGACCGCGTCACCGCGGCCTCGGACGGGCGCATCGCCTTCGAGATCTTCCCGTCGATGTCGCTCGGCGGCAAACCGCCCGAGCTCTACAACCAGGTGCGCAACGGCGTGGCGGACATCGTCTGGACCCTGCCCGGCTACACCCCCGGCGTCTTCCCGCGCCTCGAGGTCTTCGAGCTGCCGACCGTGCATCGCGGCAGCGCGGAGGAGACGACGAAGGCCATTCAGGACGCGATTCCGCTGCTCGCGGCCGATTTGCAGGACGTGAAGCCGCTGCTCATCCACACCCATGCCGGCAATGCGCTGCACACGGTGAGCAAGGATGTGAACGGGCCGGCCGATGTGGCGGGCCTGAAGCTGCGCAGCCCCTCGCGCACGGGCGTCTGGATGCTGGAGAGCTGGGGCGCCGAGCCCGTGGGCATGCCGGTGCCCGCCCTGCCCCAGGCGCTCTCCAAGGGCACCATCGACGGTGCGCTGATCCCGTTCGAGGTCGCGATCCCGCTCAAGATCGCCCAGCTCGCCGAATACTCGATCGAGCTCGCAGGCGGGCGCCGCTTCGGCACGGCGACCTTCATGTTCGCGATGAACAAGGACCGCTTCGCCGCCTTGCCGGCGGATCTGCAGGCGGTGATCGACGCGCATTCCGGGGCCGCCATCGCCGGCGAGATCGGCGCGGCCTGGGACGCGATCGAGCCCATCGGCAAGAAGATCGCCACCGATCAGGGCCGCACGGTGAAGGCGTTGTCGGAGGCGGCGACGGCGGAGTTCGACGCGCTGCATGCCTCGCTGAGCGACCGCTGGCTGAAGGAGGCCGAGGGCGCGGGCATCGACGGCGCCGCCCTCCTGCAGGCGGCCCGCGACGCCATTTCGGCCCACAGCGCCTGATCGAAGTGCGAGGCGCCCTCGCCGCGGTCTCCGTGGCGGGTGGCGCGGGCGAAGGGTGCTGTCGATGCAGCGGGTGATCCGTTCCCTCAGCTGGTGGTGCGCGATGGCGGGCGGCGCCCTCTTCGGCATCGTCGTGCTCGTCACGGTGATCAATGTCGGCGGCTTCATCCTGAACGCCGTCGCCCGCCTCGCCGATCGCACCGTGCCCGGACTGCCGGGCTACGAGGACGCGGTCTCGCTGCTCGTGGGCCTCGGCGCGCTCCTCATGCTGCCCTGGTGCCAGCTGCAGCGCGGGCATGTCAGCGTGGACCTCTTCACGAGCCTCCTGTCCGACCGCGCGCTGCGCCGGCTCACCCGGGTGACCGACGCTGTCATGGGCTGCCTCGCAGGCTTTCTCGCCGTGATGCTGGTCCGGGGAACGCTCTCCTACCGCGCCGACGGGGTGCGCACGCCCGTGCTCGAATGGCTCGTCTGGCCCTTCATGTTGCCGGGGGCGGCGGCCATCGCCCTCTGGGCCGCAGTGGCCTTCTACCTCGCCGCCCGGCCCGAGGCGCTGGACGACCGGCCCGCTAGCGGGGGCGACTGATGTCCGAGCGCGAGCTTGTGGGCGCCGGCGCGATCGCGGTGCTCTTCGTCCTCATCATGCTGCGCGTGCCCGTGGCGCTCGCGATGATCGCCACCTCCGTCGGCGGCGCCTATGTGCTGAGCGAGGTGGCGCCCTTCCTCCGCTTCGGGCCGTATCTCACGCAGTTCTCCACGTCGTTCTGGAGCATCGTCTCCAACTACGACCTGTCGGTGGTGCCGCTCTTCATCCTGATGGGGTTCCTGGCCTCGGAAGCGCGGCTGAGCCACGACCTCTTCCATGGGCTGAACGCGCTGGTCGGCCGGCTGAGAGGGGGCGTGGCGATCGCGACCATCGCGGCCTGTGCGGGCTTCGGCGCGGTCAGCGGCTCGTCGCTCGCGACCGCCAGCACCATGGCGAAGATCT
>JBCBWF010000064.1:0-17809 GCA_039817245.1 Pseudomonadota bacterium | reverse complement strand
CCCCTTGATAAACAGAAGGGCGTCCAGGGCAACCAGTTCACCAGCCCCAGGTTCACCGAGGTCCTGACCGAGACCGGCGTGAGGATCTCGATGGACGGCCGAGGTCGGTGGCTCGACAACGTGTTCATCGAACGCCTCTGGCGCTCGCTGAAACACGAATGCATCTACCTTCACGCCTTCGAGACAGGTTCGGAGGCGAGGGCCGGGATCGGCAAATGGATCATCTACTGCAATACCGAGCGCCCCATTCGGCGCTCGGCGGAAAGACGCCCTGTGAGGCCCATAGCGGCCCGGCAGGCTCAGAACTGGCGGCCTGAAGGAGATCGGATCCAAGCGTAGCGAGGCCGCCAGACTGTCCGCACAATGGGGACCACCTCTCTGGGGCTGGACGCTCAGACATTCAACCAGGCTGAGCGAGCCAATGCATGCAGAAGCGTATCGTCGCAATCTACGCTCTGGCAGCCGCGTAACCCGCGCTGTGCTCAAGGCTCATCCACTCACAGAAGCTCGTCCCAGCGAGCTGCAGCAGCGTCTCTCTGAACTCCGCATTCCGTGCGTGGTCTGCGAGGCGCTCCCATGGCGCCGCCGCCAGTCCATCGCGCTTCGCAACGCTATCGGCTGCCATACGGGTCACCATCTCTTCGCAGAGTTCAATCGCGGAAAGCAGGTCCTTTGCCCAGGCGGCGTCGAATAGCTGCGTGCCTCGACCTTCATCTTCCGAAGCCCCGATTGTCGCAGCAACCGGGGCGAACTCACTGCATAGTTCAACCGCGTATCCCTTTGTCGGGCGCGCGAACAATGAGAGTGTGCAGACCGTTCCACCGCTCCGCGTCTTCCTCGCATGCCGCGAGATGAGCGCCGCTTTGAGACGGAGCGGCGGCGCACCGGTACGCCTCAGAACGACAAACGCCATGTCTCGTGAACCAGCGCCGTCATGCCTTCTAACAACATCGCTCATATCGACTTGGGGGTCTCGGTGGAGATGCTGTCGTCACTGTCGATAGCGGCCTCTGTCAGCGCTCCCGAGGCCTCAAAGAGAGGCAGAAGGGGGGAGAGGGTCTCGCGCCCGGACGCGAGACCCTCTCCTGCACCGTCACCGATCGGCGCGTCGCCCAGACCTTCCAGCAGCCGAAAGAAGGCCACCGTTGCACCTTTCGGTGGCCAAGGCCGCGTATCGGACGCTTCATCCGGCGGCGCACAATCTTCAAATGATCCGTCTCCGGTAATCGGTACGGCAAAGCGCGCTCCCGCTTGATTACCTTCTTCCGCGAACGCGTCACCGATAACGCCGGCAGGAGGATCGTCCTCGAGGCCGACAGAAGGAGCGAAGCTGGCAGGCGCAGGAACGCCCCCCCTGTCGGCTCGATGTTGCGGTGCTAAGCTTTCTGCAGAGCTCGCGTCAGTCTGCGGCCCTTGTAGGGATTCGGTATCGCGCTGATCCTCGATGCAGCGCCGTCGACGCAGCGCCACGACGCGCTCCCGGGCGGCAAGCCGCACCAAAGCCGTCTTGCGACGCCAGGTAGCCGTCCCAGGGATCGGATCGCTGTCCATCGCGTCCCGCACGCAACCACCTCGTCTCAGATTGCGTCCTTTCAGTCGGCCTGCGGATCAACAAGCAGGCCCACGGCTTCAGCGTATTTGACCCAGGTCTCCACGGAAGCGACGACAGCGCGTACTTCGATGGCGACCAGCTCGATGCCGACGAGCGCCACCCGTACGAACGCGTCGATCACGATGCCTTTGTCGAGGATCCGGTCCACGACTTCGGCGAGGGACGTTGATGCAAGGCTCTTCTCGATCGCCATTCCGTTACTCCGCGATGATTGTTCAGCTGCGGGGCTCCATCGCCCCGTCATACCAAGTATTCGCGCAACTCATGAAGAAACCGATAGAATTCGATAAACGAAGGGTTTCATTCCACCGATTGAGCGCCGCGTAGCAGGTCACCGAGGCGCAGCGTTAGATCCGCCTCGGCCACACCGAAGATCTCCGCCATCTCGCGGATGCGGATGCGCGCGCGAAGGAGCGCCTCGCCAACCCGCTCCTCCTCCGCCGGGCTTAGCGTGCCCGCCTCGAGATGTCGGAGCGCCTGCAACTCCATCAACTCACGGAGTGTCTCCATCAGCGCCAAGACAAGACGTGCCAGATCATGCTCGATTCGAGCAGGATCCAGCGACAGGCCGGCCACCTGATCAGGCATCGGAACCATCCGCCTCCGGAGAGATCGGCCTGCGCTGCAGCCTGAACGCCGTGGCCGCGAGCAGGCGCGCCGAGAGCCGCACGAGTTCCACATCGCCGATCGAGAGCGCAACATCCGCATCAGCCACGATGCCGTTGTTCAGCACCTCGTCGAGAAGCTCCGCAAGCGTCTCGTCTTCATCGCGGCGCAACGTGTCTGACGACATCGTCAATCCCCAACCGTAGCGAAGCTGTAGGGCGGCCAAGGCCCTTTTACAGTGATCGATGGGCGCGCCGACAGCCCGTGTCCGATGGATGCAACCCGTTCCACGAACGCGTTAGCCTCCGCGCGTGCGACAAGCACGGTTATCTCACCCAGAGCGCCGCCTTTGCCGAGCCGCGGCGGCATTGCGGCCATCGCCAACCTCGATAGCGTCGATGCGATCCGCTCCCCGGTCTCCCGGACTCGATCCGCAATCGCCTGCTTCGCCTCCATCGCGTCTTTCCGGCGACGGAGGTAGCCTTCCGCCGCTTCAGGGTCGCCGGACACAGTTTCCACCGGTAGCGAAAAGCCGAGGGAGAACTCCACGCCGCCACGCACTCGGCCGAGGGCCTCGCGCCACACGGGCCCGCTCGATGCGAGATGGCTTCGAAGCGCCTCGCGGGAGGGGAAGGCGGTCCCGAAGCGCGCGGGCGCAATGTCCGTACGTCGCGCAACAACGCTCAAACGCTCATGGTGCCGCAATGCGAGATCGCGCAGAAGCCCCGCCTGCGCCTTGTCCAGAAGCGAGCGGGGCGCCGCAGAGCAGATTGCGCCGAGTTCCCCCTTTAGCAGCCCCGCATGCGCGCTCCTGCTCATGAGCACGCCGTGCAACAGCCAGATCGCGTCGCTCATGCCGCAGTCCTCCCGGGTAGTTTCTCGGCGCTCGACTGCGCGCGGTCGTCGCGCACGATGTCGAGCAGCGGAACGGGTGCGTCGCTCTCTGTGCCCGCCGCTTGGAGCGCGTGCGCCAGCCGTTCCGCCCTCCGAGCCTCGGCCATCAGGCGCGCGCTACCAGCGGTGTCTCCCGCCGCTGCCGCCAGTTTCGCCGCCGTCTTCGAGGAGCGAAGACGGGCCCCGACATCCGCCATGTCCCGCAAGCCGAAGCGCAACCGCATAGCTTCCGCCTCGGCGCGCGGAACCAGCGAAATTGCGATTGCCGAGAAACTGACCGCCGGAAGGGGTCCGACGCAGCGCACAGTAAGGACGTCCGGCAGCATCCCGTCGATCTGCTCGAGTGCCGCATCCAACCTCGCCTGGCCGTCGCCTTCGATTAGTATCGACGCCGCCGCCACCGCGGCAGGGCCGGCGACGGCCCGTTCGATCAGATCGACCGCGACCTCGGAGAGTGCCCCGACGGACGCGTGGCGGAGCGCTTCTCGTCGCGCCTCGGCATGGTCGGCGATCGCCGACGCACGTCCTTGGCGACCTGAAGATGCGGCCTCCATCGCCGCTTGGAGCGCAGGCTCGCCGGCCATGGCACCAAGGGCCGCCTTGGGGTCCCAATCTACCGCGACCTGGAACTCCGATGCACCCCGCAATGCGGCGAGACGGTCCTCGAGCCTGCGCCCCTCGCTTCGCAAGAGGACCTCGACACTCTCCGCCGGCGCCACGCATGCCGTGGCATGTCCCGGCAGCACCGGGCATCGCACCTGCAACGCTTCGAGAACGCGTCGCGTCTCAACGAGGCGCCCAAGCCGGCTTCGCCGCGCGGTGAATGGATTGCGATCGTTAAGGGCCGGAAACGCGAGCGCCACGAGCGCACCCTCCGCGATCGTCTGCATCGCCGGAAACGCGCGGCCGAGGCCTGCACACGCTTCAGACCAAGCTGCCTGCTCGGTGATCGCCACGAGTTGCAGCGGCTTCATCGGCCCTCCTCCTCGCGACGATGCAGCTCGAGCCGCTCCAGCAACTGCTCTTCCATCGCGTCGAACTGCGCCTCGGTGATCTCGCCGGCCTCGAGCGCGCGCTCCAGCGCATCGAGCGTGCTCTTCACTGTGGCCGGATCCGTGTACTCCCGCATCGCGGCCTCGCGCACGCTGCCGGCGATCCACATCGCCGCATCGAACGGGCCGCGGATCGGCAGGCTGAGGAGACGCAGCAGCGCCATGGTCACCGCGCCTCCCGTGCGCGAACCGGCAACGGTATCTGGAGCGAGACGAAGCTATAGAGCGGCGCGGGCCCCACCAGCTTCACGTCAAGCGCAGGCTCCTCTGCGGATTCTTCCAGCATCGCGATCAACTCGTTCTCACGGTCTCGCCGCAGCAAAATGTCCGCGCGGAGCACTTCGTGCGCGCTCTCGGGTGCCCGCAGAATCCGATCCTCAACCAGCGGTGCGATCCGGCCCATGAGGACCTTGCCCGCAGCATCGCGCTCGCGATCCAGGGCTTCGGCGACCTGCCGCCCGAGTGCGATCTTGGCAGCATGGCTCCTCGTCCTCCCCCCGCCCGCCTGCGCGCGCAGGGCAGGATGGCGCGCAACCGCGCGGCGCAGCAACACCTCCTCGCTGGTCGAGGCGCGCAGGCCGAACTCGCCGCAATCTCGGAACTTCTGCAAAAGGCCGAGAAGCTCAGGCACGCGCGGCAGCACCGCTTCCTCAAGCGCGGCGGACGACATCGCAATGGTGCCGAAACGCATCGGCAGCACGGTGGCCTCACCCGCACTTTCCAGCACCCGCGTATGCGCACGCAGGAACCGCCGCTTCGAGGGCACGCTATCGAGCAGGGTCGGACAAACGATGACCGACACCGTCCCGATGGGCACGAGCGCGAGCCCGGTTCCAGGCGCTGCGATCGGTTCGGGGTCCGCCGCCGGCAGGTCCTGGCCGAGCGCAATGCCGAAGCAGTAGAGCGCGTCGCTCATCGTGTCCGCCCCATCGCCTCGATCCGAGCAAGCCGGGCCTCGATGCCGCCGAGCTGCTCCTGCAGCCCTTCCGTGCGCGCCGTCTCCGCGGCGAGCGCGGTCAGCGCCGGGTCGCGTTCCCACCAGTCGATCCCAAGTTCGAGCGCCTTGTCGACCGTGGTCACCAGGAGCCGGACCTTGATGGTCAGGAGCTCAATCCCCGCGATCGCCACCGTCACGTCGCCCACAATGACAACGCCCTTCTCGAGCACGCGCTCGAGGATATCGGCCAGGCTGTCCGACGAGATCGGACTGTGCATACCGCCGTTCATGTGCCGTCCGCCTCCATCACGCGGTCCTCGCGATAAGACTTGCCGACACGGCTGAATGCGCGGGCATTCCCTTCATGGTCGAGCGAGAGCTCATAGCTGGCGAGGAGATCGTTGTTGCCGATGCGTGCGCGTGTCTCGACCACATCGACGCGCACCGTCCAACCGCTGTCCGACGCGGTGCAACTGGAGATCTGGTCCAGGGGCGCGCGGGTGAAGAGACTGACCGCCGCCTCTGCTGCGGCAATCACGGCGCCGAGCGAGAGCGGCGCGGCCTCCGGCGCGCGCGGTGTACTCTCCCCGACCGGACAGGCCGCCGGCCTTTCAGCCCCGATGCCCGCGATCGGCAGGTCCCGGTTCATGCTGCCGCCTCGTCCCCATCGGCGCAGAGCGCCTGGATTTTCCGGCGCAGTTCCGCGGCGTTCAACGAGATCGACGGAGCGTGATCGAGGACGCTCGCAAGGACATCCGCGCAGACCTGCACGAAGCGCGCATCCGAAATGTCCGCCTTGATCGAGCCGGAGACCAGAATGCGTGCGATCATCAGCGCCGGCCGAAGTGAACTCGCCGGTTTGCCATGCGCCGCTGTCACGTCGCGGACGATGCGCACGATTACCGAGGCCTCAGCCACGCCGATACCGCTGCGCACCTGCAGGATGCCGATCTGGCGCTCCATATCCGCATGCGGCACATCGAAGGTGATCATGCGATCGCGCAGCGCGTCCGGCGCCCGGGACGTGCCGGCATACTCGCTCGGGTTGGAGGTGAAGATCGCCCGAAACTCGGGATGCGCCTCGATCTGGCGGAGCTTGCGCACCGGCGAGCCCACCACCACAATCCGTTCTTCCAACGCACTCAGCAGCGCGTTGTTCGCCTCCGCCGGCGCGCGCGTGAATTCGTCGAAGACGAGCGTCGCGCCCTCCTCGAGCGCCTGCGTCAGAGCGCCGTCCCGCCAGCTCGCCCGGCTCTCGCGCTTGGTCTTCACCACGCTGTGGACAAAGTTGTCCTTGGTCTGCCGCGTCTCCTCGCCGATCTCGCGGCCGAGAAGATCCTGGCTCGTGAGCGCGCTGTCGCCCGTGACCAGGATCATCGGCCGGCCGAGCCTCTCGGCAAGGCGCATGGCCAGCGTGGTCTTACCGCAGCCGGCTTCCCCGCGCAGATGCAGCGGGATGCCGGCGCGCAGATAGGCCAGACACCGCGCCTGAAGCGCAAGGCTCGCCGCATCTTCGAAGATCGGGCGATCCGCGCCGCCGGGCGGCACCCCGGGCTTCGCCGTGGCGCCAGATGTCGCGACCGGAAGTTCAGTGTTCTGCGGCATTCTGCGCCCGTCTCTCCCGTGCTGTCGTGTGCCGACACTCTGCGCGATGTCCCTTTCAGTGTTCTTAACCGTGGCGCGATCGTCTCATCGCAGGACCGTCGCATACCCAAAGTGCCTCGGGCCGCATTCAGGCACAGTCCCAATCAGTCAGCTTTCCCAAAGCGTTACGCGGCAGATCCGCGCCAAATCGGAACCGCACAGGCCGTTCGGGCGGCGTCAGCTTCGCCGCACAACGCGCGCGCAACCGGTCCTCCAGCGCGGCGCGATCCGTGCCATCCGCCACCGCAACGAACGCCTTCAGCCGACTCGGCCTGAGCTCGGCATCGAGCCGCAGCGCCGCATCGCGCACGCCGGGCTCGGCGCGTAGCACACTGCGAATCGTCTCCGGAAACACGTTGACACCCCCGACCTGCACGCCAGCGTCCCGCCGACCATCCACATGGAAGAGCGCGCCCTCGCGGCGGATATGATCCTGCAGCTGCAGCGCCGCGCCGTCGCTCCGGCGGCGGATGCACCCGTCCGCGCCCCATTCGAGCCGCGGCAGGAGTGCGAAGCCGGACGCCCCGTCGCGCCGCCGCCCCACCCCGGCCGTCTCCGTCGAGCCATAGATCTCGACGAAAGCGCCGAGGCCCGCGCGCCGCACGCCCCGCCAAAGCGCATCGTCGCTCGGCCCTCCCGAGCACACACCCGTGATCTCTGGCGCAAACCGCCCCGCGCCCTCCAGCATCACCGCCCAATGCGCCGGGCACGCGATGATCGTGCCCTCCGCAAGGCCCGCCCCGTCCGGCACACCGCGTGTGCGCGCGTCCTCCGAGGCGCGCCCTGCGAGCCGCGGCGCCAGGATCCCCCAGAGAAAGCCGTAGAGATGATGCGGCGGCACCAGGCTCAGGACCGGCCCCGATCCCGGCAGAAAACCCGCCTCCCCGGCCTCCGCAAGAAGATCGCGCCAGCTATGCGCGCAGTCTTTCGGCTCGCCAGTGCTTCCGGAGGTCTGCACCGAGATGCCGGAGGTGCCCCGTCGCAGCGTCTCGGCCACGATATCGACCCAGCCGCCGACGCGGTTCTCCAGCACTAGGTAATCCTCGCTCCCGATCTCGTGGAGCGCGAAGAACCGACTCACCCGCGCGACGAGCACGAGACGGGCCAGGCTGTCGAAGCCGATGCCCGCCTCGTCAATGAGGCTGTCCTCATTCCAGCCCGCCCAGCATCCCGGCGCCAGGCTGCGCCCTTCGAGGCGCTCGCGCTCCGCGATGGCAATCGAAAGGATGACGCGGCCTATATCGGCCCGCTCGAGGCAATCCGACAGCGGAGCGTCGCAGGCCGCGTCCCTCATGCGCCGTCGAGATCGTGCAGCAGCTCGCCGACCAGGAACCCGAACTGCCGGCGGGCCTCTTCCACCCGGGCGCGCATCGCGAAGGCATGGGCCGCGAGATCGCCGAGCGACAGCGACGGATCGTCCGGCAGCATGCTCACCGACACGTCGTTGCCCGCGTCGTACTGCTCGAGGCTGTCCATCACATCCGCGAAACTGTCGCACTCCCAGGCGTGCTTGCGCTCCAGCCCATTGCCGTCGCGGTAGTAGAGATCCACGCTCGCGACAAACTTGCCCATGTTCGTGCGATAGACGTTGAGCTCGTACCAGAACGGATTGCCCGGAATGAAGCTCATCGCCATGCAGAGCTCGCTTCCGGAGAAGGTCAGAGGCCGGAGGCCGCGACGCTGCAGCGTGAAGTCGCTCACATCGCCCACAAGCTCCGTCGAGCGGATATCGGCGCGATCGCCGCCGCGTTCGAAGGGCGTTGCTGTTTGCATCATCATGCGAAGATCCTTGGAGTTGAAGGGTTGGGACGCCAGGTCATGGCGGCGGAGGCGACGAGCGCGTCGAACGCCGCCTGCGCGGCCTTCGCGGCCTGCATCGGCCCCGGTTGCGCATCGCACAATCCGAAGCCCATCGCCGGATCATGGCTGTCGAGGGCCGATTGCAGAGCGTCCGCCGATCGGCAAAGCGCCGCAGTGTGCACCGGCCGCGCCGAAAGCCCCTCCGGCAGGAAGCGGCACACGATCCCGATCTCGTCCCGATCCGTCAGCAGGACCGAGAACTCGTGCCGGTCGCCTTCTGGCGTCTCGCAGGCGAGTTCGATCAACGGCACGGCGCGGCAGTGCAGCGGGCGGGCCCCGTCTCGGCGCAGGCTCAGTGTCTGCCAGTCGAAATCCGGCATCGGCACCGGCTCCGCCGGGGGCGGCGCGGCGCAGATCTCGGGCTCGGGCTCCGGCTCGGGGTCCGCGACCGGCTCCTGCACCCCGGCCCGATAGGCCTGGAAGAGCCGCCGCATCTCCGCCGAGATCCGCAGTTCGACGCCCGGCTCGGGTTCGCGCACCGCGTTCATGCCGCCGGTCTCAGGCGCGCTTTACGAAGATCCAGCAGGACTCGCGGTCGGGCTGGCTCTTCAGGTGGATCTTCACGCGGACACGGCCGGACTTGTAGTCGAACTCGTAGTCGAACAGCGTGTCGACCTCACCGGTACGGCGAAACTTCAGATACTCGCCGTGGAAGCGCTTACCCTTGGCGCAGGGAGCGATGTCATTGAAGAAGTTCTTCCCCATGACTTCGCTGACTTCGCGCTTGGCGATCGCCGCCTCGGCGGCGTTGTACTTAAGGATCGTGCCGCGCTTGTCGATCAGGACGGCGCCAAAGGGCAGGGACTCGGCCCGGTGCGGCTCTCGCTGCAGGATATTGTCGATATCGCTGCTGCCGAACGGAAGAATTTCCATGAACTTACCTCAGTGCTGGTTTGCTTAGTCGTCGCCGGACTTCGATGAGTCGCTCAGGAACGTGTCGTTCCGGGTCAGAGACATCTGATGCACGCGCTCCACCGGCGGACGGCGGGGCGGATCGTCTTTGCGGGCCACGCTGGAGACCCAGCGATAGTCCGTGCTGCCGAGGCTCACGAGGCATTGCGGCACGTTCTCAAATCGCTGCTCGGCCTCGAACTGGGCATCGTCGACGTCCAGTTCGTCCGCCTCGCCCATTTCGCTAAGCATGCTGAGCTGCTCGATCTTGCCTTCGCAGCGGAGTTTCTCGGTGTCCCCGATAATCTCGGCCGCAGCCTCGAGGACCCATTCGGGATGCGTTCCGCGAACGATCAGGTTGAGTTCAGCGAACTCGAACTCATACCGCTCGCCGAGCTTGCGCAGGCGACCACTCTCTTCCATACGGCGCTGCTCCTACAAAGAGTTGTTCGGAACCGCATCGACGATCATCGCGAGGCGGCCTGCCCGAATAACAAGCAGCACTTCGTAAAAACTCCGTCGTTTTTTCCCTACGACATCGTTTATTGCCGCGGCCCGGCCAAAAGAATCCCGCGGGCCAGTTAATTGAAGGGCAATGAGTTCGGCGCAGAACGGCGCAATGCCGGCGAACGGGATGGACGGGGAATCGCGATGCTGAACGAGACAGTGGCTTCGGAGCCGACTGGGCTCATCGACTTTCTGGGCGAAGCCGCGATCGAGACGCTGGCGCAGGAAGCGGTGGACGCCGTGCTCATCTTCAATGAGGCGGGCAAGCTGCGCTGGGCGAGCAACAGTTTCCTGACGCGCATCGGCAGCGCGGCGCCGAGCGTTGCGGGCCTCGAGATCGACAGCGTGCTGGCGCTTCTCGGGCGGATGGACGATCCGGAGCTGTCCGGGCGGCTGATGAAGGGCGCGGGCCGCGAGACCCTCACGCTCATCAACGAGGATCTGGACGCCATCGCCTTCCGGATCGCGGCGGCCTGGAGTGCGGGGGACCGCGCACGCCCGCGCTGTCTCGTGGTCACGATGACCGATATCTCGCCCCTGACCGAGCAGCTCACGCGCGCCGAGCGCGCCAAGAACGCGATCGAGCAGCGGCTGAACTTCGACGTCGATACCGGCCTGCCCAATGAGCGGCGGACCCTCGAGATCATCTTCGCGGCGCTGCGCGGCGCGGAAGAGGGGGAGGATGTCCGCTCCGTCGGCGTCTTCCTCATCGAGGTGATGGATTTTCGCGAGATCGTCGATCTCTACGGCGCCGATCTCGGCGGCGAGGTGCTGCAGGAGCTCGCCTTCTCGATCAGCGACACTCTGGGGCCGGACCAGTTCGTCGCGCGGACCAAGGAGCACGAATTCGCGGTGGTCTTTCCGTCGGTCGATTCGATGACAAGCCTCATCTCGACGGCGGAGACCCTGATCGACCAGCTCTGCTTCGAGGTCTCCACCGAGCTCGGCGACTACCGGGTGCAGACCATCATGTCGATCGCAGAGATGCCGGTCGGCACCGGCAGCCCGGACCAGCTTCTCAACAATGCGCGCCTGGCCATGGGCTTTCGCGAGCTGCCGCGCCGGGCCGGCCAGATCCGCGTCTACGAGCCCGAGATGCGCTCCGCCCTCGAGGCGCGCAGCCGCACCTATAACGAGCTGCACAACGCCCTCGAGAACGACGAGATCGAGCCCTTCTTCCAGCCGCAGATCCGCCTCGAAGACCGCGCGGTCGTCGGCTTCGAGGTGCTCGTGCGCTGGCGCCATCCCGAGCAGGGCCTCGTGCCCCCCGGGCTCTTCCTCGAGATCGCGGAGGAGACCGGGCTTCTGCCTGCGATCGATGACGTGGTGCTCCGCAAGGCGCTGGTGCATCTCGCACAATGGCGCGAGCAGGGCTACACGGAGCCGCGCATCTCGCTGAACTGCACGGGCGAATCGCTCCGCGACCCCGGCTATATCGACAAGCTCTGCTTCGAGCTCGAGAAGAACAATCTCGCGCCGAAGGATGTGGCGATCGAGATCCTCGAGAACGTGCTGTTCAAGGACGAGCAGGACGAGGCGCGCGCCACGCTCGACCGCCTCGAAGAGCTCGGCTTCTTCCTCGAGATCGACGATTTCGGCACTGGGCAGGCCTCGATCTCGCATCTCATCAATCTCAACGCCGATGCCGTGAAGCTCGACCGTTCGCTCGTGCGCGACATCGTCAACGACCGCGCCAGCCGCTTCGTGGTGGAGGCGACCGTGATGCTGTCGCGCAATCTCGGCCTCGAGACGGTCGCGGAGGGCGCCGAGAACGAGGAGCAGATGCAGCTCCTCACCGAGCTGGGCTGCGGATACGCGCAGGGTTTCGGCATCGCCCGCCCCATGCCCTTCGACGAGACGACGCGCTGGCTGGAGGACTACACGGCCAAGCTGAGCGACCCGGTCCGGCGTAGCGCCTGAGCGATGCAGGCCGTCAGCCCCCGGCTCCGCGCGGTCGAATCCGGTGCGGAAACCGCCATCGCGGCGCAGAACGACGACCGCCCGAGCATCACCCTCACCGGTCAGGGACTCGCGATCGGGCAGGCCGTGCGCATCGCCTCCGGCTCAGCGCATCTCGCGCTCAGCGCGCCGGTGGCGGCCGCCATCGCCGCCGGGCATGAGCGGCTCGCCCGCGCGGTGGCGGAGCAGCGCCAGATCTACGGGATCACCACCGGCTTCGGCCCGCTCGCGAACCGCTTCATCCCCCCCGCGCATGCCGATGCGCTGCAACAGGGGCTGATCAACCATCTGGCAACCGGCGTCGGCCCCATTTTCGGCTGGGCAGAGGCGCGGATGATCCTGCTCTGCCGCCTCCTCTCCGTCGCCCGCGGCCATTCCGGCGCCTCCCCGGAGCTTGTCGCGCTGCTGCTCGCCGTGCTCGCCTCTCCCTTCGCGCCGCGCATCCCGCAAATGGGAACGGTCGGCGCGAGCGGGGATCTCACGCCGCTCTCCCATCTCGCCCTCGCGCTCATGGGCCGCGGCGCGTTCATCGACCGCGCCGGCAACCGGGTCGAGAACGGCGCGGTCTTCGCGCAGATCGCGCACCCGCCCTTCCGCCCCGTCGCCCGCGATGCGCTGGCGATCGTCAACGGCACCTCGGCGATGACCGGGATCGCCGCGCTCAACCACATCGCCACCGCCCGCCTCCTCGGCTGGCTCACCGCCCTCGGGCTCGGCTATGCGGAGGTGCTCGGCGCGCGCGCGGAGGCGTGGCACCCGGCCTTCGCCGCCGTCCGCCCGCATCCCGGCCAGATCCGGCAGGCGGAGGCGCTGCGCGCCCGCGCCGCCGGCAGCGCCCGCCTCGTCACCGCCCCCGTCGCCGAGCACCGGCTCGAGATCGGCGCCGAGGTGCGCGAACACTCCACCGCGTTGCAGGACGCCTATACGCTGCGCTGCATCCCCCAGCTCCTCGGCGCGGCGGAGGATGTGCTCGCCTTCCACGGCACCGTCGTCACGCGCGAAATGCACGCCGCGACCGACAACCCGATCTTCCCCGAAAGCGGCCCGCCCGCCCTTCACGGCGGGAATTTCATGGGCCAGCACGTGGCTTACGCGGCGGACGCGCTCTCGAACGCCGTCATCGGCGCCGCCCAGCTCGCCGAGCGCCAGGTCGCGCGCATCACCGATGAGCGGCTGAACGACGGCCTGCCCCCCTTCCTGCAGCGCGGCACCCCCGGGCTCAACAGCGGGCTCATGGGTGCGCAGGTCACCGCCACCGCCCTCCTCGCCGAGATGCGCAGCCAGGCCGTGCCCGCCTCGATCCAGAGCATCTCCACCAACGGCGCGAACCAGGACGTGGTGAGCATGGGCACCATCGCCGCGCGCAACTGCGCGCGCCACATCGAGAACGCCAACCGCATCGCCGCAATCCTCGCCCTCGCCGTCGCCCAGGCCGTCGAGATCCGGCGGGACCAGGACCGGCACGACGGCTTCTCCCCGGCCACCGCGGCCCTCGTCGCCGCGATCCGCACCCGCAGCGCCCCGCTCGCGGAGGACCGCCCGCTGTCCTCCGATATCGAGGACATCGCCGCCCTCATCGCGCAGACCGACGCGCCCGCCTGAACGGCAGCGATCAGCCCGGCGCCGCAACCGCGGCAATCGAACGCCCTCCCGGACCTGCCGCTTCCGCCGATGCGTTTGCGACGCGCCGCGCCGCATTCCTGCAAGACAGCGCCCCGCCCACCGGGCCCAATTCCCGAAAAGGGAGGCGCGCCATGAACGAACACTTCTCGCCGCAGAGCCGACGAATCGACCCCTATCGCGACCAGCCCTGCCCGGCCACCGGCCGCCACGGCGACGATCGCGTGGAGATCGGCCCCACCGTGCTGGCCCTCGGCGAATGGCAGGCCGCGGGCCTCGCGCTCCCCGATCTACCGGCGATGCGCGCCTACCGCCTCGACCGCCTCACGAAAGCGCTGGCCGAGCGCGACTATGGCGGGGTCCTCCTCTTCGACCCCCTCAACATCCGCTACGCCACCGACAGCACCAACATGCAGATCTGGAACATGCACAACCCGTTCCGCGCGGTGCTCGTCACGGCGGACGGCCACATGGTCCTCTGGGAGTACAAGGGCAACGCGAAAGCCTTCCTCAGCGCCTTCAACCCGCTCGTGCGCGAGGTCCGGGGCGGCGCGGCGCTCTTCTATTTCTCCACCGGCGACCGCGGCGAGCAGAACGCCGGCGCCTTCGCCGCGCAGGTGGACGAGATCATGCGCGCCCATGCCGGCAGCAACCGCCGCCTCGCCGTCGACAAGATCATGCTCCACGGCTACCACGCCCTCACCCGCGCCGGCTTCGAGGTCTTCGAAGGCGAGGAGCTCACGGAAAAGGCCCGCTCCATCAAGGGACCGGACGAGATCCTGGCCATGCGCTGCGCCATGGATGGCTGCGAGCGCTCGGTGGCGGCCATGCGCGAGGCCTGCATCCCCGGCTCCAGCGAGGACGATGTCTGGGCCGTGCTCCATGCCGAGAACATACGCCGCGGCGGCGAGTGGATCGAGACGCGCCTCCTGACCTCCGGCCCGCGCACCAATCCGTGGTTCCAGGAGTCGGGTCCCCGCGTCATCCAGAACAACGAGATCGTGGCCTTCGACACCGATCTCGTCGGCTGCTACGGCATCTGCGCGGATATCAGCCGCACCTGGTGGATCGGCGACGATGAACCGACCGCAGAGATGCGCCGCCTCTACCGCGTCGCCCACGACCACATCATGATCAACATGGAGCTGCTCGCCCCCGGCGTGCCGTTCCGCGATCTCGTCTTCAAGGGCCATCAGCTCGCGCCGGAATTCCTGGAGAGCCGCTACGGCGTGCGCATGCACGGGGTCGGCCTCTGCGACGAATGGCCGAGCATCGTCTACCCGGTCGATTACTGCGAGGGCGCCTTCGACTACGTGCTCGAGCCGGGCATGACGCTCTGCGTCGAGGCCCTTATCGCCCACAAGGGCGGGGACTTCTCGATCAAGCTCGAGGACCAGGTGCTGATCACCGAGACCGGCTACGAGAACCTCACCCGCTGCCCCTTCGAGGCGCGCCTGCTCGCCTGAGCGGCGCCGGCCGCCCGATTGTCACGCGATCTTGTGGCTCGGCGATTGTCTATCCCGGCGCGAATGGCACACTGCCACGCGCCGGGCCCGCGCGCTGCCCGGCGGCGGAGACGGCCCCGGCCAAACCGGGGCGCCCGCGCAGCCAGAGCCGGGGAGGGCATGCCATGCGCCAGGAGAAATTCACGTTCCAGGGCCAGGGGGGCCATGCGCTCGCCGCCCGGCTCGACCGGCCCGAAGGCCATGCGCGCGCCTATGCGCTCTTCGCCCACTGCTTCACCTGCGGCAAGGACATCGCGGCCGCACGGCGCATCGCGGGTCGGCTCTCCGATCTCGGCATCGCGGTGCTGCGCTTCGACTTCACGGGGCTCGGTCATTCCGAGGGGGAGTTCGGCAACACGGGCTTCACCTCGAACATGCAGGACCTGATTGCGGCCGCACGGCATCTGCGCGAGACGGGGATGGCGCCGAGCATCCTGATCGGCCATTCGCTCGGCGGCGCGGCGGTGCTCGCGGCGGCTACCGAGATCGAGAGCGTGCGTGCCGTGGTCAGCATCGGCGCGCCCGCCGATCCCGGCCATGTGCTCCACAATTTCGGCTCGGATGTCGCGCGCATCCGCGCGGAGGGCGAGGCGACGGTGCAGCTCGCCGGGCGCAGCTTCCGCATCTCGAAGAGCTTCGTGGAGGATGTGGAGGGGGCGACGCTCAAGGACCGGCTCGCCCGGCTGAAGGCGGCGCTCCTGGTGATGCATGCGCCCCTCGACGCGACGGTGGGCGTGGAGAACGCCGCCGAGATCTTCACCGCGGCGCGCCATCCGAAGAGCTTCGTGAGCCTCGACGATGCCGACCATCTGCTGACCAAGCCGAAGGATGCGGAATATGCGGCGGATGTGATCGCGGCCTGGGCGGACCGTTATGCCGCGGCCGAGGACGCGGCGCGCCAGGCCGCAGCCCCTGCCGCCCCGCCGCCCGCGGCGCCGGACGGACCGCCCGCGCCCGAGGGCGTGACCCGGGTGGTCGATGCGAGCGACGGCAAGTTCCTGCAGCATGTCAGCGTGGGCGCGCATCGGCTGGTGGCGGACGAGCCGGCCTCGCTCGGCGGCACCGATCGCGGCCCCACACCCTATCAGCTGGTGAGCGCGGGCCTCGGCGCCTGCACCTCCATGACGATCCGGATGTATGCGCGGCGGAAGGGCTGGACGCTCAACCATGTCTCGGTGGATGTGAGCCACGAGAAGACCCATGCGACCGATTGCGAGGGCTGCGAGACCGCGGAGCGGCGGATCGACGTGTTCCGCCGGGTGATCCGGCTGGAGGGCGAGCTCGACGCCGCCCAGCGCACCCGGCTGATGGAGATCGCCGATCGCTGCCCGGTGCACCGCACCCTGGAGGCGAGCGCGCGCATCGAGACCGTGGAGGCCTGAGGCCGCCCGGCCGGGCCCTCCTCTGGGCCTCCTCCAGGCCCTCCTCCAGGCCCGCCGCGCCGGGGGCATCGAGCCCCCGCCACGGCGCCGTCGGCTCCGCCGCCGGAGCCGCGCGACAGCGGGCCAAGCGGGCCCTCGCCGCGACCTCGCGCCCATATGGGTTTCGCCGGGCCGCGCGCCCCTATATGTTGGCGCTAGCGCGGGGCGGGACGGCCGCGCGGAACGCAGAGGGGCGCATGCAGGACGATCCGGATCTCTTCGGCGGCGACACGGGGGCCGAGGCCTATGACGCCTCCGCCATCGAGGTGCTCGAAGGCCTCGAGCCGGTGCGCAAGCGCCCCGGCATGTATGTGGGCGGCACCGATGAGCGCGCGCTGCACCATCTGGTGGCGGAAGTGCTCGACAACGCCATGGACGAGGCGGTCGCCGGCCATGCCAGCCGCATCGAGGTGAGCGTGGAGGCCGATGGCAGCGTCAGCATCGCCGATAACGGCCGCGGCATCCCCATCGACCCCCATCCGCGCTTTCCGGAGAAATCGGCGCTGGAGGTGATCCTCACCACGCTCCATGCGGGCGGCAAGTTCTCGGGCAAGGCCTACGAGACCTCCGGCGGCCTGCACGGCGTCGGCGTCTCGGTGGTGAACGCGCTCTCGGAATGGCTGGAGGTGGAGGTGGCGCGCGGCCGGCGCCTGCATGCCCAGCGCTTCTCGCGCGGCCTGCCGCTCGGTCCGCTCGAGGACCGCGGGGCCGCACCCAACCGCCGCGGCACGACGCTGCGCTTCCGCCCGGATGCGCAGATTTTCGGCGAGGCCGCGCGCTTCCGCCCCGCGCGGCTTCTGCGCATGGCCCGCTCCAAGGCCTATCTCTTCGGCGGGGTGGAGCTCCGCTGGCGCTGCGCCCGCGAGCTCATCAGCGACGACACGCCCGAAGAGGCGGTCTTCCACTTCCCCGGCGGGCTCGAGGACTTCCTCACCGCCACCCTCGGCAGTGACGGCTTCTTCGGCGAGCGCCCCTTCTGCGGCCGCGTACGCTTTGCGGAGAAGTTCGGCGACGGCACACCCGGATCCGCCGAATGGGCCGTGGTCTGGGCGCCGGGGCGCGACGGCGCCTGCAGCTCCTACTGCAACACCATCCCCACGCCCGAGGGCGGGACGCATGAGAACGGCTTCTGGTCCGCCCTTCTGCGCGGCCTGCGCGCCTATGGCGAGCTCACCGGCCAGAAGAAGGCCAAGGACATCACGCGCGAGGATCTCACCGGCGGCGCCTCCGCGATGATCTCGGTCTTCCTGCGCGAGCCCGAATTCGTGGGCCAGACCAAGGACCGGCTCGCCACGGCCGAT
>JBCBWF010000411.1:0-4503 GCA_039817245.1 Pseudomonadota bacterium | reverse complement strand
TCCGACTTCGGATCGCAGCCGATCAGCAGCACGCGCTTGCCCTGCTGGGCCATCATATAGCTGAGATTGGAAAGCGTGAAGGACTTGCCGATGCCGCCCTTGCCGTAGATCGCGATGATCTGGGTCTCGCGCTTGGCCTCGCCGGTCGCGGGCGCGTCGGGCTCGATGGCAGCCTCGTCGCGCAGCGCGGCGGTCATCTCCTCGAACGAGCGGGTCTCCGCTCCGTCAGCCGCGGGGGTCATGCGGGCGTCCTCCAGTCCAGAACCATTTTCAGGCAGTCGCCGCCCTCGAAGGCGGTCTCGTATGCGCGCGCGGCCTCGGCGGCCGGGCGCGTATGGGTGATGAGGCCGGCGAGGGAGAGCCGGCCTTCGGCCGCCAGCGCGGTGACGGCGGCGAGATCCCCGGGTGTGAACTCCGCCGCGATCCGGATCCGCGCCTCGCGCATGAAGGCGGGCGGGAAGACGAAGGAGAGCGGGGCCTCATAGAAGCCGGCGAGCACGATCTCGCCGCCCTTCGCGAGCCACGGGATCTGGGCATCGATCAGGCCGGGCGCGCCGGAGGCGTCGAGGATGCGCGCATAGTCGCGCCGATCATCGGCCTCGGGCTGCAGAACGGTGTAGCCCTCCGCCCCGGCGAGGCGGGCGGGATCGACCTCGTGCACCACGGGCGCGGCGCCGAGGGCCGCCGCGATCCGCGCGACCAGCCGGCCGAGCACGCCGTGGCCGATGACGAGATCCGGCAGCGCCTCGGCGCCGCGGTCGAAGAGCGCGTGGTGGGCCGTGGCCGCGAGGCTGATCAACACCCCGTCCTGCCCCAGCGCGGGGTCGAGAGCGATGGCCCGGCTCGCGGGCACAACGAGTCGCGCCGCCGCGCCGCCGAAGAGCCCGCGCACCTCGCCGAAGCAGCGCGCACCCGGCACGAAGACACGCGCACCCTCGGCGATCCCGCCGGCGCCGCGGCTCACCCGGCCCACGGTCTCGTAGCCCGGGACGAGCGGATAGCCGAGGCCGGGAAAGGGCGGCATGCGCCCGGAACACAAGAGCTTTTCGGTGCCGGTGCTGATCCCGGACCATTCGGTCTCGACCACGAGGTCGTCGGGGCCCGGCGCATCTAGGGACACAGGGCGCAGGCCGAGCCGTTGTGGCGCTTCCAGTACCACTGCCTCCGTCTGCATGCCTCGTCCTCCCCGCCGCTGTTGGTCAGCGACATCTGTCACAGTCTGTGTAATGTGAACTGGACGCCAAAAAGCGTCAAGCTTGCCTTACACTGGGTCCGGATTTGCTACCGGATGTCGCGGGATCGCCCGGGAAACGGGCCGAAAGTGTCAGGCTGACGCTACGCATGGGCGGTCACGAGCCCCGTGAGCAGCGGTCGCCGGGTGCGCTGGCGCCGGACGGCGCGGAAGCCCGCATCGCGCAGGAGCGCGGCGATCTCATCCGGCCGGCGGAGCCGCCCCGAGCGCATGGCGAGCAGGTAGAAGGCGAAATACGGCTCGATCGCGCGCGCGCCCGGGAGCCCGGCCATGGGCTCGGCCACGATCAGCGTGCCGCCGGGCGCCAGCGCCGCCCGCGCGCGCTCGAGGAGCCGGCGCACGAAGGCGTCGTCATGGTCGTAGAGCACGCGCACGAGGCTGACGGCGTCGCAGCCCCCGGGCAGCGCGCTGGCGAAGAAGTCCCCGCCATGGGCCTCTGCGCGATCGCCAAGCCCGGCCTCGGCGAAACGCGCCCGCGCCCGATCCGCCACCGCCGGCAGATCGAAGAGGCGGAGCTGGAGATGCGGTGCGGCGGCACCGGCGGCCATCAGGAACGCGCCCTCGCCCCCGCCGAGATCGAGGAGCCGGCGGTAGCGGCGTAGCGGCAGCGCGGCCAGCACATCCTCGGCGATGAACTGCTGCGAGGCGGCCATGAGGGCGGAGTAGTCGGCCACCGCCTCCGCCCCGAAGCTCTGCGCGAGCTGCGCCTGCCCGCCCGGATCGCGCGCGTAGGCCCAGAAGCGGCCGGTCTCCGGATCGGTCTCCCCCCGCAGCAGCGCGAGCGGGTCCGCGAGATCGCGGTAGAGCATGTCGTGATGGCGGATCATGGCGACGACGCCGGGGTTGCCCCGGAGCGCCGCGCCGAGCTGGCCGAGGCCGAAGCGCACGCGCCCCTCCCGGCCGGGGCGGCGGGAGAGGAGGCCGAGGGCGGCCGCGGCCTCGCAGAGGCGCAGCGCCGCCTCCGGCTTAAGGCCGGAGCGCAGCGCAATGGTCTCGGCGCTGAGGGGGCCTTCGGCCAGCATCTCGAAGAGCCCGAGGCGGACCGCAGCGCCCAGCACCTGGCTGTTGACGAAGCCGGCGGTGATCTCGAAGAGCCGCCGCGCCTCTGCATTCGCCACGGGCCGGGTCAGCGGGAAGGAGGCCGCCCAGCGCTGGAAGGCGGGCGAGGCGACGGTGCGGTTGCGCCAGTCCAGAAACGCCGCGCGCCAGCGCGCGAGCGGGCCTTCCCGAGAGCCACGGGAGCCCTCCTCGCCGAGCATCTCCGCCATCGCCGCGCCTCAGCCGACGAGGGCGGCGAGCTTCGGGGGCACGAGGCGCTTGGCCTCCGAGCGCACCAGCGCCTCGAGAAGCGGGCGGCCGGGGCATTGCGGGATGGCATCGACGGCCGCGCCGACGAGACCCTCGAGGCGGGACTTCGCCCCCTTCAGGCCCAGCGCTTCCACCGCGTTCGGTCGGTCATGCGCGCTGTCCTGGCCCACGGGCTTGCCGAGCTCCTTGGCATCGGCCAGCGCGTCGCGCAGATCGTCCGCCACCTGATAGGCCTCGCCGAGCCGGTCGCCGAGCGGGGTCCAGCGCAGCGCGTCGCCCCCGGCGGCCACCGCCCCCGCCGCGCAGGCCGCAACGAAGAGCGCCCCGGTCTTGGCGCGCTGGTAGGCGGAGAGATCAGGCGCCGCCTCGCTCTCCCAGGCCTGGCCCGCACAGATCCCGCCGGGCATGCCCGTGGCGCGGCCAAGGATGCTGACGAGCCGGCCGAGCACCCGCCCGTCCCGCGCCGCCTCACGCGCAAGTGTCTCGAATGCCAGCACAATCATCGCGTCACCCACCAGCACCGCCAGCGGTTCGCCGAAGGCGGCATGCACCGAGGGCTTGCCCCGGCGCGTATCCGCATCGTCGAAGCAGGGCAGATCGTCATGCACGAGCGAGGCGCAGTGCATGAGCTCGATCGCCGCCGCCGCCGCATCGGCCGCGCCCGGATCGCGGTCCCCGCAGGCGCGCGACACCGAGAGACAGAGCCGCGCGCGCACCCGCGCACCGCCGGGGAAGATCGCGTGGCGCAGCGCCTCGGCCAGCTTGGGCGGCGCGCCCGGCGCCTCCGCATACGCGACTGCGCGGTCCAGCGCGGCTTCGATGCGCGATGTCTCGTCCATGCCATCCTCCCTGACCGGCCCGCCTGCCGGGCGCCGCGGACGCGCCCTGTGCTCGGGCCTGTCCCCTGTCCGGCGTCGCGGACTCCATGATTGTCAGTTTCAGTTTACACTCTATGATGTCAAATTCCAGAGACAGAGCGTTGCCCTTTGCGACGCATGCCGAGATCGAGCCCCATCCGCCATGAGCCGACCCTCCGCCCGCCCTGCCCCGCGCATCGTCGTGATCGGCGCCGGCTTCGGCGGGCTGTCCGCGGCCCTCCGCCTCGCCGCGGCCGGGCAGGACGTGACGGTGGTGGAGCGCACCGCGACCGTGGGCGGGAAGGCGCGGCAGGTGAGCGTGGGCGGCCATGGGGTCGCCGGCGGGCCGACGGTCTTCACCATGCGCTGGGTGTTCGACGCGCTCTTCGCCGAGGCGGGCAGCAGCACCGAGGCGGAGCTGGCGCTCACCCGCGCGCATGTGCTCGCCCGCCATGCCTGGCCCGATGGCAGCCGGTTCGATCTGATGGCGGATGCGGAGGCGACGGTAGAGGGCATCCGCGCCTTCGCGGGCGATGCGGAGGCGACGCGCTACGCCCGCTTCGCGCGGGAGACCGAGCGCGCCTTTCGCCTTTTCCGCCATAGCTTTATCGAGGCGAGCCGGCCCTCGCCGCTGGATATCGTGCGCCGGCTCGGCCCCGTCGGCAGCGCCGAGTTGCTGGCCGTGCGCCCGGCGGCGAGCATGTGGCGCGTGCTCTGTGCGCGGCTGCGCGACCCGCGGCTGCGCCAGCTCTTCGGCCGCTACGCAACCTATTGCGGCTCCTCACCGTTCCGCGCCCCCGCCACGCTGACCCTGATCGCGCATGTGGAGCAGCTCGGCGTCTGGACCGTGGCGGGCGGGATGCAGGCGGTGGCCGGGCGGCTCGCGCGGCTGATCGAGCGCCATGGCGGGCGGCTCCGCCTCGGCACCGGGGTGGCGCGCATCGAGGTCGCGGGCGGGCGGGCCGCAGCGGTGATCCTGGAGGACGGCACCCGGATCGCCGCCGATGCGGTGGTCTTCAACGGCGATGCCGGGGCGCTCGGCGCGGGCCTTCTGGGCGGGGATGTGCGGCGCGCGAGCCCCGCCAC
>JBCBWF010000158.1:0-10622 GCA_039817245.1 Pseudomonadota bacterium | reverse complement strand
CCTTCTTGGCCTCGAACTCCGCATCGGTCAGCACACCCTTCGCGTGCAGCTCGGCCAGCTTTTCGATGAGGGCGACAATCTCGTCGGACGCGGCGGGCGCCGGGCTCTCCGGGGGCGACTGCGCGGGTGCGGCGGGCTGTTCGGCCAGAGGGGGCGGCCCCGCGCTCGGCGCCGGTTCGGCAAAGGCTGGCGGGTCGATGGCGGCAGGCGGGTTGCCCGGAAACGTGACCACCGGCAGATCCGCCACGCGGACGAGACCGAGCTGGCTCGTGAAGGTCAGGGACTGGTCGCCGCCCTGCTGCTGCGAGAAGCCGCCGATCTGGTGCGGGCCCGTGTCGTAGACCGTGGTGCTGCCGCCGAGGCTGATCGCCAGACGATGCGTGTCCGGGAAATAGGCGTAGCGAAGATCGTTCTGCGCTCCGGTCGAGGCCGGCGAGCCGAGCTCCGGGGGCCACCAATCGCCGCCGCCACCCTCCACGAAGAGGCTCGTGCCGGGGCCGCCCTGGCTTTGCGCCTGGGACGGCGGCGCGAAGACCGCATTCCACTGCAGCGCCGTCGAGATCTCGTGGCAGAGCGCCGCGACCCGGCCGGCGAGCGCATTGTTGAACATGTCCCCGATCATGATCATGCCGCCGGACGACCACTGCCCCATGCCGCCGAACTCCGGATGGGAGAACTGCGCCTGCGTACCGTAGCCCGCGGAGACGGCGTGCAGCAGGGTGGTGACGGCATCGACGGAGAACCCGTGCCGGTTCGCGAGATCGGCAACGATATTGCGGCCTTCATCGGACAGTTCCGACATGGTCGTGGCCCTCCGCTCTCTCGGGTCACCGCTTCTATGGGTCCGTTCGCGGGTGCGTACCACGCGGCAAGGCCGGAAGACAGCGCTACGGAGGCGCGCTGAGCCATGCGCTTGGGCGGCTAGATCGGCTGGCAGAGGCGCGCGGCGTCGAGGGCGGCCGCGTGCATGCCGCGCGCAGACACGCAATCGCCGATCCGGAAGAGCGCGTAACGCCCGGCCGTGCCGTCGACACCGTCGAGGCTCGGCTGGCGGCGTCCGGCCAGGAGGCTGTCCTGATCAGTCTGGCCCGCATTGATCGCGCCCGCCGCAAGCCCCTCGTAGAGCGTCTCGTCCGGAACCGTGCCGACATCGATCACGATCCGGTCGAAGACCTCGTCGAGCCGGCGGGCGCTGTACTCATGCGCGAAGCGCGCAAGCAGGCGGTTTCCGTCCGGCGCGACCTCGACGAGCCGCAGATCCGTGCGGATCTCGACCCCCGCCTCGTCCAGATTGCGCAGATGTATGGCGTGGTTGGTGACGCCAACATCCTCCGCGATCATGCGATCGGGCGTGACGAGCGCCACCGCCGCCCCGGCGGCCGCGAGATGCTCGGCGCAGGTCGGCCCGCTCTGGCTCGCGGTCTCGTCATAGACCAGCACCCGCCCTTCGGCGCTGATGCCGCCGGAGAGCGCATCCCAGACCGTGCTGGCATGGCTCTCGGCGCCGGGGATGGTCGCCATCTGGGGCAGACCGCCGGTGGCGAGCACAACGATGTCCGGCGCGAGCGAGAGGATGTCCTCGGGCTCGGCCAGGCAGTTGAAGCGGAACGCGACCCCGAGCGCCTCGCAGCGCTCATGGAGCCAGCGGACGATCCCGAGCATATCCCGGCGCCAGGGAATTCGGGCAGCATGGACCACCTGGCCGCCAGGATCGCCGAGCGCCTCGAGCACGCGCACGCTGTGGCCACGCTCCGCGAGGGTCCGGGCAGCCTCCAGGCCCGCGGGGCCGGCGCCGACGATCACCGCCTGGAGCGGGTGGGCGCTCGCCGGGAGCCGGTGCGAGAGCAGCGCTTCGCGCCCGGTCACCGGGTTGTGCAGGCAGAGCGCGTCGCCGCCGCGGTAGATCCGATCGATGCAGAAGCCGGCACGCACGCAGGGGCGGATCGCGCCGTCCTCCCCGGCCAGATGCTTGGCGACGAGATGCGGATCCGCGATCTGGGCACGCGTCATGCCGATGAGATCGACATGGCCCTCGGCGACGGCATGGTGCGCCGTCGCGAGATCGCCGACGCCGGCGGCGTGAATCACCGGCAGCCCTGTCGCCATGCGCACCTTGCCCGCAAGCGCCACAAAGCGGCCGGAGGCGAACGCCATCGAAGGCACCGTCTCCGCCACGCCCGCTTTGGTCCAGTTGGCGCCCCCCGACACGTTCAGGCAGTCGATCAGCCCGGACCGCGCATGCGCGACGGCGATCGCGATCCCCTCCTCCTCGTCGATCCCGCCTTCGACGAATTCGTTGGCGGTGAAGCGCAAGCTGACGATGAACCGCTCCGGCGTGGCGGCCCGGATCGCCTCCAGCACCTCGAGGCCGAACCGGATCCGGTTGTCGAAGGACCCGCCATAGGCGTCCGTGCGCAGATTGGAGAGCGGGCTCCAGAACTGACCGATGAGATGGCCGGTGGCGAGGAGTTCGACACCGTCGAGCCCGCCCTCCGCGCATCGCCGGGCCGCAGCGGCGTAGTCGGCCACGATCCGGCGGATCTCCGCCACCTCCAGCGCCTTCGGCATGGCGCCATGGGCGGGCTCGCGCAGCGGCGACGGCGCCACCGTCGGCAGCCAGTTGCCAGCGGTCGGCCGCGTGCGGCGCCCGGCATGGCTGAGCTGGCAGATCAGGCCGACATCGTGGGCATGGATACGCCGCGCGAAGGACCGCAAATGGGGAACGACCCGGTCTTCGCCGAGCTGGAGTTGCCCGAAGGAGGGCGGCGAGTCCTTCGAGACCGACGACGAGCCGCCGAACATCGTCAGCGCAAGCCCGCCCCTGGCCTTCTCCTCGTGATAGCGCTGATAGCGCAGGCCCGGCATGCCGTCCTCGGCATAGGCCGGCGCGTGACTGGTGCTGACGATGCGGTTCTTCAGCCGCAGATGCCCGAGCGTGAAGGGCTCGAAGAGGGCGGGGTAGGGCGAGGCCGTCATGCGCGCCGCCCGCCCGGGCCGGGCAGACCAGGCTCGAGGGGGCTCGTGGAGCTTCGGCGGCGATGCGCGACGAACTCCTTGCGCGTGGTGTCGATATGGGCATGGAGGCGCTCGACGGCGGCCACCCCGTCGCCTGCCGCGCAGGCGTCGAGGATCGCCGAGTGCTCGCGCAGGGGCCGCTCGAGCCCGCTGACCCGCGTTACGCGCAGGCGGATCGCGGCGCCCATGCGCTCTTCGACATCGGCAAGCAGCGCAAGCAGCGTGCCGTTTGCGCATGGTTCGAGCAGCGCGTGGTGAAAGCGCAGGTTGAGCGCGCTCCAGCGCGCGCGGTCGGTCTCGGCGGCATACTCGGCGTGGATGTCGCGGGCGAGGCGGAGGTCCTGCTCGATCATCTGCGGCACGGCCAGGGCGAGCGCGCGGCATTCGAGGGCGAGACGGACATCGAAAAGCTCCAGGACCTCGGTGTCCGAGATCTCGCGCACGATGGCGCCGCGGCGCGGGCGGAACGCCACCAGCCCCTCGCTCTCGAGCTGCCGAAGCGCCTCGCGCACCGGGATCTTGCTGACACCGAAGCGCTGCGCGATCTCGCCCTGGCGGAGCGGGGCGCCGCCTTCGAGGCGCCCGTCGAGGATCTCGGCCCGCAGCGTCGCGTGAACGGCGCTCGACGCGACCGGTGCGTGCTCCGCTGCCAGCGCAGGCTTCATTCGCGCGCCCTCTCCGACACTGCGTATATGTCCCTTGTGAATCGTATACGTTTCTGCAGGGATCAAATCTAGTCTTCCATCGCACGCGTCGCAGTGCGGAGGACTGGTAACCGGAGGGGGCGATGCGGAGACAGCAGCAACCTGGCGCGATGACCGTGTGCGGACAGGTCTTCGCATGACGCCGGACAGAGCGGAGATTGCCGTCATCGGCGCCGGGATCATCGGTATCTCGACGGCCTACCACCTCTCGGTGGTGCAGGGCCTCGGCAGTGTGGTCCTGATCGATGCGGGACATCCCATGGCGTTCACATCGGCGCAGTCGGGGGAGAACTACCGGAACTGGTGGCCGCATCCGGCCATGGTCGCGTTGACAGACCGATCGATCGACCTCCTCGAGGCCATGGCTCGGGAGACCGGCAACCGCATCGCCATGTCGCGCCGGGGCTATGCGCTGGCCACGCGCAGCACGGATATCGCACCGGCGCTCGATCAGCTCACCTTCGGCCTCGGCGACCGGGCAGATGCGCTTATCCGTATCCATGAGGCGGAGGCGGCGCCCGGCTACCGAGCGCCGGTCTCGGACGACTGGGAGGAGGCGCCGGAAGGCGTCGACATCCTCCGCGATCCCGGGCTGATCCGCGCGACCTTTCCCTCCTTCGATCCCGAGATCCGAACGGTGATCCACATCCGGCGCGGCGGCGATATCAGCGGGCAGCAGCTCGGCATGGCGATGCTGGAGCGGTTCCGCGAAGCGGGCGGCCGACGCCTGACCGGGACCGTGGACGCGATCGAGAACACCTCCGGGTTTCGGCTCTCTCTGCAAACCGCAGAGGGCAGGCAAGAGCTCCGCGCGCGCCGGATCGTGAACGCGGCAGGGCCGTTTGCCGGGTCGATCGCACGGATGCTCGGCATCGACCTGCCCGTCCGCAACGTCTTCCAGCAGAAGATCGCCTTCGAGGACCGTGCAGGCGCGATCCCGCGGGACATGCCGTTCGCGATCGATCTCGACCCGCAGGAGATCGACTGGGCGGAGGACGAGCGGCAGGCCTTGCGGGAGGATCCCGCGCTCTCCTGGCTGGCGGAGACGATGCCGGGGGCCATCCATTGCCGTCCCGACGGGGGCCTGCAGGGACGCTGGGTGAAGCTCGGCTGGGCTTTCAACGACACCTCTGCGGAGGCCGCCTGGGCGCCCCCGCTCTCGGACAGCTTTCCCGAGATCGTGCTCCGCGGCGCTGCGCGGCTGAACCCGGCGCTGAAGCAGTACTACGGCAGACTGCCGGCGCGCGCGCACCACTACGGCGGCTGGTACACGATGACGGCCGAGAACTGGCCGCTCATCGGGCCGATGGGCCCTGAGGGCGCGTTCGTGAACTGCGCCCATTCGGGCTTCGGCACCATGTCCGCTTGCGCGGCCGGGGAGCTCTGCGCGGCATGGGTGGCCGGTGGCTCGCTCCCCGACTACGCGCCCGGGTTCTCGATGGCCCGGTATGGCGACACGGCCTTGATGGCGCATCTCCAGCAAGCCAGCCGCGGCGTTCTCTGACGGTGCGAGTCCGCCGAGCGGCACGCAGGACCCGTCGAGGACCGGCACTCGAGCCGTCCCTTACGCACGCGCGGTAGCTGCCGAGCCTCGCGCGCCTTGAGCGGGCCACCTCATGATGCGCGCAAAGCAGCCGCATGGCGCATACCCGCTAGCCATCTGTTCCTAAAGCGAATTTCCGCCAGCACCCCATCTGCAGCTTACGGTCGGGCCGATGGCCCCATGCCCTGACGCACGGCCGGCGAAACCCGACTCATGGCAGCCGGGACGGAAGCAATACTGCAGTGCATCAATTCTTGCCGGCAAACCCGGATGTATTTCCGGTCATCCGTTCACATCTCATCAATTTCCGACGAGGCCCGATTAGTACTGGACGCGTCGCAGAAACTGATCAGACTGGCCGGAACGATGACGATCACGAGTGCGTAGACAAGTCGATGCGAACCGAAGGGCCTGACCCCAAAGCTCCCAACCGGGAGAGCGCAACGAGGCATTCCGCTTTCGCCAGGGTCCGCCGACAAGCGACCGCCATCCCCACAGTCTCGCTGAAATCCCACGTGCTGCCTGCGCGTCGCAGCCGGAGTGCGCGGCCGACCGTCCCGTCACTCGCGGCGCCCGGCGGGACCGTCGAGGCCCGCCCCGCCCTTTCCCGCATCACAGCCTGAGTATCCGAGAGACCTCCATGCCCATCATCAAGCATCACGGCGCGACCATGCGCTTCCAGCCCCGTATCCGGAAGGGTGCCTTCCTCGAGGCCGCCTGGCGCCATGGCTGCCGGCGCTATTCCGTCTACAACCGGACCTATATCTCCACGACCTTCTCCGACCCCATCCACGAGTACTGGAAGGTCACCAAGGACGTGGCGATCTGGCCCGTGATGGGCGAGCGGCAGGTGGAGATCTCGGGACCCGACGCGGCGGATTTCGTTCAGTATCTCACCACGCGCAATATCGAGAAATGCGCGGTCGGCCAGTGCAAATACGCCCTTCTGACCGCGCCCGACGGCGGGATCGTCAGCGATCCGATCATCCTGCGGCTGGAAGAGGACCGGTTCTGGCTCTCCACCTCCGATTGCGATCTCGAGCTCTGGGCGCGCGGCGTCGCAGTGAACAGTTCCATGCGCATGACCATCCGGGACGCCGGCGTTTCGGTCATCCAGGTCCAGGGCCCCAAATCGCCGCATCTGATGCACAGCCTGTTCGGCGAGAGCATTCTCGATCTGAAGTATTACTGGCTCGCCAGCGCGATGTTCCAGGGCCACGAGCTCAAGATCTCGCGCACCGGCTGGAGCGGGGAGTTCGGCTACGAGATCTATCTCATCAATCCGCGGCAGGGCGACGCGCTCTTCGACGCGCTCATGGAGGCAGGAAAGCCCTTCGGCGTCGCGCCGGGCGCGGTCAATCATATGCGGCGCATCGAATCCGGTATCCTGTCCTGGGGCGTGGACATGACACTCGAGGAGAACCCCTACGAGCTCGGGCTCGGCCGTCTCGTGGAGCTGGACGGAACGCCGGATTTCATCGGCCGCGAGGCGCTGATGCGCCTGAAGGATAAGCCGGTCGGGCGGCGGCTGGTCGGCCTCGTGGTCGACGGCGACGTTCTGGAGCCGAACGAGGATCCCTGGCCGCTGCGGGCCGCGGATGCGGAGGTGGGCAAGATCACCAGCCTCGCCTACTCGCCGCGGCTGCGGAAGAACATCTCGCTTGGGATCGTCGCCGCGGAGCATTCGGCGCCGGATACGGCCCTCGCGGTCGATGCCTGGGACGGCCCGCGCATCGCGAGGGTGGCCGATGTGCCCTTCGTGCCCAAACGCCAAGCGGGAAGCGCCCGGGCGCTCATTGCCGATGCGCCGGTCTGAAGGACCGCTCGGCCTGCGCCCGGGTCCGGCTGCGAGGAGGAGACTGCTCTCACCGCGCGTGAGACGCCGATGAGGCTTCTCGGCGCCTGGCCCGGCTCTGCGACCGACGGTCCGCCGGCTGCCGGAAGGGGTGTCGCGCTCATGCTGATCGGTTGCGGGATCCTGACCGTCAACGACGCGCTGATGAAGGCGCTGGTGGTCGAGATGCCGGTTGCCCAGGCGGTTGCCATGCGCGGCGCTGCCGGGCTGGTTCTGACGGTCGCGGCCGCACCTTTCCTCGGCGGTTTCCGGACGCTGCTGCCGCGGAACCCGCGCAGCGCCGGCCTGCTGACGGGGCTCCTCGTCTGCAACCTCTTTCTCTTCCCGACGAGCCTTCGCTACATCCCGCTCGCGGATGCCATCATGCTCGCCTATCTCAGCCCGCTCGTGGTGGTCGCGCTTTCTCCCTGGATCCTGGGCGAAGCGGTGGGCTGGCGGCGGTGGAGTGCGGTTTGCGTCGGCCTCTTCGGTGCGGCGCTGGTGATCGCCCCGGGTGGCGGCGCGCTTCATCCGGCCTTCGCCATCCCCATCGCCGTCGCCACCCTCGTCGGCCTGCGTGACATCCTCACGCGCAAGTTCATCCACGGGGAGAACGCGCTGGCCCTGGTGATGCTGGCAAATCTGGGCGCCGTGGTGGTCGGACTGGCGAGCCTGCCGCTCGGATGGGCCCCGGTCTCCGGCGACAGCCTCCGGCTGCTCCTGATGGCCGGCGCGTGCCTCACCGTCTCTCAGTTCCTGCTCACCGCCTCTTTCCGCTACGCCGATGCGGCGATCCTCTCCTGCCTGAAATACTCGTCCATCATCTGGGCCGCAGGGCTCGGCTGGCTCTACTGGGGCGAGACGCTGGATCTGAACGACTGGATCGGCGCGGCACTGATCGCCTCTGCCGGCGTGCTCATCACGATCCGCACGCCGCGCACCACGGCCTGAAACGCAAGGCGCCGCCCCGGACGGGGGCGGCGCCGGTCTTCGACAAGCCGTGGGATCAGGCGAGCCAGGCGGTCTCGTGGATGCGGAAGCCGTCGCCCTCGCCCACGGGATGCGCCGTCCAGCCCTGCAGCTTCTCCGACCGGGCATCGAGCCAGTTGGTGAAGACCGGGATGAGCGAGCCGCCGGTCTCGTGGATGCTCGCCTGGATGTCGCAGTAGACCTGCCCCCGCTCCGGACCGTCGACCATGCCGCGGGCCTTCACGATCAGGGCGTCGAGTTCGGCCGAGCCGTTGTGGCTCTCGTTCCACTTGGCATCCGAGAGATGCACGAGGCTGAAGCGCAGATCCGCGGTCGGGCGCGGCATCCAGTTCGACATGTGGAACGGGCGCTTCATCCACACCGCACTCCAGTAGCCATCGGCCGGCTCGCGCTGGACCTCGATGTTGAAGCCCACCTTCTTCGCGCTCTCGGAGAGATGCAGCGCGAGATCCGGTGCCGGCGGGCCGCCCGCGGCCTCGGAGGTGTGGAGCTGCACGGTTTGGCCTTCCATGCCCGCCTTCTTAAGGTGGAACTTGGCCTTGTCCGGATCGAACTCGCGCTGCGGGATATCCTTGCAGTGGTACTTGTCGAGCGGGCCGATCGGCGTGTCGTTGGCCACCGAGCCGAAGCCCTTGAGCACGTTGTCGACCATGCCCTGGCGGTCGGCCATGTACTTGATGGCGAGGCGCAGGTCGTTGTTGTCGAAGGGTGCCACATCCGAGAGCATCGGGAAGGTGATGTGCCGCGAGCCCGGAGCGGCCGCCATGGTCACGCCCGGGGCGTTGTTGATCAGGTCCACCAGCTTGGGGTCGACACGGGTCACGAAGTGCACATCGCCCGAGATGAGCGCGTTCATCCGCGCCGGCGTGTCGCCGATGCCGAAGCTCTCGACCTCGTCCACATGCGCGATGTCGTCGCGGTAGTAGTTGCCGAAGCGCTCCGAGAGCATCCCGACGCCCGGCTCGAAGCTCTTGATCTTGTAGGGACCGGTGCCGACGGCGTTGTTGAAGTCGGTGAAGCCGTCCGGGACGATCGCGGCGTGCATGTCGCCGAAGTAGTAGGGCAGGTCGCCGTTCGGGCCGCTCAGCTCGACGACGAGCACGTCGTCCCCGTCCTTGCGGATCTCCTTGATCGGCTCGAGCCAGGCCTTGATGATCGAGTCGCTGTCTTCGCCGCGGTGCCGGTTGATCGAGTAGATCACGTCCTCGACCGTCAGCGTCTTGCCGTTGTGGAACTCGACACCCTGCCGGATCTTGAACTTCCAGGTCATGGCGTCGGCGCTCGACTCCCACTCGGTCGCCAGATCCGGCTGCACCGACAGGTCCTTGGCGTAGCGCACCAGCGTGCCCATGGTCTGGTAGGCGCGCTGGAAATCCAGCGAGGTGGTCAGGCGGTTCGGGTTCAGCGTGTCCTTGGCGCTGTGCGAATACCAGCCGAGCACCAGCCGGCCGCCCTTCTTCGGCGTCGCGGCGACGGCGCGATCCGCACCGAGGATGAGGCCGCTGGTCGTCGCAGCCGTGAGGCCGAGGGCACCGATGCGCCCGATGAATTCACGTCTCGAGAGCCGCCCCTTGACGAACTGGGCCGCGAGGTACTCACCGTGCTTGTGATCCATGGAGAACTCCCTGTTTTCCGGCTTCCGCGATCGGAGCCGGTTGGGCATCGAGCCTAGGCGATGTGTGACAGCTGAGCAATCCGCCGTTCGGGGAGCGCCCTGCGCCACGTTGCGGTTGCTCATGGTCGCTAGACAGTTCTTAACGCCATTGATTTGCGCCGAGGGGTCGTGCGTAATCCCAACAGAGACGGGATAAGAACCCGCTTGGGGAGGGACATGCTCGGCAGGCTTATTCTTCGCAGAATCGGTCTCGGATTGGTGACGCTTTTCGTCGTCTCTCTGATCGTCTTTGCCGGTACCGAAATATTGCCGGGCGACGTGGCGCAGGCCGTGCTCGGCCAGGGCGCCACGCCGGAGACGCTCGCAGCCTATCGCGAGGAGATGAACCTCAACCGCCCTGCCTATGAGCGCTACGGGGAGTGGCTCATCGGGCTCTTCACCGGCGATCTCGGCAATTCGCTTGCAACCCAGCGCCCCGTTGCCGAGATCATCGCGCCGCGGCTGCCGAAGACCCTGCTGCTGGGCGGGCTCGCAGCGCTCATCGCGGTGCCGCTCGCGGTCGGCCTCGGCCTCTATGCCGCGATGCGCCCGGGCGGCGTGCCGGACCGGTCGCTCACGACAGGCTCGATCGCGCTCACATCGGCGCCCGAGTTCCTGATCGCGACCCTGCTGGTCCTCGCCTTCGCCATCGAGCTGCGCTGGCTGCCGGCCATCTCCCGCGTGACGGAGACGACGAGCTGGTGGGAGACGATCCTGGCCCTGCTGATGCCGGTCCTGACGCTCACCGCGGCCGTCTTCGCGCCTATGATGCGCATGACCCGGTCGGCGGTCCTCAACGTCCTCAGCCAGCCCTCGATCGAGATGGCGATCCTCAAGGGTGTGCCGCGGCGAACCATCATCCTGAAGCACGCCCTGCCGAAT
>JBCBWF010000478.1:0-3770 GCA_039817245.1 Pseudomonadota bacterium | reverse complement strand
GCAGGAGGTGAAATCGATCAGTGGTGCCGCGGCCGTGAGGGGCGGTTAGGGCGTTTTCCGGTGGGTCTGAACCTGGTTGCGGCCGCTCCCTCCCACGTCATTTTGGATTGAAGAATCGGAACATAAAATGAACACGCTCCGCGTTTCGCGGAAGTTTTAGACACGCGAGGGCGCTACTGGGTCTTCATAGTTTTCTGCCTACGATGACATGGGAGGGAGCGGCCGCAGGACCTGCATCCGACGGCCGTGCGGCTCGGCTTGCGGTTTCGGATTTGGAAGACTGCATCCGTCGGCAACTGCGTTGCGGGCGAGAAGAAGCCGCGGTTGTCCCGGGCTTGGCCTGGCACCGCTTCTCGGGTCTCCGGGCGGGCCGGGAAGCCTGGAAACCATCCGCGCTTGCGCCGTGTTTGCGGGCGAGGTCAGTCCGGCGGTCCTGAGGGAGCGCCGGTGAGACCATCGATGAAGAGGATCGTGCCGCGCCTTGAGGCCTGGCCGGTGTAGAGGCGCGCGAGCATCGCGCTCCGGCCCGGGAGGAAGACGCGGGCGAGGATCGCCAGATTGTCCCGATCCCCCGCGCGCAGTGTCGCCTCGATGGCGCTGTCGGCGAGATTCGCCCGGCCAGCCGCCACGAGCGCGCTGACGCTTGCGCGCCGCGCCGGGGCCGTCTGGTCGGCGAGCGCGTCGATCGCGATGTCCTGTGAAGCCGGCGCTTGCGCGGTGATCGCCACGGCGCGCACGCCCGGATCTGGGGCGCCGAGGCCGGGGACGAGGGCGGGGTCCGCCTCGGCCCGGGGGCCCGCGACGAGCCGGCCGGCGCGCGCACCAGCGGAGAAGGATCGGCGAGCGCCTGGACGGGGGCCGCGCGCGCCTCCGCGCCAAGGCGCAGGCTCTCTGCGCGCTGCGCCAGCGCCTCCGCCGCCGCTTGGCGGATCGTCGGTTTGGGTTTCGGCACACGGGCCTCGAGCGGGCGCGCCTCGGCCGCCCCGATCCGGGCGAGTGGGTTGAGGGCCGCCGGCTCGCCGAGCAGTGCGCCCAGTCGGGCAGCGGGCGCGACTGCGCGGCGGGCACCGGCGGTCTCGGCCCAGGCATGCGTATGCGCGGCGATCTCGGCCGCCGGATCAGTCGCCTATGGCAGCGACCGCGCGACGAGGGCCTCGGCCATGTTCCGCCCGGCGGCATCGCGCTGGCCCGCCTCGGCGATGGCGGGCGAGAGCGGCGTATCGGCCTCGAGGGCGGCAAGGCGGACCGAGGCGTCGCTGTCCTCCGCCGCGACACGAACGCAGGCGGGTCCTCCGCCGCGATGCAGGCGACGGCGAGGCGGTGCTCGCGAGGGCTCGAATCGCGACATAAATGATCGGCGAGCAGGTCTGCGCGGCTGCCGGAGAGGGCGATAATCGCGCGCTCACCGCGCGCGCATGGCTGTCGCGCATGAGCCCGAAAAGCGCTGCGACACCGCTCGCCCCGACGCGCGCGAGGACCGGGAACACGACCTTGGCGAGTGCCTGATCCATCTCGTCGGCGCGCGCGACCAGCATGTCGGGCACCGCGTTCGCCACGCCCATGGCACCGAGCGCCTCGATCGCGGCAGTCTGCATGTCGAGCCAGTCTTCCCAGGAGCCGTTCTCCTCGTCCCGGGCGACCTCGTCGGCGGCGCGGTCGCGCGCTAGGGCGCGCAGGGGTGGCGCGGCCTCGCGGGGCAGGGCGGCGATCATGGGACCTTCCCTTCGGTGTCAGTGATGAAACGGGGCCGGCCGGGGCGCGGCCGACAGAGGGGCGCCGAGGGTGCCGGCGGCTCCGGCCTTGAGCCGGAGCCTCCTTGATGCCCCTCCGGAAGCGCATCGCCTGCGGCGTTATCGCGGCGGGCGAAGGTTGTCGACCGGGTGTCGTGCTTGCAGGGGCCCTCGCCCATGCGCCTCACCTAGCCCACGCCCTTCTTCCAGCTGTCGTTGCCGCTGATCCAGTCGACGATCCGGCTCGCAAGCGCGTTCGCAGGCTGACCGGTATGGAGAAAACCCATATAGCCGAGGTTCTTCTTCAACGCCGTGTCACGATCGCCACCGCGGTGGCGGAGGCGCGCATGCGCTCGATATGGCCGTTCTTCAGGAGCGCGGCGACGTCGAGATCGTCGCCCTCCACGCCGATGATCGTATGCTTCTGCAGGGGCTGCGGTCGGAGAAAACCATCACGTTGTCGTCGGACCCGATGCCGAACGCGGCAGCGGTCTCCGGGCGCGGCGCGATCCAGTTCCCGGGCGAGCGCTGCACGATGTAAGGCCGCTGGCCGGGCTCTCCGCGGACAGCATGCGGTTGATGTCGTGCAGCCGCCTGGTGCCCTGCAGCGGCCCGCCCTGATGGGGGCAGGTGTCGTTGAAGGCCACCACATCGCCCGCGGGGCCGATGCCGCCGCCGGCCTTGCGGCCGCGTTTCACGAGGCGAGCGTGACGGGGATGGATTCCGCGCAGAGCCCCTCGTCGGGATACTCGAAACCGAAGGGTTCGTCCCGCTTGAGTGCCGCTGAGGTGTCCGAAAACTGGGTAAATTAACTCAGTAAAGAAAGCACTTTCGGAACCCCTTTTGCGGGGCTCCTGTGCGGGCCGGGTCTCGTCGGGGCCGGGTCGGGCCGGGCTGGATCAGCTCTCGGCGAGGGAGACCTCGACACGGCGGTTGGCCTCGGAGACCGGGGGCACGCCCGGCAGCAGCCGGCTCTCGCCGAGGCCGTAGACGACGAGGCGCGTCGGCGCGATGCCGCAATCGGCGGTGAGCCGGCGGGCGACCTCGCGTGCGCGGGTCTCGGAGAGCGTGCGGTTGTAGTCGTCGTCCCCGCTGGCATCGGCATGGCCGATGATGTTGAAGCGCCAGTCCGCCGGCGCGGCCGACATCGCCTCGCAGAGCGTGGCCAGAACACCGCGCGCGCTCGGCGCGATCACGGCGCTGTCCACCTCGAAGGTAATCTGCATGTCGACGGTGATGTCGCGGTCGTAGACGGCCGGCTCCGCGGGTGCGGCTGCCGGGACTGCAGCGGGCGCGGCGGCAACGGTGGCGGCCGCGGGCTCGGTGGTCGTGGCCGCGGGGGTCTCCGCCGGGGCCGCGACGGGCAGCGTCACGGCCGCGGGCGCCTGGGTCTGGCCGCCGAGGCCGGTCACGGTCGAGGTGTCCGGGAAGGCCTGCGTCTCGGCGGGCAGGGCGGCCGAGCGGCGCGCGGTGGAGCGCAGCGTGGGCGTGGTGAGCGTGGTGAAGCCCTCGGTCGGCGCCGTGAGGTCGTTGTCCGGCAGCGCGTTCGCCGCGGCGGTGCCGGCTGCCGGCTCGGCGGCGGTGACGTCCGCGCTGCCGCTCGGCGCCGGGGTCTCGCCCGTGGGCTCGACATCGGCGAGGCGGAAGCCGCGGGTGCGCATCTCGGTCGCCGGCGTCTCGGGTGCCGGATTGGTCTTCTTTGCCTGGGCGTTCCAGCGCTGGATGATCTCCTCGCGCGTCATGCCGGGCTTGGCGGGGTCGGAGCTCTGCGCGCTGGCGGCATCGGCCGCGAGCGCTGCGATCAGGCCGAGCGCGAACGCCCCGGCCAGCCGCCGGCCGGGGAGCGGCCGCGAGGGGGCGGGAGTCGCGAACGGCGCCGGCGCGTCGGTGAGGGACATCGTGGGACCATCCATTGCGATACGATCTCGGTTTATCAGGGTTTTCCGCGAGACATCAACCTGCGGAGCCATGCTGCCGGTGTCTGTAAGATTCGTCACCAAGCTTTGAAGCTGTGCCGAAATGGCCATGAGCCTCCGCGTC
>JBCBWF010000392.1:0-4787 GCA_039817245.1 Pseudomonadota bacterium | reverse complement strand
GGACCGCGCGCGGGGGCAGGCCTATGCGGCGGAGACCTGGCTGCGGCGCGACGGCGACCGGGTGAGCCAGGCGGAGGCGGCGGCGCGGCCAGGGCTGGTGCGCGCGCGCGGCCTCGTGCGCGGTGCGATCGGTAATGGCGGCTGGGAGGTGCTGGCGCTCTCGGGACGGGGCTGGACGGCGGAGCGCCTAGCGGCACTCTGCAGCGCGGAGCGGCTGATCGTGGCGCCCATGGCGCGGGCGGCGCCTGAGGGGGAGTGTCGGTTCCTCGGCGAGGCGGCGCTGGGGCGCTCAGGGGCGATTTCGGTCAGCGCCGCGCCGGGTGGCCTGCGGATCGAGACGACAGCGCCGACGACCCGCCGCCCGTGGAATGGTGTCGTTCGCCGGTAGGGAGGCAGGTGCGTGACCTGCCAGCCGGCGGTTGCGCCCGCGCCCTCCCGCGACATTGTTGCCATGCCAACTCGGAATATTAAGTGAACATCCGGCGATCTTGGGCATACTGCGACCGATGGATCGGTGCCCTTGGAGTGTGGGATTATCCGTTGCCGCGAACCGACGGGAGCGTCGGCGAACCCTGCAGGCGCGCCGGCGGGTCTCCAACGGCACGCGCCACTCCCGCTAGGCTGCGTGCGGTGCGTGCCGCTTGCCCGAGGGCCCACGGCGCGCGAGATGCGGAGGCATCTTGCGCGCGGTAGATGTATCGCGGCGCGGAGCGCCGCGATTCCGGTTGGGACGAGGCTGGGTCGGGGACCGGCCGGTTCAGCGGTAGGTGCGGATGAGGCCCACCATCTTGCCCTGCACCTTCACCTGATCGGCGTGGTAGAGCCGGGTCTCGAAGGCCGGGTTGGCCGCCTCCAGCGCGATCGCGCCGCCCTTGCGCCGCAGGCGTTTCAGCGTCGCCTCGTGGTTCTCCACCAGCGCCACCACGATGTCGCCGTTCTCCGCATTGGTCTGGCGGCGCACCACCACGATGTCGCCGTCATGGATGCCGGCTTCGATCATGGAGTCCCCGCGCACCTGGAGAGCGTAGTGCTCGGCGGTGGCGTCGACCATCATGGAGGGCACGCCGAGCGAATGCGTGCCGTCCTCCAGCGCCTCGATCGGCGCGCCGGCCGCGATCCGCCCGATGAGCGGCACCGCGGTCGTGTCCCCGTCCGTCTCGAGCGGGCGGAGCGTGCCGGACGAGGGCGGGCGCGGGCTCGCCTCCTCCGTCTCCGCCGGGCGCTGGCCCTCGATCACCGCGGGACGGAAATTGCCGCGCGAGGGGCGCGGATCGTCCACATTCTCGGGCAGCTTCAGGATTTCGATCGCCCGCGCGCGATGCGCGAGCCGCCGGATGAAGCCGCGTTCCTCCAGAGCCGTGATGAGCCTGTGGATGCCGGATTTCGAGCGCAAGTCGAGCGCCTCCTTCATCTCGTCGAAGGAGGGCGAGACGCCGTCCTTCTGCACGCGGCGATGGATAAACATGAGCAGATCATACTGCTTGCGCGTGAGCATCGGATGCCCCCTCTTTCTCGTCGCGCTGTTCTCGCAACAGTTCTTCTACGCACTGTTCTAAAAACGTTCTTCTTTTGTGTCAAGCCTTGTGGATAATTTTCCGTGAACGAAACAGGATTGTGCGGCAAACGGGCTGATCGGGCGCGGCGGGGGCGCTGCACTTCAGGTCAGCGGCAAATACTCGACGAGGCTGCCGGCGGGCGCGGCGGGGGCGCGCGGGGCGCGAATCACGAGCGCATCCGCATCGGCGAGCACGCTGAGAAGGCTCGAGTCCTGGTTCTCGGCCACATGCGCGAGCGGCAGGCCCTCTGTCGCCCAGTCGAGCCGGGCGCGCATGTAATGTTCGCGCGGCCCGTTGGCGGGCTCGTCGGCGGCGAGGCGCGCAGGGCGGGGCACGGGCGGCGCGCCGTCGAGCCCGAGCGCGCGCTCGACCGCCGGCACCACGAAGAGATGGCCGCAGACCAGCGCGGAGACCGGGTTGCCCGGCAGGCCGAGCATGGCCATGGGCCCGATGCGCCCGGCCATCAGCGGTTTTCCGGGGCGCATGGCGATCTTGTAGAAGTCGAGGCTGAGGCCCGCATCGCCGAACACCGCGGCCACGAGGTCGTGGTCGCCGACCGAGGCGCCGCCGAGGGTGACCACCATATCCGCGCCCTTCGCGGCCTCGAGGGCCGCGAGGAGGCTCGCGCGATTGTCCCGCGCGATGGGGCAGAGGCGGGGTTCGGCGCCGGCGCGGGCGAGAAGCGCGGCGAGGCCGAAATTGTTGGAGGCGACGATCTGGTCGGCCGCGGGGGTCTCGCCGGGCAGCACCAGCTCGTCCCCCGTGGGGATGAGGGCGACCACGGGGCGGCGCGCGACCGTGACCTCGGCGCAGTTCATGGCCGCGAGGAGCGCGATCTCGGAGGGGCCGAGCCGGCGCGGTGCGGCGAGCGCGTGCCCGGCGGGGAAGTCCCCGCCCGCGGGGCGGATATAGGCGCCGGGGTCGGGCGGGGTGACGACCTCGACCGCGCCCTCTGCGGCGCGCGCGTCCTCCTGGATGAGGATGCTGTCCGCCCCCGCCGGCACCGGGGCGCCGGTGAAGATGCGCATCGCAGCGCCCGGGGGCAGCGCGTCGGCCGAGGCGTGGCCCGCGGCGG
This sequence comes from Pseudomonadota bacterium, assembly GCA_039817245.1. Classification (GTDB taxonomy): domain Bacteria; phylum Pseudomonadota; class Alphaproteobacteria; order Rhodobacterales; family Rhodobacteraceae; genus Thermohalobaculum. Next base: position 2,156 of record JBCBWF010000392.1, on the reverse strand, counting down.
CTTCGCCTGCGAGGCGGAGGCGGGCGCCAGCGGCGGCTTCGGCGGCGCGCACCGCGTAGCCGTCCATCGCGGAGGCGGCGAAGGGGGGCTGGGCGCGCGCGGCGCGGGCAGGCGCGGCGAGCACGCGGCCGGCCGCCTCGGTGAGCGCGACCGGTTCGCCGGCCATGGGGCGGACGAGGGATAGGACGCGGGCGCGGGCCTCGGCGACGCTCAGCATCGCGGGCCGCGGGCGGGTGGGCGCGCAGGACCCGGCGCAGGACCGCGCGCGCCCATCACGGTGCCTCGAAGGTGCCGGACTTGCCGCCGGATTTGTGGGTGAGGCGGATATCCTCGATGCGCATGGCGCGGTCCACCGCCTTGGCCATGTCGTAGACCGTGAGGGCGGCGACGCTGACGGCGGTGAGCGCCTCCATCTCCACCCCGGTCTGGCCCGCGAGCTTGACGGTGGCGCTGATCTCCACGCGGTCCGGCGGCGCGGGCGTGAGGTCGACGGAGACCTTGGAGAGCATGAGCGGGTGGCAAAGCGGGATCAGATCGGCGGTGCGCTTGGCGGCCATGATGCCGGCGAGGCGGGCGACGGCGAGCACGTCGCCCTTCTTGGCGCGGCCCTCGACGATCATGGCGAGGGTCTCGGGCGCCATGACCACGGCGCCGCGGGCGGTGGCCGCACGCTCCGTGACCGGCTTGGCGCCGACATCGACCATCTGCGCTCGGCCCTCCGCGTCGAAATGGGTGAAGCCGGTCATGCGGCCCCCTTGTCGGCGCGGGGGAGGGGCTCGGCGAGGAGGGCGCGGGTGGCGGCGGCGACATCGTCCGCGCGCATCAGGCTCTCGCCGACGAGGAAGCTGCGCACGCCGGTGCGGGCGAGGCGGGCGAGATCGGCCGGGGTGAAGAGCCCGCTCTCGCCGATGACCTGCCGGCCGGGCGCGGCGGCGACGGGGGCGAGCGCCTCGGTGGTCTCGAGGCTGGTCTCGAAGCTGCGCAGATTGCGGTTGTTGATGCCGATGAGGGGCGAGCGGAGGGCGAGGGCGCGGTCGAGTTCGGCCGCGTCATGGACTTCGAGGAGCGCATCCATGCCCCAGTGGTGCGCGGCGTCCTCCAGGGCGCGGGCCTCGGCGTCGCCGACGCTGGCGAGGATGATCAGGATGCAGTCCGCCCCCCAGGCGCGGGCCTCGGCGACCTGGTAGGGGTCGTAGAGGAAGTCCTTGCGCAGGCAGGGCAGGGATGTTGCCGCGCGCGCGGCGGTGAGGAAGTCGGGCGCGCCCTGGAAGCTCGGCGCGTCCGTCAGGACGGAGAGGCAGGTGGCGCCGCCGGCCTCGTAGGCGCGCGCGAGGGCGGGCGGGTCGAAATCGGGGCGGATGAGGCCCTTGGAGGGGCTGGCCTTCTTGATCTCAGCGATGAGGCCGTAGCCGCCGGCGGCCTCCGCGCGGGCGAGCGCCGCGGCGAAGGGGCGCACGGGCGGTGCGGCGCGGGCGGCGGCCTCGATCTCGGCGAGGGGGCGCGCGGCCTTGGCGGCGGCGATCTCGTCGAGCTTGTAGGCCTTGATCTTCTCGAGAATGTCCATGCCGGGGGTGTAGCGCCGGGGGGCGGGCTTGTCACGACGGGGCGGGGTGCGGCCGCTCCCACCCACGTCATTTTGTGTGGTGATCTGTGAATGCTCGGTGACTGGTTGCGCATTTCTACCGGTGGCGCTGCCGGTCCGGAATGTTCACTTAATGTTCATGAAGATGCGGCAAGTAGGGCGGGGCGATGAGTAGGTTGGCGGTGAAGTCTTCGGCGCGGAGCGGTTGGGAGCGGTGGTGTCTGCCTTGTGGGTCTTGGCGGGGAGGTCGCGATGCAGGCGGGCGTCGGGGCGTTTTCTTGGTTGGAGCGTTGTTCGTGGACACGCTGGGCCGGTGGACACGCTGGGCGGGGGAGACGCTGGGCCCGGGGAGACGCTGGGCCCGGGGAGGTCAGCGGTCGCTCTTCAGGATCGCGTGGAGATAGCTGTCGCGCCATGTGCCGCGGACTTGCCGGTGGTGGCGAAGGCGGCCCTCGCACTGCATGCCGAGCCGTTCCATCACCCGCCAGGAGGCGTCGTTCTCCACGTCGGTGGTGGCCGATAGGCGGTGCAGATCGAGTTCCTCGAAGCAGAGCTGCAGGATCCGGCTCACGGC
>JBCBWF010000099.1:0-13699 GCA_039817245.1 Pseudomonadota bacterium | reverse complement strand
TCAGGATCTTGAAGCCCGCCAGGTAGCGGAAATAGGCCGCCGGCAGGTCCTCCGGCGCCATGCCGAAGAGCCCGGTGTGCAGCGCCGCCAACCGCTCGCCCGCCAGGACCACGCCGAGCGTGGACACAATCAGAAAGGCCAGGTTGATCAGGGTGCAGAGGCCGAGAAAGGCCGTCAGCGTCTCGAGCGTCATCGCCACCTCCATGTCCCGCGCCCCAGCATGCGACCCACCCCGTACTCCGCCTTGATCCGGCTCAACCAGCCTGCCGGTCGACGAGCGCCACCGGAGCAGCCTCCGACCGTGATCCGGCAGGAGCACCGGGCGAAGCGTCCGCATATCGGCGTTGCGGCAAGCTGCCGGGACCGGACGGGGCAGTGCCCGACATGGCGGAGACCGGCACACTGCCGGGTGGTCGCGGTGAAACTGCATCGCCCGCGCATGTTCTCTGCAAAGTGGACGCGACAGCCCCATTGGCCCGCCGCTGCCGCCGGCATACCTTGCCCTCCATGCCGCCCCGCCCCCTCCTCACGCTCACCGATGCCGGGCTCTACTGCCCCGCCGGCGGGTTCCATATCGACCCCACCCGGGCGGTGGAGCGCGCCGTCGTCACCCACGGCCATGGCGACCATTGCCGGCCGGGCCACGCCGCCCTGCTCGCCACGCCCGAGACGATCGCCATCGCCCAGACCCGCTACGGGGCGGACGCCTTCGCCGCCGTGCAGCCCCTCGACTGCGGCGAGGTCCTGCGCATCGGCGACGTCGCGCTCCGCCTCGCCCCTGCCGGCCATGTGCTGGGCTCGGCCCAGGTGGTGGTCGAGGCGGGCGGGCGGCGCGACGTGGTCTCGGGGGACTACAAGCGCCGCGCCGACCCCTCCTGCGCGCCCTTCGAGCCCGTCGCCTGCGACCTCTTCGTCACCGAGGCGACCTTCGGCCTGCCCGTCTTCCGCCACCCGCCCGTGGCGGACGAGATCGCCAAGCTCCTCAGATCGGTGGAGCTTTTCCCCGAGCGCGCCCATGCCGTCGGCGTCTACGCTCTCGGCAAGGCGCAGCGGCTGATCATGGAGCTGCGCGCCGCCGGCTACGACCGGACCATCTGGCTCCACGGCGCGCTGCAGAAGCTCTGCGAGACCTACGAGACGCTCGGCCGCCCCCTCGGCCCCCTCGCCCATGCCACGGCGGCGGAGGCGAAATCCCTCGCCGGCGCCCTCGTCCTCGCGCCCCCCTCGGCGCTGGCCGACACCTGGTGCCGCCGCCTGCCGGATCCGCTCATCGCCGCGGCCTCGGGCTGGATGCGCGTGCGCCAGCGCGCCAAGCAGCGCGGCGTCGAGCTCGCCATGGTGATCTCCGATCACGCGGACTGGGACGAACTCCAGGCCACCATCCGCGAGACCGGCGCTGGCGAGATCTGGGTCACCCACGGCGCCGAGGACGCGCTCTGCCACTGGTGCAAGACCGAGGGCATCCATGCGCGCCCGCTCTCCATCGCCGGCCGCGGCGAGGAGGAGTGAGCGGAGAAACCAAGGCCCACCACACCCCGACACCCGCGTCCCACGCCCGGGCCACCCGACCAGAAAGCCGGCCAAGGGCGGCTCGCCCCCTGCCGGAGGCGGGGGGCGAGCGCAACAAGGATCGCGGGGCCCCGGCCCCGCGATACCGCCTGGCAGGCCGCGCCGTCAGCCCGCCTCGAAGACCGCGGCACAGCCTGCCAAGGCCGTCCGCAGCGCCGCCTCCGCACCGTGCGGCAGCCCGAGGATAAGGAGGCCCGAGCCCTGCATCCCCCGCTCCGGCCGCTCCCGGAACCGGACCTCATGGCGCAGCGCCGCCGCCGGCCCCGCCGCCATGACCCGTGCTGCCATCGCTTCATGCCGCCCCGCCGGCAGGATCGGATACCAGAGCATCGCCACCCCCTGCGGCCAGCGCCGGACGAGGGCCAGCAGCGTCGCCGCACTCCGCGCATACTCGTCCTTCACCTCGTAGCTCGGATCGATCAGCGCGAGGCCGCGCCGCGGCGTCGGCGGCGCGAGCGCCAGCAGCCCCTCATGCCCGTCGCGCCGATGGAGCGCCACCGGCACGGGCCCGCCCGCCATCGCCTGCCTGAGCGCTGCATGCTCGCCCGGATGGAGCTCGCAGAGCGCCATCCGGTCCTGCGCGCGCAGCAGCGCCGCCGCCAGCGCCGGCGAGCCCGGATAAGCCTCCGCCCCATGCGCCGCGCGACAGGCCGCGATCGCGCGCGCGAAGGGTGCGGGCAGCGCCTCGGGCGCCATCCGCCCGATCCCGCCCTCGGCCTCGCCGGTCTTGCGCGCCTCGGCGCCCGAGAGATCGTAGAGCCCACGGCCCGCATGGCTCTCGAGATAGCTGATCCCGCGCGGCTTCTCGGTCAGCCGCTCCAGCAGCACCGCCAGCGCCACATGCTTGTGCAGATCCGCCGCGTTTCCGGCGTGATAGGCGTGCTGGTAGCTCAGCATCCAAGCGCCCTCCCGGCCCGCCGGCCGCGGCCCGGCTGCCGCCCTGCCCCCGAAGCTTCGCTGGATCGCATCCCCATGGCCGCTATTCTCGCGCCCCATGCATGCCTTTGCCAGTCTGCTGGAGAGCCTTCTGTTCACGCCCTCGCGCAATGCGAAGCTGCGGCTTATGGAGGCCTATTTCGCCACCGCCCCCGATCCCTGCCGCGGCTGGGCGCTGGCGGCGCTGTCGGACGGGCTCGCGCTCCCCGCGATCACCCCCTCGCGCATCCGCGGCCTCGTGCAGGAGCGGGTCGACCCCGTCCTCTTCGCGCTCTCCTACGACTATGTGGGCGATCTGGCCGAAACCGTTGCGCTCATCTGGCCCGAGCCCGCTCCCGGCGACGGCCCCGCCGCAGACGCCCCTCCCGTCCCGCGCCTCTCCGAGGTGGTCGACCGGCTCCGCGGCGCCTCGCGCACCGAGATGGGCCGGGTCTTCGCGGGCCTGCTCGACCGCATGGGCGCCTCGGAGCGCCTCGCCCTCATCAAGCTCGCCACCGGGGGCATGCGCGTCGGCGTCTCCGCGCGGCTGGCCCGCACCGCCCTCGCCAGCTGGGGCGGCCGGCCGCTGGAGCGCATCGAGGAGCTCTGGTTCGGCCTGGAGCCGCCCTATGCCTCCCTCTTCGCCTGGCTGGAGGGCGGGCCGGAGCCGGTCGTGGATCTCTCGCTCGCCTTCCGCCCGATGATGCTCGCCAACCCGGTGGAGGAGCGCTGGGGCGAGCTCGACCCCGCCGCCTACCGCGCGGAGTGGAAATGGGACGGGATCCGCGTGCAGGCGGTCGCCGCCGGTCCCGAGCGCCGGCTCTACAGCCGCACGGGCGAGGATATCGGCACGGCCTTCCCGGACATCATCGGCGCGATGGACTGGCAGGGCTGCGTCGACGGCGAGCTCCTCGTGGTGCGCGACGGCCAGGTGGCCCCGTTCGCCGATCTGCAGCGCCGGCTCGGGCGCAAGCAGGTGAGCGCGAAGATGCTGGCCGCGGCGCCCGCCCATCTGCGGCTCTACGACATCCTGCATGACGGTGTGGAGGACACCCGCGCGCTGCCCTTCGACGCCCGCCGCCGCGCGCTCGAGGCCTGGTTCGCCGCCGCGGCGCCGCCGCGCACCGATCTCTCCGAGCTGGTGGCGTTCGAGGACTGGGAGACGCTCGCCGCCCTGCGCGCCGCCGCGCGCGACGAGGGCCAGGAGGGGCTGATGCTGAAGCGCGCCGACGCCCCCTACACCGGCGGCCGCCCCATGGGCCCGTGGTTCAAGTGGAAGCGCGAGCCGCTCACGGCCGATTGCGTGCTGATCTACGCCCAGCGCGGCCATGGCAAGCGCTCCTCCTTCTACTCCGACTACACCTTCGCCGCCTGGACCGATCCCGTGCCCGGCGGCGCCAATGAAGGCGCCCTCGTACCCGTGGGCAAAGCGTATTCCGGCTACACCGACGAGGAGCTGAAGAAGCTCGACCGCTGGATCCGCGACAATACGGTCGAGCGCTTCGGGCCGGTGCGCAGCGTGGCGCCGGAGCTGGTGCTGGAGGTGGCCTTCGACGCCGTGCAGCGCTCCACGCGCCACAAATCCGGCATCGCGATGCGGTTCCCGCGGATCAAGCGCATCCGCTGGGACAAGCCCGCGGCGGAGGCGGACCGGCTGGCGACGCTCGAGGCGCTGATCCCCGGAGGCGCGAACGGCTAGCGCATGGCCGGGTGCGAGGGGAGCGCAGCGGCCCGCGGGGGTCCCGGGCCTGACCCGGGACCTCCTTGACGCGGTCAGGAGGCCCCGGGTCGAGCCCGGGGCCCCCTCGCACGCCCCGCCCTCGCTCCGGCCGGGCGCGGCTCAGAGCGCGCGGAGCCAGACGGTCATCGGCTTCTCGGTCTCCACCGTGTCGCCGAGATCGGTCCAGGCGAAGCGCGCCTCGGCGCCCTCGAGCGGCGCGTAGCCGCGGGCGCGCCAGAAGGCGTCGAGCGGGCGGTAATCTGCCGGGCGCGCCGGGTGGTCCGCCGGACGGATCACAGCGCAGAAGCAGCACCAGCGCCGGCCGAGCGCACGCCCCCGCGCCTCACGCTGATCGAAGAAGCGGTGGCCGACGCCCTTGCCGCGATATGCGGGCAGAAGCACGCTCTCGCCGCAGTAATAGACGTCGCGCGGGTCGAGCCCGGCGGCGGCGAGCGGCTCGGCGAAGGCCTCGGCATGGTCCTCCATCGGTGCCGCCGTGGCCGCACCGACGAGCTGCCCCCCGGCGAACGCCCCGGCCACGAGCGCGCCGGGGCTGCGGATATAGGGCTGCAGGTACTCGGCCTCATAGGCCGGGTCGCCGTCGTAGAGATACGGAAACGCGCGGAAGACCGCGATGCGGAGCTCGGCGATCCGCGTGAGGTTCTCCGCGATCTCCCCGGCCGCAAGATCGCGCACGGTCACCGCATCGCTCATGGCGTGTCCTCCTCCGGCAGGCGGCCGCGGCACATTTCGCGCTTGCGGCCGAAGCCCGGCAGTTTCTCGACCGCGAAGCCGGCATCCGCAAGGCCGCGGCGCACCGCCCCGGCGGCGCTGTAGGTGGCGACCGTGCCGCCGGGCACGGTATGCGCGGCGACCGCGGCGAGGAGGCCGGGCTCCCACATCTCGGGATTGCGCGCGGGCGCGAAGCCGTCGAGGAACCAGGCCTCGGCACGCCCGCCCCAGCCGGGCAGCCGCGTGCGCGCGTCGCCCGCAAGAAGCGTGAGCCGCGCGCTCGCGAAATCGTGGCCGATCGCGCCCGGCTGCCCGGGCAGGCTGCGCAGCGGCCAGGCGCCGAGCAGCTCCGCCGCCTCCGCCGCCAGATCCGGCCAGGGGCCGAGCGCGCGGGCCATCGCCGCGCGCGCCATGGGCGCGATCTCGAAGCTGACGAAATCGAGCACCGCGCCCGGGGGCGCGATCCGGCGCCAGAGCCGCCAGGCCGCGAGAAAGCCGAGGCCGGTGCCGAAGCCGAGTTCGGCGATGGTGAAGCGCGCGGGCCCCGCCTCCCAGCGCTCGGGCAGGCGATTGCCGAGGAGGAAGACATGGGCGGTCTCCGCCAGCCCGTCCTCCAGCGAGTAGAACGGATCGCCGTAGCGGCGCGAGACCGGAACGGGACCGGCCAAGCCCTCCACCCAGTCGATCTCCGCTTCCCTCTGCGCCCCGGCCATGGCTCATCCTTGCGCGACAGGGGTGCGGCTGCGCAAGAGGGCGGCGATGGACGGGACGGCGGATGTGGCGGTTGTGGGCGGCGGGGTCTTCGGGCTCTGGGTCGCGCAGGCGGCCGCATCGGCAGGGCTGACGGTCACGCTGGTGGAGGCGGGGCGGATCGGCGCAGGCGCCTCGGCCACGCCGGTGGGCGCGCTCACCCCCTTTCCGCGCGCGCCCGAGGCGAGGCCGGATGCGGCGGCCGAGGCGATGGCGGCGTTCCAGGCGCGGGGCCTTCTGGCGCTGCCGGCGCGCGCGGCCGCGCTGCGCGAGGCGACGGGGCGCGCGCCCGGCTATGCGCGCACCGGCCGGCTGATGCCGGTGGCGGATGCTGCGCAGCGCCTCCGCGCCGAGGCGATCGTGGCGGCGGGGCGCGCGCGCTTTGCGCGCGATCCCGAGGGCGGCGCGGCGCATTGGGCGCTGGAGCCCGCGCCCCCTGCGGCCTTCGCGCCCTGCATCGCCGAGGCGGCCCGCGGCGCGGGCGTGCTGGTGGACAGCGTCTCCGCCCGGATCGACACCGCCGCCTGGAGCGGCGCGCTCGTCGCCGCGCTCGCCGGGCGCGCCCGGCTCCTGGAGGACTGGCCGGTCGCCCGCATCGATGCCGCCTCGCGCAGCATCAGCGGCCCGCGCGGGCGGATCGCGGCCGGGCATCTGGTGCTTGCGGCGGGCTTCGCGACGGCGACCTTCGCGCCCGGGCTCGGCCTCGCGCCCGGGCGGGCGGTGAAGGGGCAGGCCGCGTGGCTGGCCGCCGACCTGCCCGACGGCCTGCCGGTGATCCAGGCGCCGGGCCTCTTCCTGGTGCGCCATGGCCCGGGGCGGGTCGCCATCGGCGCCACCAGCGAGCCGGGGCTCACGGACCCCGCGCCCGATGCCGCGCTGGAGCCGGTGCTGGAGCGCGCGCGCGCGCTCTGCCCGCCGCTGGCCGGTGCCGCGGTCACCCGCGCCTGGGGCGGGATCCGCCCGCGCCCGCCGGGGCGGATGCCGCAGATCGGCCCGGTGCCGGGCCATCCCGGGCTCTGGCTCGCGACGGGCGGGTTCAAGATCGGCCTCGCCATCGCGCATATCGCGGGCGAGGACCTCGTGGCGGCGATGCTCGGCCGCCCCGGCGCGCTGCCCGCCGCCTTCGCCCCGGCGCCGGCCGAGGCCGTGCGTGCGGCGCGCTAGATCCCGTCCTCCAGCCCGCGCGCGCTGCGCTTGTGGTCGTCATAGGCAGGATGCGCCTCGATCGCCTCGATCAGCGGCAGCACATCGGTGCGCGAGAGGCGGACGCCCTTGCGCGTCAGGAGCTTGTGGCGCTCCACCACCGCCTGTGCGGCACGCATGATCGCCCGGGTCTTCTCGGTCTTCTCGCGCTTGATGGCCCCGTCGAGATAGGTGTTTTTCGCCAGGAAGATGGCCTGCGCGGTATAGGCCGCCGCCTCGTTGCGCAGCGAGAGCACGCGCTTGGCGCGCACATCCATCAGCGCATGCACGGCCTCGTGCACGATCAGCCCGTCGAGCAGGATTGGCCCGATATCGTCGATGGCGGTGCGCAGATGCATGCGGTTCTCACGCGAGACATAGCGACCGCCATGGATGTCGTCGCTGTTGTCCGGCACGACGCGGATGTCGCCGCGCTCGATATGGCCGGCGACGATGCGCAGCCCCGCGCCGTCCACCTGCAGCCTGTTGGTCAGTCCGATGCAGAAATCGATCGCATCCAGTGCGGGATCGCGCAGCACCTGCACGCATCGCTCGGCCCAGTTCCGGCCCATGGGTCTACCTCGCTCTCGGCGCCTGAAATCGGGGGGTGGGGGGCCGGGCGCAATCGGCCGCGTCGGCGTTCTGCGGGCGTGGTCGGGGGGAGTTTGGCGCGCGGCGGCCGGGCGGTCTGTAACCTGCGTCACATCCGAGCCAGAAGCATCGCCGGGAGGGCGCGGCCCGCAATGGGACATTTTTAAGGCCATATCGGCGATCTATCGCCGCAGGGTGGAAATCTCGCGCTCGTGAAGCGCGGAATTGCCGATTTCCGTTCACACTGCCTTCGCATTTTGTATACCGGCACCGCGCCGGGCGGGTCGACCGAAGATGATCGGTTGGCAAAGGCTCTCTCGCCCGCGTATGCCAGTGTGTGTGTCAGCCTGACGCAGAGCTGACTGACAAGAAACTCCTCGGGAGGACTCACGATGACGCAAGAAACCAGCAATTCGCGCCGCAGCTTCCTGCGCGGCGGGCTTCTGGCGGGTGCTGCCGGCGCCACCGCCCTCGCCGCACCGCAGGTGAGCCGCGCGCAGACGGTGACCATCAAGATGCAGGGCGCCTGGCCGGACGCCAACGTGTTCTCCGACTTCGCCAAGCAGTATGTCGACCGCGTCAACGGCATGTCCGGCGGCCGCATGCAGATCGACTACCTGCCCTCCGGCGCGGTGGTGAAGGCGTTCCAGATCCAGGACGCGGTGACCGACGGCGTGCTCGATGCGGGCCACCACGTGACCGCCTACTGGTACGGCAAGAACAAGGCCGCCTCGCTCTTCGGCACCGGCCCGGTGTTCGGCGCCAACGCCTCGCAGATGCTCGCCTGGATCCAGTATGGCGGCGGCAAGGCGCTCTATGACGAGCTGATCCAGGACATCCTCGGCCTCAACCTCGTCGGCTTCTTCGCGATGCCGATGCCGACCCAGCCGCTCGGCTGGTTCAAGAAGGAGGTTAACTCGATCGACGACATGAAGGGCCTGAAGTGGCGCACCGTCGGCCTGGCCGCCGACGTCATGCAGCAGGCCGGTGTCGCGGTGACCCAGCTTCCGGGCGGCGAGATCGTGCCGGCGCTGGAGCGCGGCGTGATCGACGCCTTCGAGTTCAACAACCCGACCTCGGACAGCCAGTTCGGCGCGCAGGACGTGGCGAAGGACTACTACATGTCCTCCTACCACCAGGCCGCCGAGTTCTTCGAGATCATCTTCAACAAGGACCTCTACGACGGTCTGGCCGAAGAGCAGAAGGCGATCCTGGAGTATGCCGCCGAGGCCGCCAACACGGCCAACTACGGCCTGGCGATGGACAAGTACTCGGCCGATCTGCAGAAGCTGATCAACGAGGACGGCGTGACGGCGCACCGCACCGACGTGTCGATCCTGAAGAGCCAGCTCGAGGCCTGGGACGCGGTGCTCGCGAACCTGGAGCAGGACGAGTTCTTCGCCCGCGTCGTGGCCAGCCAGAAGGCCTGGGCCGAGCGCTGCGCCTACTACGACCTGCTGAACGCCGCCGACTACAAGCTGGCCTACGACCACTACTTCCCGGGCAAGCTGCCGTTCTGATCGCAGCACCCGCGACGCGCGGCCGATACGTCGCGCGCACCAAGAGGCCGGAGGGTTCGCCCTCCGGCCACGCTTCTCCTAGCCGCGGGGCCCGCGCATGATTTCCGCCATCCGCTTCATCGACCAGCTTTCGGCCTGGTTCGGGAAGGCCTTCGCCTGGTGCATCATGGTGATGACCATCGGGATTTCCTTCGAGGTCTTCTCGCGTTACCTGTTCGGCGCGCCGACCTCCTGGGCCTTCGACCTCAGCTACATGATGTATGGCGCGCTCTTCATGATGGGCGGCGCCTATGCGCTTTCGCGCGATGCGCATGTGCGCGGCGACTTCCTGTACCGCCTCTGGTCTCCGCGCACGCAGGCGCGGGTGGAGATGGTGCTCTACTTCATTTTCTTCTTCCCCGGCGTGCTCGCCCTCATCTTCGCCGGGTGGAAATATGCCGAGCGCTCGATCCGCTTCACCGAGGTGAGCGTGATGAGCCCGGCGGGCATGCCGATCTTCCAGTTCAAGGTCATCATCGTCGCGGCAGGGGTGCTCCTCTTCCTGCAGGGCATCGCCCAGGTGATGCGCTGCATCGTGTGCATCCGCACCGGCGAGTGGCTGCAGCAGCAGGAAGATATCGAGGAGTTGGAGGACCAGATCCTGCGCCAGGCGCATGAGATGGGCCTCGGCGGCAGCGCGGGCAGCAGCACGCAGGACATCACCGAGAGCATCGTCGACGATGCCGAGCGTCACAACCGACGCGGTTGAGGGAGACATCCGTCCATGACCGACCCGCAAATCGCGATCGCAATGCTCGCGATCTTCATTCTGACGATCTTCCTCGGCTTTCCGGTCGCCTTCACGCTCATGGCGATCGCGGTGATCTTCGGATACTACGCCTATTTCGACCCGTCGCGGCAGTGGCGCAGCTATGACCGGCTGGCGGAGAACCCGGATGCCGGCTCCTTCGAGCTGACGATCGAGTTCCTCGGCGGCTTCTTCAACAACCGCATCTTCGACCTCTTCGTGAACCAGACCTACTCGGTCATGTCGAACGATGTGCTGACCGCGATCCCGCTGTTCCTGTTCATGGGCTACATCGTGGAGCGCGCGAATATCGTGACGCGCCTCTTCGACACGCTCTATGTGTCCGCCAAGCGGCTGCCGGGCGCGATGGCCGTGGCAGCGCTTGCCACCTGCGCGCTCTTCGCGACGGCGACGGGCATCATCGGCGCGGTGGTCACGCTGATGGGCATGCTCGCCCTGCCCTCCATGCTGCGCGCGCGCTACGATGTCTCCTTCGCCTCGGGCGTGATCTGCGCGGGCGGCTGCCTCGGCATCCTGATCCCGCCCTCGATCATGCTGATCGTCTATGCGGCGACCTCCAACGTCTCCATCGTGCAGCTCTATGCGGGCGCGCTGCTGCCGGGCTTCATGCTGGCGGGTCTCTACATGGTCTATGTGGTGGGGCGCGCGGCGATCCAGCCGGGCCTCGCGCCGAAGCCGCCGCAGGAGGAGACGGACGATCTGAGCGCGGGCAAGGTGGCGCTGATGCTGCTCACCTCGTTCTTCCCGCTGGCGGTGCTGATCCTCTCGGTGCTGGGGGCCATCCTGTTCGGCCTCGCCACCCCGTCGGAGGCGGCCTCGATCGGCGCGCTCGGCGGGCTTCTGCTGGCGGTGGCCTACCGCTCGCTCACCTGGGACCGGCTGCGCGAGAGCGTCTATCTCACCATGCGCACCTCGGCGATGGTGTGCTGGATGTTCGTGGGCTCCTGGACCTTCGCGAGCGTCTTCAGCTATCTCGGCGGCGAAGACCTGATCAAGGAGTTCGTTCTGTCGCTCGACATGACGCCGCTCCAGTTCCTGATCATGGCGCAGGTGATCATCTTCATCCTCGGCTGGCCGCTCGAGTGGTCGGAGATCATCATTATCTTCGTGCCGATCTTCCTGCCGCTGCTGCCGTTCTTCGAGATCGACCCGCTGTTCTTCGGGATCCTGATCGCGCTGAACCTGCAGACCTCGTTCCTCACGCCACCGATGGCGATGGCTGCGTATTACTTGAAGGGCGTGGCACCACCCGGCGTGGAGCTGGCACAGATCTTCAAGGGCGTGATGCCGTTCCTGGTGCTGATCATGATCGCGATGGTCATGGTCTACAACTTCCCCGGCATCTACCAGTGGCTGCCGACGCAGATCTACGGCTGAGCCCATGGCGGACGGCGCGAAACCGAACCCGGCGGATCTGGGCGCGAGGGCAGCGATCCGCGCGATGGCGGCGGGGGAGCTGCAGGCGAGCGATCTCGTCGCCGCCTGTCTCGAGCGGATCGGGGACGATCCGCTCCGCGCCTGGGTCCATGTGGACCGCGACGGCGCGCTCCGGGCCGCCGCGGCGCTCGACGCGCATCGCCGCCGGGGCCTGCCGCTCGGCCCCCTGCACGGCCTGCCGGTGGGGGTGAAGGACATCATCGACGTGGCCGGCATGCCCGGCGAGAACGGCTCGCCCGTGGATGCCGGTCGCGTGCCGCGCGCCGATGCCACGGTGGTGCGGCGCCTGCGCGGCGCCGGCGCCATCGTCCTCGGCAAGACCGTGACCACGGAGCTTGCCGGCGCGCCGCCCTCGCACACGGTCAACCCGCATGACGCGACCCGCACCCCCGGCGGCTCCTCCGCCGGCTCGGCGGTCGCGGTGGCGGCGGGACATGTGCCGCTCGCCCTGGGCACCCAGACCAACGGCTCGGTGATCCGGCCCGCGAGCTTCTGCGGCACGGTCGGCTACAAGCCGAGCTTCGGCGCGATCCCGCGCACCGGAGTGCTCGGCGTCTCCACCTCGCTCGACCATATCGGCCTCTTTGCGCGCGAGACGCTCGATGCGACGCTGCTCGAGCATCTCGCCGGGCCGGACGGGGAGGACGACCGCGCCCTGCCCCACGGCCTGCCGCTCGCCGCCACGGCCGCGGGCGCGCCGCCGCTCCCGCCCGTGCTCGGCTTCTTCGAGGGCCCGACCTGGAGCGCGGCGGAGCCCTATGTGGCGGAGGCCTTTTCGGAGCTGACCGCCGCCATCCCGGGCACCGTGCACCACCTGGCCACCCCGTCCGCGCTGGCGGAGATCGCAGCACTCATCCGCATCGTGATGGTGGCAGAGGGCACGCATCTCCTCGGCCACTACGTCGCACGCGGCGGGGAGCGGACCGATCCGCATTATCACCGCATGGTGGCCGATGCCGCGACCCTGCCGGCCACCGAGTATCTGCGCGCCCGCGCCCTCCAGCCCCGCCTCGCTGCCGCGATGGGCGAGATCTTCGAGGAGGTGGACGCGCTCCTCACCCCCGCCGCCGCGGGCGAGGCGCCGGGTCCGGAGACCACCGGCAACCCCGCCTTCTGCTCGCTCTGGTCCTTCACCGGGCTGCCCGCCATCACCCTGCCGCTTCTCACCGGGCCCTCGGGCCTGCCGGTGGGCGTGCAGCTCGTCGGCCCGCCGGGCGACGATGCCCGCCTCATCCGCACCGCCCGCTGGCTCGTCGCCAGCCTCCGGGCCGAAGGAGACCCGTCATGATCGCCATCGATCTGCTGCTCGCCATCCTCGCCCTCGCGGGCTTCGGCGGCTTTCTCTTCATCATCGTCAGCTTCGTGCCGGAGCCGGAGCTGATCCTGGTGGTCGGCGTCGCTGTCGGCATGGCGGTCTACGACTTCCTCCGCGATATCGTGCGCAACTGGCGCGCGCGCACCGGGCGCAGCGAATGACCCGGCCACGCCTGCTCGTCACCCGCCGGCTGACCGATGCGGTGCATGCCCGCGCCGCGGAGACCTACGAGACCACGCTCAACATGGAGGACCGCGTCTTCGGGCGCGAGGAGCTGATCGCGCTCTGCGCGCAGCATGACGCGGTGCTGCCCTGCCATTCCGAGATCTTCGATGCCGGCGTGATCGCGGCGCTGCCCGACCGGCTGCGGGTCATCGCCAACCACTCCGTCGGCGTCGACCATGTCGACCTCGCCGCGGCCAGGGCGAAGGGCGTGATCGTCACCAACACGCCGGATGTCCTCTCCGACGCGACGGCCGAGATCGCCATCCTCTGCATGCTGGGCGCTGCGCGCCGCGGCTCGGAGGGGGACCGGATGGTGCGCGAGGGACGGTGGGACTTCTGGTCCCCCGCCTTCATGGTCGGCACCCAGGTGTCGGGCAAGCGCTTCGGCGTGGTCGGCATGGGGCGCGTGGGCCAGGTCACGGCGGAGCGCGCGCGCGGCTTCGGCATGCAGGTGCACTACCACAACCGCCGCCGGCTGGAGCCGGCGCTGGAGAAGGGCGCGGTCTTCCACGAGACGCTGGAGAGCCTGCTGGCCGTCTCGGACGTGCTCTCGCTCCACTGCCCCACGACGCCGGAGACCACGGGCATGATGGACGCCGCCGCCTTCGCGCGCCTGCCGCGCGGGGCGATCTTCGTCAACACCGCCCGCGGCGCGCTGGTGGACGAGGACGCGCTGGTGGGCGCGCTCTCCTCCGGCCAGCTCTTCGCGGCGGGGCTCGATGTGTTCCGCACGGAGCCCGGCGGCAACCCGGCGCTCTCCGCGCTGGAGAACGTGTTCCTGCTGCCCCATATCGGCTCGGCGACCTTCGACACGCGCGACGCCATGGGCTTTCGCGCCCTCGACAATCTCGACGCCGTCTTCGCCGGTCGCGAACCCGGGGACCGCGTCGCCTGAGGGCGCTCTCCCCGGCGGCCGAGGCGGTCCCGGGCTCGAC
>JBCBWF010000230.1:0-8143 GCA_039817245.1 Pseudomonadota bacterium | reverse complement strand
ATCGGGCTCCTGACCAGCCGCCACAGCCTCGTGAAGGCGGAGGCCTATCGCGGCCGGGGCGAGCCGCTCTGGCGCGCCTTCGCCGCAGGGGCCCTCATCGGCATCGGCAACCCCAAGGCCGCGCTCTTCTACATGGCCGTCTTCCCCGGCTTCTTCGACATGACCGCCCTCACCCTCTGGGACGCGCTGGCCATCGCGGCCGTCGCCCTGCCCATCGGGCTGGGGAGCGACCTCACCTACGCCTGGGCGGCCGCGCGCACCGGCCGCTTCCTCTCCAGCCGCCGCGCGGCCCGGCGCATCGACCAGGTGTCGGGCGGCGCGCTCGCCGGCGCCGGCGCGGCCATCGCCGCAAGCTAAGGACAGATCGGATGACTGCTGACGATCCGGAAATGGATGGCAAGGACGAGTCCCCGAAGGACACGAAGAAAGACACCGACATGCCCGAATACGGCGCCGACCAGATCAAAGTCCTGAAGGGCCTCGAGGCGGTCCGCAAGCGCCCGGGCATGTATATCGGCGACACCGATGACGGCTCGGGCCTGCATCACATGGTCTACGAGGTGGTGGACAACGCCATCGACGAGGCGCTCGCCGGCCATGCCGATCTCGTCCGCGTCGTTCTTCATGCGGACGGCTCGGTCAGCGTCTCCGACAACGGCCGCGGCATCCCCACCGAGATGCACGAGGAAGGCGTCTCGGCGGCCGAGGTCATCATGACCCAGCTCCATGCCGGCGGGAAGTTCGACCAGAACGCCTACAAGGTCTCCGGCGGCCTGCACGGCGTCGGCGTCTCGGTGGTCAACGCGCTGTCGGACTGGCTGGAGCTGCGCATCTGGCGCGGCGGGCACGAGCACATGGTCCGCTTCGAGCATGGCGAGACCGTGAAGCCGCTCGAGATCGCCGGGCCGCAGGGCGAGCGGCAGGGCACCGAGGTGCGCTTCCTCGCCTCCACCGACACCTTTTCGAATATCGACTACCAGTACCGCACGCTGGAGCATCGCCTGCGCGAGCTCGCCTTCCTCAATTCCGGGGTCCGCATCCTGCTGCGCGACCAGCGCCATGCGGATCCGATCGAGGAGGAGCTGCATTACGAAGGCGGGGTGGAGGCGTTCGTGCGCTATCTCGACCGCTCCAAGCAGCCGATCCTCGGCGATCCCGTCGTGGTGCGCGCCGAGCGCGAAGGCATCGCGCTCGATGCGGCCCTCTGGTGGAACGACAGCTATCACGAGACCATGCTGTGCTTCACCAACAACATTCCGCAGAAGGATGGCGGCACCCATCTCGCCGGCTTCCGCGGCGCGCTGACCCGCACGGTCAACGCCTATGCCGCGGCCTCCTCGGCGAAGAAGGAGAAGGTCTCGCTCTCCGGCGACGATGCGCGCGAGGGGCTCACCTGCGTGCTCTCCGTCAAGGTGCCCGACCCGAAATTCTCGTCGCAGACCAAGGAGAAGCTCGTCTCCTCCGAGGTGCGCCCGGTGGTCGAGAGCCTGATGGCCGAGAAGCTCGCCGAATGGTTCGAGGAGAACCCGGCAGAGGCCAAGACCGTCGTGGGCAAGATCGTCGAGGCAGCGCTGGCGCGCGAGGCCGCGCGCAAGGCCCGCGAGCTCACCCGGCGCAAGACCGCGATGGATGTCTCGAACCTGCCCGGCAAGCTCGCCGATTGCCAGGAGAAGGACCCCGCCAAGGCCGAGCTCTTCATCGTGGAGGGCGACAGCGCCGGCGGCTCCGCCAAGCAGGGCCGCAAGCGCGAGAACCAGGCGGTGCTGCCGCTGCGCGGCAAGGTGCTCAATGTCGAGCGCGCGCGCTTCGACCGGATGATCTCGTCGGAGCAGATCGGCACGCTGATCACCGCGCTCGGCACAGGGATCGGGCGCGGGGAATTCGCGCTGGAGAAGCTGCGCTACCACAAGATCATCATCATGACGGATGCGGATGTGGACGGCGCGCATATCCGCACGCTGCTGCTGACCTTCTTCTACCGCCAGATGCCGGAGTTGATCGAGGCGGGGCATCTCTACATCGCGCAGCCGCCGCTCTATAAGGTCACGCGCCGCGGCCAGTCGGTCTATTGCAAGGACGAGCGCGAGCGGGAGGACTATCTCACCCGCGAAGGCGTGGAGGGCGCGACGCTGCAGCTTGCCTCCGGCGAACAGATCGCGGGTGCCGATCTCGTGCGGCTGGTGGACGAGGCGCGGGTGGTGCGCAACGTGCTCGCCGCCTTCCCGACGCATTATCCGCGGTTCATCCTCGAGCAAATGGCCATCGCCGGCGCCATGGCACCGGGCGTGACGGAGGCGCAGGCCGCCGAGATTGCTGCGCGCCTCGACGCGCTGGCGCCCGAGACGGCGCGCGGCTGGCAGGGCACGGTCACGGCGGATGGGGGCGTGCGGCTCACCCGGGTGCAGCGCGGCGTGGCCGAGACCCGCTCGATCGACGCCTTCGCTCTGCGTGCGGCGGAGGCGCGCCGCCTCGCCGAACTGGCGCCCGCGCTCTCGGAGACCTATCGCGAGCCTGCGGAGCTCCTGCGCAAGGAGCGCAGCGTGCCGGTTCGCGGCCCGTCCGAGCTTCTCGACATCATCATGGCGGAGGGCGAGAAGGGCCTCTCGGTGCAGCGCTACAAGGGCCTCGGCGAGATGAATGCCGACCAGCTCTGGGAGACCACGCTCGATCCGGAGGCGCGCACGCTCCTGCAGGTCCATGTGGAGCACATGGCGGAGGCGGACGAGATTTTCTCCAAGCTGATGGGCGACGTGGTCGAGCCACGCCGCAACTTCATCCAGGAGAACGCCCTCTCCGTCGCCAATCTTGACATCTAGAGCCCGGTCCGTCACCCGGACCGAGCGAGCGGAAGCCCCGTAGCGCCCGCGCCCACCCACGTCACTGTAGCCTCGAAAACGAGAACATAGTGTGAACAATCGGCGTGGAATGCGCGTTGGCGAACAAGTGCCGACGCTCACCGAGCATTCACTCTTCGCCAGCCATAATGACGCGGGTGGGAGCGGCCGCACCCGTCCGTCAGCCTGGGATGGGCGGGCCGGGCGCGGGGCCGATGGGTCGAGGCTGTCCCGGGCCTGCCCCGGGACCTCCCTGGCGCTTCAAGGAGGCCCCGGGTCGAGCCCGGGGCCCGCGTCTGACGTTGTCGCGCAACTTCGTGCAGGGGTGTGATCGCAGCTCCGGGCTGCCATCGGCGCCCGCTTCACCTACCTTCCGGGCAGAGGGAGGACCGCAGGATGGCCGGATCGCTCTACGACTTCGCGCTGCAGACCGGCAGCGACGCGCCGGAGACGCTGGCGGCGGCGGATCGCGAGATCCTCGCCGGCAATGGCGGCGCGGACAGCCTCGCCAACGCCGCCGCCGGCGCCACCACCTATCTGCTCGGCGGCAGCGGCAACGATGCCTACAGCGCCGCCGGCGACGCGATCACCATCATCCACGAGACCGGTGGCGATCCGAATGACAGCTATGCCGACATCTTCCGCCCTCTCGCCGGCGAGAGCGTGATCGCCGAGGTGGAGGGCCGCCATCTCCTCGTCGCCTCCCCGGAGGATGGCGGCGCGCTCCTCTTCGTCGATTGGCGCGACCCCGCCGCGCGGATCGAGAGCTTCGCCCTCGCCATCGACACCCCCGAGGGCGTGGTGGTCGAAACGCTCGACTTCGCCGCCTACGAGGCCACCGTCACCACCGCCCCGGTCTTCCAGGGCACGATCGGTTTCGCGGAGGCCGAAGCGCTCCTCGGCGGCGTCACCGATCTCGAAGCCACCATCGCCGCCGTCATCGCCGGCGAACCGCTGGTTTTCGGCCAGGGCCTGACCGAGCCGGAGGCCGAAACCGTCGCCCTCCTCTACGAGGCCGCGTTCGGCCGCGAAGCCGACAGCGCCGGCCTCAATTTCTGGATCGATGCGCGCGAGGACGGCCTGAGCGAGGACGACCTCGCCGCCCTCTTCCTCGCCTCCGACGAATTCGCCGCCCTTTTCGGCCCGCCCGAGAGCCTCGGCGACGAGGCCTATGTCGAGACCCTCTACCGCAACATCCTCGGCCGCGACGGCGAGGAGGCGGGCATCGCCTTCTGGACCGACGCGCTCGGCGACGGCCTCCCCCGCGAGACCGTCCTCCTCGACTTCGCCGAAAGCGTCGAGAACCGCGCCAACAACCCCGAGGTCGAGACCCTCGCCGAGATCACCCCCGGCGACTGGGAGTTCGCCTGAGCCTCACCGCCGCCAGAACATCGGCGAGAGCAGGACCAGCACGGACAGGAATTCGAGCCGGCCCAGCAGCATTCCCAGCGAGAGCAGCCATTTCGCCGCATCCGGCAGCCCCGCGAAGTTCCCCTCCGGCCCCACCATCGGCCCGAGCCCCGGCCCGAGATTGCAGAGTGCCGCCACCGAGGCCGACACCGCCGTGATGAAGTCGAGCCCCAGCAGCGACAGCAGGATCGCCCACACCGCCAGCGCCGAGAAGAACACGAAGAAGAAGCCCATGATGGAGGACACCACCTCCGGCTCCACCGCCCGCCCCTGATAGCGCAGGAGATAGACCGCATGGGGCGAATGGATCCGCCGGATCTGCACCGCCAGCGCCGCCAGCAGCACCTCGTAGCGGAACACCTTGGCCGAGCAGGCCGTGGACCCCGTGCATCCCCCGATCAGCGCGAGGATGAACAGGATCCCCACCGGCAGCCCGCCCCAGCGGTCGTAGGGGTCGGAGGCATAGCCCGTCCCCGTCATCACCGAGGTCGCGTTGAACAGCGCCTCGCGGATCGCATCCAGCGGCTCGTGATGATCCTCGGCCACCAGATGCAGCGCCATCACCGTCGAGGCGATCAGCAGGATGGTGAAGAAGGTCCGGATCTGCTGGTCGCGAAACAGCGGCCCCGCGTGCCCGTTGGTGAGCTGGATGAACCGGATGAAGGGCAGCGCCGCCAGCCACATGAACACCACCGCCACGTAATGCGCCGCGTTGGGCAGGTTGGCGAAGCCGCTGTCGTAGTTCCCCATCCCCCCGGTCGCCACCGTGGTCATGGCATGCACCAGCGCGTCGAACCCGTTCAGCCCCGCCGCCGAATAGGCGACCATGCAGGCCACCGTCAGCCCCGCATAGATCCAGGCGAGCGAGCCCGCGATCTCGGTCGCCCGCGGCAGGATATCGCCCGTGAGATCGAAGCTCTCCGAGCGGAAGAACTGCATGCCTCCGATGCGCAGCGCCGGCAGGAACACGATGGCGAAGACCACGATGCCCACGCCGCCGAACCATTGCAGCATGCCGCGCCAGAGCAGCATCCCCCGGTCGGCGGTATCGAGCCCCGAGAACACCGTCGCCCCGGTGGTGGTGAGGCCGGACATCGCCTCGAAATACGCATCCACCATCCGCGCCCCGGGCGCGCCCAGAATGAAGGGCAGCGCGCCGAAGAGCGGCAGCGCCGCCCAGACCAGCGTGGTGAGCAGGAAGGCCTGGCGCGGGGTCAGCCCGCTCCCCTCGCGCTGGCGCGTGGCCAGCGTCAGGCAGCTCCCCAGCAGCCAGGAGAGCAGGCCCGACAGCGCAAAGGCCGTCCAGTTCGCGCTCCCGTCCAGCCAGTCGAGCCCCGCCGGCACCAGCATCGCAAGCCCGAGCAGCGCGCTCAGCCGGCCGATGACGAAGACGACGGGCCCGAGATCGCGCATGGGATGCGGCTGGCCCGAAGCGCGGGATCAGAAGGGCACGTCGTCGCCAGCGGCACCGGCCGCGGCGTCGGATGCGGGCGCGGCCGCCTCGGTGACATAGGAGGCCACCACCTTCTTCCGCCCCGCCTTCTCGAAATCCACCGTCAGCTTGTCGCCCTCGATCCCGGCGATGGCGCCGTAGCCGAACTTCTGGTGGAAAACCCGCGTGCCCGCCTCGAACCGGCTCGTCGCCGCCGCATCCACCACCAGGTTGCGCACCTCCCGCGGGCCGCCCAGCCCGTGATTGCCGCGCCGCTCCGCCATCCGCCGCCAGCCCGGCGAGTTGTAGGCGTTGGCCTCCACCGCGCGGGCCTCCAGGCTCGAGCCCTCGCCCGGATCCACCGGCGACGCGGTCGCCGCCGCCCCGAAGCCCCCGCCATAGAGCCCCGGCGGGGTCAGCACCTCCACATGCCCCTCCGGCAGCTCGTCGATGAACCGCGCGGGCAGCGAGGACTGCCAGCGCCCGTACATATGCCGGTTCGCCGCGAAGGAGATGGTCAGATACCGCTCCGCCCGCGTCACGCCCACATAGGCGAGCCGCCGCTCCTCCTCGAGCCCCTTCACCCCGGTCTCGTCCATCGCGCGCTGCGAGGGGAAGAGCCCGTCCTCCCAGCCCGGCAGGAACACGGCCGGAAATTCCAGCCCCTTCGCCGCATGGAGCGTCATGATGGAGACCTTGGGCGCGGCCTCCTCGCTCTCATTGTCCATCACCAGGCTCACATGCTCGAGGAAGCCCTGCAGGTTCTCGAACTCCTCGAGCGCCTGCACCAGCTCCTTCAGGTTCTCGAGCCGGCCCGGCGCCTCGGGCGACTTGTCGTTCTGCCACATCTCCGTGTAGCCGGACTCGTCGAGCATCTGCTCGGCCAGCTCCACATGCGTCACCCGCATCACGCCCTGGCCGCTGGAGACCGCCCCCTGCGTCAGCGCATGCCAGCGGTCGAACTGCGCCACCAGCCGCGCCAGCTCCTTGGCCGCCCGCGCGCTCACGCCGGAAACCTCGCCGGCGCCGGCCATCCGCGCGGCCTCGAAGACCGAGATGCCGTGCTCGCGCGCCGTCCGCGCCAGCGCCTGCTGCGCCTTCTCGCCCACACCGCGCTTCGGCGTGTTCACGATCCGCTCGAAGGCCAGCCCGTCATCCGGGCTCACGGCGACGCGGAAATAGGCCATCGCGTCGCGGATCTCCATGCGCTCGTAGAAGCGCGGGCCCCCGATCACGCGATAGGGCAGCCCGATGGCCAGGAACCGGTCCTCGAAGGCGCGCATCTGGAAGGAGGCGCGCACGAGGATGGCCATGTCATCGAGGCTCAGCGGGTCCTGCCCCCGCGTGCCCTTCATCATCGCCTCGATCTCCTCGCCGATCCAGCGCGCCTCCTCGTCGCCGTCCCAATGGCCGATGAGGCGCACCTTCTCGCCGCCCTCCGCCTCGGTCCACAGCGTCTTGCCGAGCCGGCTCTCATTGGCCGAGATCAGCCCCGAGGCCGCCGCCAGGATATGCGAGGTCGAGCGGTAGTTCTGCTCCAGCCGCACCACCTGCGCGCCGGGAAAATCGGTCTCGAAGCGCAGGATGTTGCCCACCTCCGCCCCCCGCCAGCCATAGATCGACTGGTCGTCGTCGCCCACGCAGCAGAGATTGCGATGCTCCGCCGCCAGCAGGCGCAGCCACAGATACTGCGCCACATTGGTGTCCTGGTACTCGTCCACCAGGATGTAGCGGAACCGCCGCTGATACTCCGCCAGAATGTCCGGATGGCTCTGGAAGATCTGCACCACATGCAGCAGCAGATCGCCGAAATCGACCGCGTTCAGCGTCCGCAGCCGCTCCTGATAGGCGGCGTAGAACTCCGCCCCCCGGCCATTGGCGAAGCCGCACTCGTCCGCCGGCACCTTGCCGGGCCCCACCGCGCGGTTCTTCCAGCGGTCGAGCATCGAGGCGAAGAGCCGCGCGGGCCAGCGCTTGTCGTCCACCCCCTCGGCCTGCAGGAGCTGCTTGATCAGGCGGATCTGGTCGTCGGTGTCCAGGATCGTGAAGTTCGATTTCAGCTCCACCAGCTCCGCATGCCGGCGCAGGATCTTGGCGGAGATCGAGTGGAAGGTGCCGAGCCAGGGCATCCCCTCCACCGTCTCGCCGAGCAGCCCGCCGATGCGCGCCTTCATCTCGCGCGCCGCCTTGTTGGTGAAGGTCACGGCCAGCACCTGGCTCGGCCAGGCCCGCCGGGTGTTGATGAGATGGGCGAGCCGCGTGGTGAGCGCGCGCGTCTTGCCGGTGCCGGCGCCGGCGAGCACCAGCACGGGCCCCTCCAGCGCCTCCACCGCCGCGCGCTGCGCGGGGTTCAGCCCGTCGAGATAGGGCGCCGGCGCCATGCCATCGCCCCGCGGCGCAACCGCGCTCGCCCGCTGCGAGAGGCTCTGCCCCTCCCAGTCGTCGAACGCGGCCATTTCATCCGAGT
>JBCBWF010000658.1:0-1756 GCA_039817245.1 Pseudomonadota bacterium | reverse complement strand
GCGTCTTTGCCGAAGTCCTTCGACAAAGACGCAAACGACGCCACCGCGGTCCAGGTCGCGGGCGAGGATTACACTGTGACCCACGGCGACGTGTTCATCGCCGCCATCACGTCCTGCACCAACACCTCGAACCCTTACGTGATGATCGGTGCCGGCCTCGTCGCGCGCAAGGCCCACGCCCTCGGCCTCACCCGCAAGCCCTGGGTCAAGACCTCGCTCGCGCCGGGCAGCCAGGTGGTCTCCGAATATCTCGAGGCAGCCGGCCTCCAGGAGGATCTCGACGCCCTCGGCTTCAACCTCGTCGGCTATGGCTGCACCACCTGCATCGGCAATTCCGGGCCGCTGCCAGAGCCGATCTCGAAGGCGGTGAACGACAACGACCTCGTCGCCTGCTCGGTCCTGTCCGGCAACCGCAACTTCGAGGGCCGCGTGAACCCCGATGTGCGCGCCAACTACCTCGCCTCGCCCCCGCTCTGCGTGGTCTACGCCATCGCGGGCGACATGAATGTCGACGTCGCCACCCAGCCCATCGGCTAGACCCCGGACGGCAAGGACGTCTACATGAAGGATATCTGGCCGACCCAGCTCGAGATCGCCGAGCTCGTGGAGAAGACCGTGACGCGCGAGGCCTTCCAGTCCAAATACGCCGAGGTCTTCACCGGCGATGCGCGCTGGCAGGAGATCGACACCTCCGGCGGGCTCACCTATGCGTGGCCCTCCACCTCCACCTATGTGCAGAACCCGCCCTATTTCGAGGGCATGGGGCCCGAGGCCGGCACCATCAGCGATATCGAGGGCGCGCGCGTCCTCGCCATGCTGGCCGACTCGGTCACCACCGACCACATCTCGCCCGCCGGCTCCTTCAAGGAGGCCACCCCCGCGGGCCAGTACCTCGTCGACCGCCAGGTGGCCCCGCGCGAGTTCAACTCCTACGGCTCGCGCCGCGGCAACCACGAGGTGATGATGCGCGGCACCTTCGCCAATATCCGCATCCGCAACGAGATGCTGGACGGCGTGGAGGGCGGCTACACCAAGGGGCCGGACGGCGCGCAGATGTCGATCTACGACGCCGCCATGGCCCACAAGGCCGCGGGCACCCCGCTCGTCGTCGTCGCCGGCAAGGAATACGGCACCGGCTCGTCGCGCGACTGGGCGGCGAAGGGCACGGCGCTCCTCGGCGTGAAGGCGGTCATCGCCGAGAGCTTCGAGCGCATCCACCGCTCCAACCTCGTCGGCATGGGCGTCATCCCCTTCGAGTTCACCGAGGGCGACACGCGCAGGTCCCTTGGCCTCACCGGCGCCGAGACGGTCTCCATCTCCGGGCTCAGCGAGGCGCTCTCGCCGCGCAAGATCGTGCCCGCCACGATCACCTATCCGGACGGCACCACCAAGGCGATCCAGCTCCTCTGCCGGATCGATACGGAGGTGGAGATCGAATATGTCGAGAACGGCGGCGTGCTGCACTACGTGCTGCGCAGCCTCGCCAAGGCGGCCTGACCCGGCCCCGCCCGAGCCCTGGGCCGCGCGCATCGGCGCGGCCCGATACCCCGCGCCGGTACGGCTCCGCCGTGGACCGCCAGACGGGCGCTACCTGAGCCTGCAGTGCCGGAGCAAACGCGGTCGGAGTACACGCGGCCGGAGCGGTCACCCGGTGCCGGCGGCGGAGCCCATTACGCCCCCCTCGCGCCCAAACCCCCGGCAAAACATCCCGCACTGCCGCCACACGCACCACACCACCCGAGTGCGCGCCCAATGT
>JBCBWF010000538.1:0-2929 GCA_039817245.1 Pseudomonadota bacterium | reverse complement strand
GTGCGCGCACGCTCCGCAGGAGGGTGTCCTTGCTCACGGGGAAGCGAAGCCGGCGGGCCATGTCCTGCCCGGGCCGGCCGCCCAGGGCGAGGCCGAGACAGCGGACCAGCTGCTGAAGCCGGGTCGTCCGGCGCGCGTATGGCCGCGTGATCCCGGTCTCCGGGCGCTCGGCAAAGATCTTCCGCGGGCATGCCCAATGCGGACAGCGGAACCGACGCACCGAGAGGCGCACTCGAACGCGGCGGCCATGTGCAGGAACATCCGACAGCTGGCGTTCGTACCGGCTGTGGAGCCGCCGGGAGAGGCGCCCACACCGAGGACACTCGGCGCCCCGACCGACGGCATGGGCCGCGATGACCACCTCGTCCGGTCCGACCATGACGTCATCCACGACAAGGCCGGACGGCAACAACCGGCCAGTATTCCGAGCTTCAGGCATGAGCAGCTCCCCATCGCAACATCTTGCGATAAAGGTACCGATCTGCCCCATCGGTTGCACCGAGATTGAGTCAGAACCCTTTTTCGGCGCCGATAGGGGGTCCGGTTTCAATGCCGTTTGACAGTCCGAACCCGCATCGCGCGATTGAAGCGAATGGAAGCTGAGCTGGAGCACATTGCATCGGAATGCTCTGCCGACACTGCCGGGCGGTGCTATAACCTCAAGACCCTCGCCGACCGTTCTTTCTGCGAGGACGCCCAAGATGATCCGGCTCGATAGCGCGATCTGGCTCTTTGTGCCGCTGCAGGCCTTGTCTTCCCATTCCCTCTCTCCTGGCAGGCTCGGCAACGCCTTCAGCAGTCCTGCGTCCAAGGTGAAATCGCTCAAAGAGGCAGCGCATTCGGCGAGGGCTTTGAGAGGGGTTGAAGCTCTAGCAGCTGTAGGTATTACACTCCCGTGGGCATAGCGAACTTAGAGGGATGCCCATGCCGTCCGATAGCCTGCATCGCAATCACGATCGCCAAAGCCAGACCGTTCATGACCGCCCCTGTTGCGGGGTCGGCAAGACTGTTGAGGTTGGCGCGGCTGACGGCCGTGCGCGGCCGGAGGGAAGAGATTTCCAAGTCTCCGGGTTGGACTGTGCTGAAGAGGTCGCGATCCTAAACCGGGTGGTTGGACCGAGGGTCGGCGGAAGCGAGCATCTTGCCTTCGACGTGATCAACGGGCGGATGACGATCCTGAATGGCGCCGAGCCGATCTCGGACAAGGAAGTCGCACAGGTAGTGGCCAGCACCGGAATGAGCGCCAAGCAGTGGGACGCCGGGAACGCGGCTGAGGATCAGGCGGCGCACATCGCGCGTCAGTGGCGCTTTACCGCGCTCAGCGGCGCATTCTGGGCAGCGGGCTTTATCTCGCATGTGGTTGAGACCGGCATGGGAGGTGCGCTCGGGCTCTTTGCAGGACACGGCCATGTGGCGATGCCATTCCCGGAAGCGGGGCTTTTCGCGATCGCGATCGTCTTTGGCGCCTGGCTTGTTGCACCGAAAGCCTGGTCGGCTGCGCGACGGCTTTCACCGGACATGAATCTACTCATGGTTGTCGCCGTAGCGGGTGCTATCGGAATCGGCGAGTTCTTTGAGGCGGCGACAGTCGCGTTCTTCTTTTCGCTCTCGCTCTATCTGGAGAGCTGGAGCGTGGGTCGCGCGCGGAACGCGGTGTCAGCACTGTTGGATCTAGCGCCCCCCACGGCGCGGGTCATCCGGGAAGATGGTAACGAAGCGGACGTTCCGGCGGCCGAGGTCGCCGTCGGCGATCGCTTCGTCGTCCGCGGGGGCGATCGCATTCCGCTCGACGGAGAGGTCGTGGACGGCGCAGGCGCCGTCGACAGGCACCGATCACCGGCGAAAGCGCGTTGGTGCCCAAGGAGGCCGGTGACGACGTCTATGCCGGCACGATCAACGGCGAGGGGACGCTAACGGTTCGCGCGACGAAGGCGGCTTCGGACACGGTGCTTGCAAAGATCATCCGCATGGTTGGTGACGCGCACGCCCGGCGTGCGCCAGTGGAGCAGTGGGTCGCGAAGTTCGCGCGCATCTACACGCCAATAGTGATGGCACTGGCGATCCTCATCGCCCTGGTCCCGCCGCTTCTGCTCGGAGGGGACTGGGGCTATTGGTTCTACAACGCGCTGGTGCTCCTCGTAATCGCCTGCCCCTGCGCGCTAGTCATTTCGACACCTGTCTCCATTGTTGCGGCACTCACGGCCTCGGCGCGGGCCGGAGTGCTGATTAAGGGTGGCGCCTATGTCGAAGCCCCAGGGCGCACTACGGCGCTGGCGATGGACAAGACCGGAACGATCACGATGGGCGAGCCCGAGGTGGCGGTAGCGCATCCGATGGGTGGGGCTTCGGAGCGCGAGCTCATGACGCTTGCAGCCAGTCTGGAGGCGCGATCCTCGCACCCGCTGGCCCGCGCAATCCTCGCACGGGCCGAAGCTGATGGCATCGACATCTCTGTTGCGGAGGACACGCGCGCCGTGCCCGGGCGGGGATTGGAAGGTCGCGCCAATGGACGTGTTATCTGGCTCGGCTCGGATCGTTTCGCCAGGGAGAAGGGGTTCGGCACTGCAATCCCCGGCGACCTGCGCGATCGGATCGAGGGAGCGGGCAGTACGCTCGTGGCCGTAGGAGACGAGACCAGCGTGACCGGCGTCCTGGAGCTGCGCGACCGCATCCGCCCCGTTGCGAAAGATGTTGTCGCGAGGCTGCACGCGCAGGGTGTGAAAACCATCGTGATGCTGACCGGTGACAACGAACGTACCGCGCGCGCCGTTGCGGCCGAGGTCGGCATTGATGAAGTGCGCGCCGATCTTCTGCCCGAAGACAAGGTGACGGCCATTGAGGAGTTGGTCGCGGGTCACAGCATGGTGGCGATGATTGGCGACGGCGTAAACGACGCTCCGGCCATGGCGCGGGCGCACTATGGCATTGC
>JBCBWF010000576.1:0-2549 GCA_039817245.1 Pseudomonadota bacterium | reverse complement strand
GCCAGTCGCCGGAGCGGCTGAAGCTGCACATGGCCAACCAGCACACGTTCGACCGCACCACGCTGCAGGCCGTGGGCGGCCCGGCGGACGGGGACTATTACGGCATGCCGTGGCCCTGCTGGGGCACGCCGGAGATGAACCATCCGGGCACCCCGAACCTCTACGACATGTCCAAGCCCGTCTCGAAGGGCGGCCTGACCTTCCGGGCCCGCTTCGGCGTGGAGCGCGACGGCGACAACCTGCTCGCCGAGGGCGTCTACTCCCAGGGCTCGGAGATCCAGGACGGCTACCCCGAATTCACCATGGCGATGCTCAAGGAGCTCGGCTGGGACGGGGACCTGACGGACGAGGAGCGCGCGGTCATCGAGGGTATCGCCGGCGACAAGACCAACTGGAAGACCGACCTCTCCGGCGGCATCCAGCGCGTCGCGATCAAGCATGAGTGCGCGCCATTCGGCAACGCCAAGGCGCGGGCCGTGGTCTGGACCTTCCCGGATCCCGTGCCGCTCCACCGCGAGCCGCTCTACACCTCGCGCCGCGACCTGGTGGCGGACTACCCGACCTATGACGACCGTCAGGCCTACCGCCTGCCGACGCTCTACGCCTCGATCCAGAAGAACGACTTCTCGAAGGACTACCCGATCATCCTCACCTCGGGCCGCCTCGTGGAGTATGAGGGCGGGGGCGACGAGACGCGGTCCAACCCCTGGCTCGCGGAGCTCCAGCAGGAGATGTTCGTCGAGGTGAACCCCTATGACGCCAACACCATCGGCTTCAAGAACGGGGAGCAGGTCTGGGTCGAGGGCCCGGAGGGCGGCAAGGTGAAGGTCGCCGCCATGGTCACCGAGCGGGTCGGCCGCGGCGTCGCGTTCATGCCGTTCCACTTCGGCGGCTTCTTCCAGGGCGAGGACCAGCGGAGCAAGTACCCCGACGGGGCCGATCCGTATGTGCTCGGCGAAAGCACCAACACCGCGCAGACCTATGGCTACGACTCGGTCACCCAGATGCAGGAGACCAAGGCCACACTCTGCAAGATCATGAAGGCCTGAGGAGGGAACCCGAAAGATGGCACGCGTAACTTTCCTCTGCGACGCCGAGCGCTGCATCGAGTGCAACGCCTGCGTCACCGCCTGCAAGAACGAGCATGAGGTGCCCTGGGGCATCAACCGCCGCCGTGTGGTGACAATCTCGGACGGTGTGCCGGGCGAGCGCTCGATCTCGGTCGCCTGCATGCACTGCTCGGATGCGCCCTGCATGGCGGTCTGCCCGGTGGACTGCTTCTACCAGACCGCCGACGGCACGGTCCTGCACTCCAAGGACCTCTGCATCGGCTGCGGCTACTGCTTCTATGCCTGCCCCTTCGGCGCGCCGCAGTATCCGCAGGCGGGCAATTTCGGCAGCCGCGGCAAGATGGACAAGTGCACCTTCTGCGCCGGCGGCCCGGAAGAGCCGAACTCCACCGCGGAGTTCAACAAATACGGCCGCAACCGGATCGCGGAGGGCAAACTGCCGATCTGCGCCGAGATGTGCGCCACCAAGGCGCTTCTCGCGGGCGACGGGGACGACGTCTCCTCGATCTACCGCGAGCGCGTGGTGAGCCGCGGCTTCGGCTCCGGCGCCTGGGGCTGGGGCACCGCCTACCAGCGCAAGGGCTCCTGAGCTGAGAGACGCCCGACTACCGGGACAGTGAACGAAGAAGGCCCCGCGGATGAAGCCGCGGGGCCTTCGCGCTTTCCGGGCTGGGTCGGGCTAGATCGGCTCGGGCGGCCCGACCGGTCCGGTCCGGCTCAGGCGACCTTCTTGTAGTCGGAGTCGCGGAGCAGCGGCAGCGAGATGAACTGGAACATCAGGAAGCGGATGCGCTCCTCGCCGATGCGCACATAGCGGTCGCTGCGCCCACGCTCCCAGAGCTTGCTCATGGTGCCGCGGCCGACCTTGCCGTCCGCCACGATCCCGAAATCGGATTGCAGCGCCCTCACGCGCGAGGCGGTCTGGCTGTCGAAATAGTAATCGCCCTTCTCGATATGCGTCGTCCTCTCCGGGCGGTGCTCCCAGGTCAGAAACACGTTCTCGACCAGCTTGATGCCATCCGTGTTCTTCCGAAGAAGGCGGGGCGAGCGCCGGACGAGATAGTCGAGCAGAATCTTCAGATTGATGACGGCGAGCGTGCGGTTGAAGTTGGCAGCGCCCCGCTTGCCCACCGGGGGCAATGCCTTTTCCCATCGTTCGTAGAGGCCGGTCTTCGAGCCGGAGCCCACCATCAGGAGGAAGGGGCTTTTCTTGAATCGGTCCCAGGGATTTCTAGCCATGTAACGCTCCTCATAGAGTGTTTGACGGTTGAACGTTACGGGAGGTCGTGCAACCGGAGCGTGAGTATTCTCACAGCCCGCCGGGTTTTGTGAGAGAACGCACGCCGGCGCGAATCCGGCGACGGTCCCGCGCAACCCCGGGTGTCGGGCACGCACCGGCAGCCCGGGGGGGGCGGTCTGGGGCCCTCGGCCCGGCGGCGGCCGTGCAGGGGCGGAGGCGAAGCGGAGGTCCGGTCAGTC
>JBCBWF010000548.1:0-2846 GCA_039817245.1 Pseudomonadota bacterium | reverse complement strand
GCCGCGCCGGCCCGTCGTCCTGATCGGCTGGCCCTTCTTCTGGAAGCGCCGCAGCAGGTTGATGATCCGCCGGCCGAACAGGAAGGCGAACAGCAGCGCGGTCAGAAACGCCCCGCCCGCGCGAAACGTGATGTAACGAAAGAGGTTGAAGAAATCGCCCCCGTCGCTGAACTGGCTCAGCTCGTACAGCATAAAGCTCTCCTAGGCTCCCCCACCGGCTGCTCCACCGGCCCCCCCACCGGGCCTCTCGCTCGCGCCGTCGCCCGCCTTCTGCGCCGGCACGGCCTCCCCGAGGGCCTTGATCGCCTCCACCACGGGCCCCATCCGAGCACCCTTCGAGCCCTTGACCATGCAGACATCGCCGGCGTCAACCGTGCGCCGCGCGCGCTCGGCCAATGCGTCGCTTTCCGCCACCCATGCGCCGCGCTGCCCCGCGGGCAGCGCCTCCCAGAGCGCGCGCATCCGCTCGCCGCAGCAATGCACCCGGTCGATTGCGGCCATCTCCGGCGCTTCGGCCAGGGCGGCATGCAGCGCCAGTTCCGTCTCGCCGAGCTCCAGCATGTCGCCCAGAAAGGCGATGCGCCGGCCGCGCTCCACCCGGCCGATGCCGTGCTCCACCGGCTGCGCGCCCAGCACCGCCAGCGCTGCGCGCACCGAGGCGGGGTTGGCGTTGTAGCTCTCGTCCAGAAGCCGCACCGAGCCGTCGAACCCCTCCGGCCCCAGCCGCACCAGCCAGCGCGCCCCGCGCCCGGCCGGCGGCTCCCAGCGCGCGAGCACCAGGGCGGCCCGCGCGGGGTCCACCCCCGCCGCCTCCACCGCCGCCAGCGCCGCCAGCGCGTTGGAGGCCAGATGCGCCCCCGGCGCCCCGATCTTGAAGACCCAAGGGTCGCCGCCAAGCGCACTGCGAACCGTCGTCGCATCCGCCAGCACATCGATCGCGGCGAGCCGGAACTCCGCCTCCCCCTCCCCGAAGCGCCTGAGCGTGGCGCCGGCGGCCAGCGCCGCCGCCTCCAGCCGGGCGTAATGCGCATTGTCCGCCGGCAGCACTGCGGTGCCTCCGGGCTCGAGCCCCGCGAAGATCTCGGCCTTGGCGTCCGCGATCTCGGCCACGCTCGCGAAATGGCCGAGATGCGCCTCCGCCACCGCGGTGATCAGCGCCACATGCGGCCGCGCCAGGCGCGAGAGCGGCGCGATCTCGCCCGCATGGTTCATCCCGATCTCGAGCACCGCGAAATCCGCATCCGGCGCCATGCGCGCCAAGGTCAGCGGCACGCCCCAGTGGTTGTTGAAGCTCGCCTCGGCCGCATGCACCCGGCCGAACGGCGCCAGCAGGGCCCGCAGCATCTCCTTCGTCGTGGTCTTGCCGACCGAGCCGGTGACGGCCAGCACCCTGGCAGCGCTCCGCGCCCGCGCCGTGCGCGCCAGCGCTTCCAGCCCCGCCAGCGTGTCCTCCACCACCAGAAGCGGCGCATCCGCGGCCACGCCCTCGGGCCGGTGGCTCACCAGCGCCGCCCCCGCGCCTGCCTCCAGGGCCTTGGCGACAAAGGCATGTCCGTCCCGCGCCTCGCCCTGCAGCGCGACGAAGAGATCGCCCGGCGCCAGGCTCCGGCTGTCGATGGAGATGCCGCGCACGCCCTCCCAGGCGCCCGCGAGGCGCCCGCCGGTGGCAGCAGCGGCCTCCGCCGCGGTCCAGAGCAGCGCGCTCATGCGGCCCCTCCCATGCGCGCGGTGCCATCCGCCTCCGCGATCGCCGCGCGCGCCTCGCTCACATCGTCGAAAGGCAGGACGCGCCCGCCGAGTTCCTGGCCCTGTTCATGCCCCTTGCCGGCCACCAGCAACAGGTCCCCCGGCCCCGTCAGCGCCGCCACGCCCGCGCGGATCGCCGCGGCCCGCTCGCCGGCATCCACGCCGCCGGGGCAGCCCGCCAGCACCGCGCGCCGAATCTCCGCCGGCACCTCCGAGCGCGGATTGTCGTCCGTGATAAGCGCCAGATCCGCATGCTCCGCCGCCGCGGCCCCCATCATCGGCCGCTTGCCGGGGTCGCGGTCGCCGCCGGCGCCCAGCACCACCACCAGCCGCCCCGCGCAATGGGGGCGGATGGAGGCGAGCGCCGAGGCCACCGCCCCCGGCGTGTGCGCGTAATCCACATAGACCGCCGCGCCATTGGCCCGCCGCCCGGCGAGCTCCATGCGCCCGCGCACGGTCTCGAGCCCCGGCAGCGCCGCGAGTACCGCCTCCCAGCCCATGCCGGTGGCGAGCGCGAGCCCCGCCGCCGTCGCCACGTTCTCCGCCTGATAGGCGCCGACCAGCGCCAGCTCCACCGCCGCCTCCGCGCCGCCATAGGCCAGCCGCACCCGCTGCCCGCCGGCATGGAGCGCCTGCGCCGCGATCCTCAGATCCGCCCGCGCCGCGCGCCCGGTGGCGATCACCCGCTGGCCCCGCGCCTGCGCCGCCACCTCCGCCTCGGCGAACACCGGGTCGTCGGCGTTCAGCACCGCCACCGCCCCCTCCGGCAGCACCGCCCGGAAGAGCCGCAGCTTCGCGGCCACATACTCCGCGTGGCTCGCATGGTAATCCAGGTGATCGCGCGTGATATGCGTCAGCGCCGCCGCGCGCAGGACCACCCCGTCGAGCCGCCCCTGCACCAGGCCATGCGAGGACGCCTCCATCGCCGCATGGCTGCACCCCTTCGCCTCCAGCCGCTCCAGCAGCGCATGCAGCGGCTGGAGGCGCAGGGGTGCAGCCATGCGGCGATGGAGGCGTCCTCGCATGGCCTGGTGCAGTGGCGGCTCGACGGGGTGGTCCTGCGCGCGGCGGCGCTGACGCATATCACGCGCGATCACCTG
>JBCBWF010000042.1:0-21756 GCA_039817245.1 Pseudomonadota bacterium | reverse complement strand
CCCCCCCCCCCCCCCCCCCCGCGCCCGCCCCCGCCGCGTCCGCCCCCGCGCGGCATCCTCCGTCGCGCAGGCGCGGCACCCCGGTCATGCCCGCCTCCGCGCGATCGCCGCCAGCAGCCGCTCCGGCGTCGCGGGCGCATCCAGCGCCGGATACCCCGCTCCGTCAGCCGCCGCGACCGCATCGGAGAGCGCGAGAAAGGCGGAGATCCCCAGCATGAGCGGCGGCTCGCCCACGGCCTTCGAGCGCCGGATCGTCAGCGCACGGTTCATCCCCTTCTCCCAGAGCCGGATATCCATCGCCGGCCAGTCCCCCGCCGTCGGGATCTTGTAGGTCGAGGGCGCGTGGGTCCGGAGCCGCCCCGCCCCGTCCCAGACCAGCTCCTCCGTCGTGAGCCACCCCGCGCCCTGTACATAGCCGCCCTCGATCTGGCCGAGATCCAGCGCGGGGTTCAGCGAGCGTCCCACATCTTGCAGGATATCGGCCCGCAGCAACCGGCTCTCGCCCGTGAGCGTGTCCACCGCCGCCTCGGTGACGGCGGCGCCGCAGGCGAAGTAGTAGAAGGGCCGCCCCCGCCCGGCCGCCCGGTCCCACCCGATCTCGGGCGTCGCGTAGAAACCCGTGGCCGAGAGCGAGACGCGCGCGCGATAGGCCCGGGCGACGAAATCCGCAAACGCGATCTCCTCGCCGCCCACAGACACACGCCCCGGCAGGAACGCCACCGCCTCCGCCGGCACGCCCCATGCCTCCGCGGCCCAGCCCGTCAGCCGCGCCTTCAGCGTGTCGCAGGCCGCCTGCACGGCGGCTCCGTTGAGATCCGACCCGCTGGAGGCCGCGGTGGCCGATGTGTTCGGCACCTTGTCCGTCCGCGTCGCCGTGATCCGCACGTCTGCGAGATCCACCCCCAGGGCCGAGGCCGCCACCTGCGCGACCTTGGTGTAGAGCCCCTGTCCCATCTCGATGCCGCCATGGTTCAGCATCACCGAGCCGTCCTGGTAGATATGCACCAGGGCCCCCGCCTGGTTGAGATGCGTCATGGTGAAGGAGATGCCGAACTTCACCGGCGTGAGCGCGATCCCGCGCTTCACCAGCGCACTCCCGGCATTCCACTCAGCGATCTCTGTACGCCGGGCCGCATAGCCCGAGCGCTCCGCCAGCTCGTCCAGCAGCTCACCGATCACGCTGTCCTCGACCACCATGTGGTAGGGCGTGACGGTGCGCGCCCCGCCCGGCGGGTCGTAGGCGTTGAGCCGGCGCAGAGCCAGCGGGTCGCGGCCGAGATGCGCGGCCACATGGTCGATCACCCGCTCCATGCCCAGCATCCCCTGCGGCCCGCCAAAGCCACGAAAGGCCGTGTTGGAGGCCGTGTTCGTCCGCCAGCGATGGCTCTCGATCTCCACTGCGGGCAGGTAGTAGGCGTTGTCCGCGTGAAACATCGCCCGGTCGCAGATCGCGTGCGAAAGATCGCGCGACCAGCCGCAGCGCGCATGCTGCGCCACGCGCATCGCCAACAGCCGGCCCTCGCCGTCGAAGCCCACCTCGTAGTCGATCCGGAAGTCGTGGCGCTTGCCCGTGACGATCATATCCGCGTCGCGGTCGAAGCAGAGCTTGGCGGGCCGGCCCGTGGCGCGAGCCACCAGCGCGGCCGCTGCGGCGGGCAGGTTGCCCTGCGTCTCCTTGCCCCCGAAGCCGCCGCCGATGCGCCGCACCTCCACCGTCACGGCGTGATGCGCCACCCCCAGCACCCGCGCCACCACCTGCTGGCATTCGGAGGGATGCTGGTTGGACGAGTGCACATGCATGTCCCCGTCCTCGCCCGGGATGGCGAGCGCCACCTGCCCCTCGAGGTAGAAGTGCTCCTGCCCGCCGATGGCGATCCGCCCCTCCAGCCGGTGCGGCGCGGCGGCGAGGGCGGCGCCCACATCGCCGCGCGCCATCCGGTAGGGCGCATCGTGGAGCGCTCCCGCGGCCATGGCGTCCTCGATGGTGAGGACAGGCGCCGCCTCCTCATAGTCGATCCGCGCCAGGCGGGCCGCGGCGCGGGCCTGCCTGCGCGTGGCGGCGGCGACGACGAAAAGGGGCTGGCCGTGGAAATGCACCGGCCCGCCTGCGCCGTCCCCAAGGACCGCAAAGATCGGCTCGTCGTGGAAGACCGGGCCCACATCCGCCTCGCCCGGCACATCCGCCGCCGTCAGCACCGCCACCACGCCCGGGGCCGCGCGCACCGCCGAGAGATCCGCCGCGCGCACCCGCCCGCGCGCCACCGTGGCCAGGCCCAGCGCGCAGTGCAGCGTGCCCGGCGGCTCCGGCAGATCGTCCACATAACGCGCAGTGCCGGCGACATGCTTCTCCGCGCTGTCATGCCGGCGGGACGTGTGCACGCCATCGGCCACGCTATCGCGTATGGGCGGGCGCTGCGGTGTCTGACCCTCGTCCGGCATCTCAGAGCCCGGCTTCGGCGAGCGGCGCGAGGCGGTCGAGCCGGGTCGGCCCCGTGACCTGCCCGCTCTCGAGGAAGTGCCGCAGAAGCAGGTTCTGCGCGACCGTGAGCCGGTACCAGGCCGAGGCGCGCATATCGCTGAGCGGCGTGAAATCCGCGGCCATCGCCTCCATCGCGGCCGCCACCGTCTCGCCCGACCAAGGGGCGCCGGTGAGCGCCGCCTCCGCCGCCCCGGCGCGTTTCGGCACGCCCGCCATCCCGCCATAGGCCAGCCGTGCCTCCGCCACCCGGGCCCCCTCCAGCCCGGCGCCCTCCAACCCGGCCCCCTCCAACCGGATCGAGAAGCAGCCGAGCACCGCCGTGATGTCCTGATCGAAGCGCTTGGAGACCTTGTGCGCCGAGAGCGGCATGCCGAGCGGCACCCGCAGCCCCGTCACGATCTCGCCTGGTGCGCGATCCTGCCGACCGTAGTCGATGAAGAAGTCCTCGAGCGCGATCTCCCGCTCCGTCGCGCCATGCCGGAGGCAGAGCCTTGCCCCGAGCGCGATCAGCGCCGGTGCCATGTCTCCGATGGGCGAGCCGTTGGCGACATTGCCCCCGATGGTGCCGGCCCCGCGCACCTGGGCCCCGCCGATCCGGCGCATCAGCCGCCCGAGCTCCGGCCACTCGGCCTCCAGCACCGGCAGCGCGGCGGCGTAACTGAGCCCGGCGCCGAGATGCAGCCAGCCTTCCCGCCGCTCCACCGCCCGCAGCGCGGCGACCCGGTGGGTGAAGATCATGACCGCCGGGTCGAACCCCTCCTTGGTGATCCAGAGCCCCACATCCGTCGCCCCGGACACAATCGTCGCCTCGGGATGCGCCGCGGCCGCCTCGGCCAGGGCATCGAGGCTTTCCGGCACGATCGCGCGCCGCGCATCCGCCGCGTAATCGAGGGCACCGGCATTGAGCGCCGCGATCCGGCCCGGGGCGGCGGCCCGGTCGGCTGCGTCACCGGCGCGCGCAGGCCGGCTCCCGGCCGCCACCGCCGCATCGAGGATCGGCCCATACCCGGTGCAGCGGCAGAGATTGCCCGCGAGCTGATCCGCCACTGCCCGCCGCTCCGTCGCGAGCCCGGCCTCCGCCGCGCACCAGAGGCTCATCACGAAACCCGGCGTGCAGAAGCCGCATTGCGAGCCGTGCCCCTCCGCCATCGCCGCCTGCACCGGGTGCAGCGTGCCGTCCCGCGTCAGATGCTCCACCGTCACGACCTCGCGGCCATGGAGCGCGGGCAGCGGCAGGATGCAGGCGCAGGCGGGGTGGGTCTCCAGCGTCCCGTCCGCCGAGAGGCTGCGCAGGCCGACGGTGCAGGCCCCGCAATCGCCTTCCGCACAGCCCTCCTTGCTGCCGGTCAGGCCGGAGCCGCGGAGCCATTCGAGCAGCATGGTCGACGGCGCGACGCCCTCGACCGCCTCGGCGCGGCCGTTCAGGACGAAGCGGATGGCGCTCATCGCCGCACCTCCGCGCCCCGCTCGCGCTCACGCCTCGGCATTGCGCACGAACCGCCAGGTGCCGACAAAGGCGCCGCCCGCCCGCAGCCGGATCCGCGCCAGAAGGTCGTTCTCGAACAGATAGCCCTTGGAGAGGCGGAAGGCCGAGATCGCCACGTCGTCCCCCGCATCGCGGATCCGCGCAACCGCGCCGTCGAGAGCGGCCAGGCCGAAGGCCCGCCGGCAGCGCAACGCCGTGAAGCGGCCGACCCGCCCCCCCGACTCCGCCTCAGCCTCGATACCGAGCGCTGCGCTGCGGAAGCGGAAGAGGCATGCGCCCTCCGTGCCGCCCGCGCGCTGATCCCGCAGATCGGCCGCCGCTTCCCAGTCGCTCGCCGGCTCGGCGAACGTCGCTGGAATGTCCATCTCTTTTCCTCCGGGGCGGCGGAGGGGAGAGTTGTCGCGGGCTTGTGATCGACGATGTGAGCTTCTTCACAGGACGCCCAAACCACGAGATCGCAGTGACTTGCCGGCATGGCGGGGCCTAGCTGCCGCGATAGGTGCTCATCGCCCAGGGGCTGACGAGCAGCGGCACGTGGTAGTGGCTCGCGGGATCGGCAATGCCGAAGCGGATCGGCACGATGTCGAGGAAGGCAGGTTCCGGCAGCGCGAGGCCGAGCCCGCGAAAATAGTCTCCGGCATGAAAGGAGAGCGCGTACTCCCCCGCCAGCAGGTCGGCGCCTTGCAGGAGCGGCGCATCGCAGCGGCCATCCGCATTCGTCACCCGTTCGGCAAGCGCCGCGGGCGACGGGGAGAGCCGCGCGAGCGACAGCGCCATGCCCGCCGCCGGCCGGCCATGCGCGGTGTCCAGCACATGGGTGGTCAGCCGTCCCGTCGCCTCCGCCATTCTGGCTCCCGCTGGTCTCGCACCTGCACATCGCCTCCAGAATGCCCTCGCCCGCGACGATGGCAAGCGGCCATTCGCGCGCGCCTGCGCAATCGGCGCGCAAGCCTGCCGCCGTCCTTGCGTGAAAACTGGGCACTGGCCTCGCGGCGCGGAACGGCTGGGCTTTTTTCTCGACAGCCCAGCGCCCCTTGGGCAGTCTTTCGCCAAATCGGATCGCGGACCGGCCGGTACCAGGCCAGCCGCCCTGCAGGGAGACCGACGATGCCCCACCGCCCCGCTCTCACCGCCTCGCTTCTCCTCGGCGCCGCCGCCATCGCCCTCACGGCCCCGGCCGGCGCGCAGGAGCTGACGGAGTTCCGCTTCGGCACCAACTGGGTCGCCCAGGCCGAGCATGGCGGCTACTACCAGGCCGTGGCGGACGGCACCTATGAAGCGTGCGGGCTCAAGGTCACGATCGATCCGGGCGGCCCGCAGGTGAACGGCCGCGCGCTGATGCTGGCCGGCAAGCTCGAGGCGTATATGGGCGGCAACATGCTCCAGCCCTTCAACGCCCTGGCCGAAGAAATCCCGATCATCGTCGTCGCCGCCAACTTCCAGAAGGAACCGCAGGTGCTGATGACGCATCCGGGCCGCATCTCGAAATTCGAGGAGATCGGATCGGAGGACCTGCGCGTGCTGACCGACGACGGCTCGCTGCAGACCTGGTACCAGATCTTCGTCAAGAACGCGGGTTTCAAGGAAGAGAACCGCGGGCCCTACACCTACAATTCCGCGCCCTTCATCGCCGATGAGAACGTGGCGCAGCAGGGCTATGTGACCTCCGAGCCCTATGCCATCGAGCAGGCCACCGGCTGGCAGCCCGATATCTGGCTGCTCGCGGATTACGGCTTCGAGAGCTACTCCACCACGATCGAGATGCTGAAGCCCTATGTGGATGCGAACCCCGAGGCCGTGCAGTGCTTCGTCAACGCCACCGCGGAGGGCTGGTACAACTATCTCTACGGCGACAACGCGGCCGCCAACGAGAAGATCAAGGCCGACAATCCGGACATGACCGACGGCCAGATCGCCTACTCGATCGAGGCGATGAAGAAGTTCGGCATCGTCGATTCCGGCGAGGCATTGGAAATGGGCATCAATGCCATGACCGATGCGCGCATGGAGGCGTTCTACACCTCGATGGCTGAGCTCGGCGTGGTGCCGAAGGACCTGCCCTACAAGGAGAGCTACACGCTCGACTTCGTGAACAAGGGCCACGGCCTCGACCTGAAGAAGTCGCTCCTCGGCAACTGATGAACCTGCAAGGCGCGAGGGCGGCGGCAATGCCGGCCCCGGCCGCGGGCCGGGAGGCGGGCGCGCCGCTGCTCACCGTCTCCAATGTCAGCAAGGTGTTCGGTGGCCTGGTCACCGCGCTCGACGGCATGTCGCTCAGCCTCGGCGACGGGGATTTCGTCTCGCTGCTCGGCCCGTCGGGCTGCGGCAAATCCACGGCGCTCAGGCTGATGGCGGGGCTCACTCACCCCACCACCGGGCAGATCCGCTGGCGCGAGGGCACGGAGCCCGATCTCGGCGTGGTCTTCCAGGAGCCGACGCTCGCGCCCTGGTCCACCGTCTTCGGCAATGTCTGGCTGCCGCTGCGCCTGCGCGGCATCTCGCGGCGCGGGGCGCGGGACGAAGTGGAGGCGGCCATCGCCTCCGTCGGCCTCGCGGGCTTCGAGAAGGCCTATCCGCGCGAGCTCTCCGGCGGCATGAAGATGCGCGTCTCCATCGCCCGCGCCATGGTCACCCGCCCGCGCCTGCTGTTGATGGACGAGCCCTTCGCCGCGCTCGACGAGATCACCCGCTTCAAACTCAACGACGATGTGCTGGCCCTCCAGCGCCAGCTCGGCTGCACGGTGGTCTTCGTGACCCATTCGGTGTTCGAGAGCGTGTTCCTCTCCAGCCGCATCGTGGTGATGGCCGCGCGCCCCGGCCGCGTGGTGCACGACATCGACAACGCGACGGAGGTTGCGCGCAACGAGAGCTTCCGCACCTCGGCGGACTATGCAGCGCGCTGCCGCGACGTCTCCGCCGCCCTCCGCCACGCCATGGGAGAGGGAGGATGACCGACACCGCGACACCGCGCCGGGCCGCCGACGCCCCCGTCGCCATCGATCTCGACGAGCTGGCGCGGATGCGCCGCCGCAGGGCCGAGCGTATCGGTGCCTGGGTGCTGCCGGTCATCGTTGTTGCGCTGACCCTGCTCGCCTGGGACTGGATCGTGCGGGCCAACGAGATCCCGCACTATATCCTGCCCGGGCCGGGCCGCGTGGGCGAGACGCTGGTGAAGGACTGGCCCATCCTCTCCGCCGCCCTGTTGGTGACGCTTCAGATCACCTTCCTCGCGCTGTTCACCGCCGTGGTGCTCGGGGTCGGCCTCGCGATCCTCTTCTCCCTCTCGCGCTGGATCGAGATGTCGCTCTTTCCCTACGCGGTGATCCTGCAGGTCACGCCCATCGTCGCCATCGCGCCGCTGATTTTCATTTACGTGGACAGCAAGATCATCGGCCTCCTGATCTGCGCCTGGATCGTGGCCTTCTTCCCGATCCTCTCGAACACCACGCTCGGCCTCAACTCGGCCGACCACAACCTGCGCGACCTCTTTCGGATCTACGGCGCGACGAAGTGGCAGACGCTGCGCCATCTGCAGATCCCGTCCGCCATGCCCTACTTCCTGGCGGGGCTGAAGATCGCCGGCGGGCTCTCGCTCATAGGCGCGGTGGTGGCGGAGTATGTCGCGGGCACCGGGGGCGTCGGCTCCGGGCTCGCCTTCCGCATCCTCGAGGCCGGCTACCGGCTCAACATCCCGCGCATGTTCGCCGCTCTCCTGCTCATCGCGGTCACCGGTGTCGTGATCTTCGGCGTCATGTCGCTGATCAGTCATCTGGTTCTGCGCAAATGGCATGAGAGCGCAGTGAGGCGGGAGCGGTGAATGCGTGACAGCCTGGGTCTGACCCTGCCGGATGGCCCGTACCGGCTTCTCAATGCCCGGGTGCCCGCCGCGGTGGCGGCAAGGCTCGGCCCGGCGGATGCGCAGGGCTTCGTGCGCTGCGACATCCCCGTGGCCGAAGGGCGGATCCGCGGTGCGGTCGGCGCATCCACGGTCGATCTGCAGGGCGCGATCGTTCTGCCGGGCTTCGTCGACTGCCACACCCATCTCGACAAGGGTCACATCTGGGGGCGCACGCCCAATCCCGATGGCAGCTTCATGGGCGCGCTCGATGCCGTGCGCGGGGACCGTACCGAGCGCTGGACCGGCGAGGATGTCGCCGCGCGCATGGATTTCGCCCTTCGTGCGGCCTATGCCCGCGGCACCGTCGCCATCCGCAGCCATATCGACACGGGCGATCATCGCAGTGAGTCGAGCTGGGCCGCCATCGCCGCTGCGCGCGAGCGCTGGGACGGGCGCATCGCCATCCAGCCCTCCGCCCTCACCGTGCTCGACGAGGTGGAGACGCCGGCCTACTCCGCCATCGCCGATCTCGTCGCGCGCCATTCCGGGATCCTCGGCGCGGTCACCTATCCGATGGACGACCTGCCCTCCCGGCTCGACCGCTTCTTCGATCTGGCCGGCGAGCGCGGGCTGGAGGCGGATTTCCATGCGGACGAAACCCTGGACCCGGCCTCCAACACCCTCGCCCAGATCGCCGAGGCGGTGCTGCGCACGGGCTTCGACAAACCGGTGCTCTGCGGCCATTGCTGCGCGCTCGCCATGCTGCCGGAGGCGGAGGCCGAGCGGACCATGGACCTCGTAGCCCGCGCCGGGCTCTCCATCGTCAGCCTGCCCATGTGCAACATTTATCTGCAGGACCGCGCGGCCGGGCGCACCCCGCGCTTGCGCGGCATCACGCTGGTGCACGAACTGGCCGCGCGCGGCGTGAAGGTGGCGTTTGCGTCGGACAACACGCGCGATCCCTTCTACGCCTATGGCGATCTCGACATGCTGGAGGTGGTGCGCGAGGCGACGCGGATCGCCCATCTCGACCATCCGGTCGGCGACTGGCCGGCCGCCTTCTCCCGTGTGCCGGCCGCGATCATGGGTCTCGAAGCGGGGCTGGTCGCCGAAGGCGCGCCCGCCGATCTCGTGATCCTGCCCGGCGCGCATGGCTGGACCGAGCTTCTGGCGCGACCGCATGTCGACCGAATGGTGCTGCGCGCGGGTCGCTCCATCGACACGACCCTGCCGGACTACCGCGAGCTCGACCCGCTGATGGCCCCGGCCGCCCAGATGGAGACCACATGACCGCCAGCGCGCCGACGCCTGCCGCCAGCGCCGATGCCGTCGCCGCCGCGAAGGCCGCCCTGGCGGGGCTCGATATCGACGACCATCCCGCCACCGTGAAGCAGAAGAGCCGGGACTTCTTCTGGTACTCCCCGGTCCTGAAGGCACGGCTCGAGCATGTGAGCGCCGATTTCGTCGTCGCGCCCCGGTCGGAGGCGGAGGTGATCGAGGTGATGCGGGTCGCCCATGCGCATGGCGTGCCGGTCACCACCCGCGGCGCGGGCACCGGAAACTATGGCCAGGCCATGCCGCTCTCCGGCGGGATCGTGCTCCACATGAAGCACATGGCAGCCATCAAGGCGCTGGCACCGGGGCGGGTGCGGGCGGAGGCGGGGATCATCCTCGCCGATCTCGACCGCCAGGCGCGCGCGGACACGGGCCAGGAGCTCCGCATCCACCCGTCCACCCATGCCACCGCCTCGCTCGGCGGTTTCGTCGCGGGCGGCTCGGGCGGCGTGGGCTCGGTGCGCTGGGGCGGGCTGCGCGCCACCGGCAACATCATCGCCCTGCGTCTGGTGACCTGCGAGGCCGAGCCGCGGGTGATCGATCTCGAGGGCGACGAGATCCAGAAGGCCAATCATGCCTACGGCGTGAACGGCGTCATCACCGAGGTCGAGATGCCGCTCGCGCCCGCCTATGACTGGGTGGATGTGATCGTCGGCTTCGACGATGTGGTCGAGGCCACACGCTATGGCATGGCGATGGCCAGCGAGGA
The DNA here is from genome assembly GCA_039817245.1 of Pseudomonadota bacterium. Lineage (GTDB taxonomy): Bacteria > Pseudomonadota > Alphaproteobacteria > Rhodobacterales > Rhodobacteraceae > Thermohalobaculum. The sequence continues at coordinate 11,909 of JBCBWF010000042.1, read as the reverse complement.
TGCGATCCTCCTGAAGGAAATGGCCACCGTCGCCGATCCCGTGCCCAGCCTCTATTTCCTGCGCCACAAGCGCTTCCTGCCGGAGGGCCGCTCGGTGGCGATCGCGATGGTGGCCCCCCAGTCGCTGCCCGGTTTCCTGACCGTGACGGCCCGCTGGCCGGGCGCGGAGGTGCTCTACCGCTCCGACCGGAACTGGGAGAAGGGCATCCCGCCCGCCTATGAGCTCGGCTGGAACCACACGACGCTGCGCGCGCTCCGCGTCGATCCCGCCATCACCTATCTGCAGACCGCCTATCAGGGGCCGGATCCGCTGGCCTCAATGGCGCGGATGGCGGCGATGTTCGGCGACGAGGTGCCGATCCATACCGAGATCGTGCGCTTCGACGGGGGGCTGCAGCTCTCCGGCCTGCCGCTCCTGCGCTTCACCACCGAGGACCGGCTCGACGAGATCGTGCGGCTGCACGAGGAGAACGACTGCCCGATCTTCAACCCGCATCGCTACACGCTGGAGGAAGGGGGGATGAAGGCGACGGATCCGGTGCAACTCGCCTTCAAGCGCGAATGCGATCCGAAGGGGCTGCTGAACCCCGGCAAGATGATCGCCTGGGACGACCCGGACTGGGACTTCGCGGCGCAGCGGTTCTACACCTATCCGGGGCTCGCGCGCTGAGATGAAGGTGCTGGTGCTCTATGCGCACCCAGTGGCGGAGAGCTACGGGGGCGCCCTCCACGCCGCGGTGCTGGAAGGGCTCGCGGAGGGCGGCCACGCGGTGGATGACTGCGACCTCTACGCCGAGGGCTTCGACCCGGTGCTGACCCGCGAGGAGCGGCTCGCCTATCACGACACCGCCGTGAACCGCGCGCCGGTGGAGCGCTATGTGGAGCGCTTGCTCGCGGCGGAGGCGCTGGTGATCGTCTGCCCGATCTGGAATTTCGGGGTCCCGGCGATCCTCAAAGGGTTCATGGACCGGGTGTTCCTGCCGGGGGTGACCTTCCGGATGGCGGACGGGAAGGTGGGGCCGGCGAACCTGATCCTGAAGCGGCTGGTCTGCGTGCATACCTACGGGGCCTCGCGCAGGATCGCCTGGCTCGCGGGCGACCCGCCGCGGCGCCAGCTCATCCGCATCCTGGGCGGCCTGCTGGCGCCGCGCGCGCCGAAGCGGTACCTGGCGCTCTACGGGATGAACACGGCGAGCGAGGCGCGGCGCGCGGCGTTTCTGGCCCGGGTCCGCCGGACCCTCGCAACGCTCTGAGCCGGGTCTTCGTCCAGGGCCGGTCCACCGGGGGCATCGAGCCCCCGGCGGACCGCGGCCGGCTTCGCCGTCCGGGCCGCGCGGTGCTGCGCAAGTGGGCTAGGGGCGGGGAGGACGGGGCGCGCGGGAGACGCGAAAGGCGGGGCTTTCGCCCCGCCGGTTGCTGGTGCCGGCGCGCTCAGCGCAGGCGGTGGCGCTTGTCGGAGTAGAGGTAGCACATGCCGCCCCAGGCCTCGAACCGCGGCGGGCAGCCATGCTTGTTGCGCGGCGCCATGGCGTAGACGCAGTAGCCGCGATGGACCGTAATGCAGAGCCGGCCGTGGCGCGAGGTCATGCCGTTGCCGATGCTGAGCCGGCCGTTCTGGTTGATCACGTCGCCGGTCACATAGGCCGTGCTGTTGACGCCGATCCGTGTCGAGGTGTTCGCACCGCCCTTGCCGATGGTGGTGACGTCGCCGCGCACGCTGGCCCGCGCGGAGCCGCCGTAGCTGACGCCCACCAGCGTCTCGACCGAGGAGCCGCGGCCGGCGAGGGTCGTCACATCGCCGCGGATATCGCCCACGGCACGCCCGCCGGCGGTGGCGACACCGACCGCCGTCTCCGCCTTGGAGCCGCTTTCGCCGATGGTGGTGGCGTCGCCGGTGACGCGGGCCTCCGCCTTGCCGCCGCCTGAGGCGATGCCGTAAGAGGCCGTCACCTGCGCGCCCCGCTCGCCGATGGTGGTCACGTCCTTCACCCGCGCTTCGGCATCCGAACCGGCGGAGTTGGACACACCGATGCCCGTGTATACATCGGCGCCGGTCTCGGCGACCGTGGACACCCTGTCGGCCGTGACGCGCACATCCGCATCGCCGGTCCGGGCCACGCCCACTTCGCCGAGGGCGGTGGCGCTGCTGCCATCCGCCAAGGTGCTCACTTCGCGGACGGTCACCTCGATCCGCACCGGACCGCCGCCGCCATTGCCGCCGGCGAGCCCCATGCCGCTGCGGCCGCCGCCCACGGGGCCGCGCGGGCCGCGATTGGTGCCGGAGGGGCCGCGATTGCCCGCGCTCGACCCGCCGTTCGTGCCCGTGCCGGGGCGGCGCTGGCTGCCGCCGGTCGTGCCGGAGCCGTTGCCACCGCCGGAGGAGCGACGGAAGGGCGAGACGGGCTCGCCGTTGACGAGGTCATGCGCCGCGCGGGTCGCGCCCTCCACCAGCGGCTCCACGATGAGGTCCACCGCCACGCTGGCCGCGACGCCCACGGCAAAGCAGACGAGGAAGCCGCCGGTGCAGGCCGTGCTGATCTGTGCCGCGATCGCGATCTTGCTCGCGATGCTGGCGCCGCCGCCGGCGAAGTTGGCGACGATCTCGCGCTCGTCCTCCGTGCGGACCACGTCGTAAATCTCCACCGCCTCCGCGCCGACCGTGTAGATCGTGCCGAAATTGCCGAGCAGCTTGTCCGAGGTCGGGCCGACGCTGCTGCCGCTGTGCTTGAAGAGCTCCTCGATATAGGTGGCACCCGCTCCGGCGAAGGTGTTGGCCGTGAACTCGCCCCAGTCCTCCCGCCCGCCGGGAACCTGGGCGCGCAGGGGCGGGGGCGTCGGGGCCGCGTCACGGCTGTCGATGAAGTCTCGGAACGGGGTGTCGGCGCTGTCCTGCGCCAGGGCGGCCTGGGAGCCGAGGCTTGCTGCGAGGAGGCCGACGGCACAGGCGCCGACGAGGTTCATGCGTTTCATTCTTCCGTGCCCTCGATCTCGAAGGGCGCCGCAGCGCGGAGAACCGGATCCGCCCCTTCGCGGTAGTCGAAGGCGAAGGCGAGGAACACCCGGCCCTGCTGCGGATCGCCGACAAACAGGAATGCGTTCTCCTCGTCCTCGATGAAGGCGGCAGGGGCGAAATTGCTGCGGGTGGTCTCGGGCAGGTCCAGGATCTCGGCGAGCGTCGGCGCAATGCTCTGCGCACCGGCCTGCGCCTCGATCGCGGCGCGGTCGCCGGCGCGGACGGCCTCGAGCATCGGGCCGACCACGCGCATGATGCCGGGGCGCTTCGGAAGCTGGCTGAGGCGCTCGAGCAGCGTCACCGAACGGCGGTAGAAGAGGCGTCGCTCGAGCGGTCCGCCCGCTTCGGGGCCACTCTGGGAGAGGCCGGTGCCGTCCACCGGGAACCGCGCCTCGAAGCTGTCGAGCCTGAGGCGCGTCTGGCTCCGCAGGGCCGTGTAGGCGGAGCTCTCGACGGGGCGCAGCCAGTAGGGCGTGGGGTCGATCCGGTGCGCGCTCAGGCCCTCCATCGCCTCGCCCAGCATGAAGTCGGCGCGCACCAGGCGCGGGGCCGTGTCGAGATCCGCCCAGGCGGTGATCAGCCAGGCGTCGACGAACGGGTTGTAGTAGGCCGCAACGGGCGCCTCGGCGCCGATCTCGGCGAGATAGGTCCCCGCGCCGCTGAAGAAGTGCGACCAGATCGTGTCGGACGGCACCCGCCCGCCAAGGTCGGGATCGAACGGCGACGCACCGTCCGGGCCTCCGGTGAGTTCGGCGATCTTTGCCGCGCTGACCATGCCGGTCTGGCGCAGCTCCACCGCGAGGCGGGTCAGACGGTCGAGACGCGCGCGATCCTCCGGTCTGGCGGCGGCTTCCGGCGCGCGCGCAGCCGCATGCGATGCGGGCGGGGCTGCGGACAGGAGGCAAAGGCCGAACAGGGTCGCGACGGCGACCCTGCGGCAGAGGCTGGCGAGCGTCATGTGTCTCTCCGGTGCTGGTGCGGGCATAGGGCCCTGCGGGACAGTGCCACATCCGAGCGCCGGATACGGCGGGGTTACCGCAGGCAGGCTCCGTAGCCGCGCCCCGCGGCGATGCGTGCATCCGCATGGCCGCTCAGATCCCGATGCGCCGTGTACACGTCGTCGTGCCGGGCGTCGCGCCGGTCCCACCTGCCATCGTGACCATAGCCGTCGCAGGCGTGCTTTTGATGCCGGTCCGTGATCCCGGGCGCGATCCGGATCGGCGCGCCAAGGCCGAGGCCCGCCCGCGCTCCGGCGCCCACCCCGTAGCGGCCGAGCCCGAAGGCCCCGTCATTGAGGTCGGGCATCACGAGGCGCTCGACGACGATCACCGTGGTCCCGGCACCTTTCGCCGGTTCGCCCGCGGCGACGAGAGCGCCCGGCGTGGCCACGGCCTCACCACCCGCCTTTGCCGCGCCGCTGGTCTCCACAGGCGTGCTCGCGGAGGCGTCCTCGGCGTCGTGGAAGACGAGGCTTCCGCCGCCCGCCGAGCCCACGGCCTCGCCGCTCTCCACGGGCAGGCCGACGGGTCCGGTCTGCTGGGCGGCGGGCAGGGTGGGGAGCAGCAACCCGAAAGCCAGCGCTGCGAGCGAGATTCCGGCGGTTTTCGCCGGGCTCTGCGTCGTTCCGTTCGGTCTCATCTCATTCGACCCTCCAGCGCAGGGTGCGCACCGCTGTCTGCAGCTGGTCCGACGCCTGATGATTGTCCACCGCCTGGGCCACGCGGCCCACCGGCAGCGGTGCGAGATCGCCGAGCCGCGCCACCTGCGGCAGGTCGTCCGCCGTGTAGCCGCCCTCGCGTGCGACGCAGGCGATCTGCTCCTCGAAGCCGACGCTCGCCGGGCGCAGATCGAATCTCGCGCCCGCGCCGGGCACCGCGACCGACTGGCCCGGGGCGAGCCGGCCGTCCGGCTGCCAGCGATTGGGGAAGATGCGCACCACGCGGACCGCCCCCTTCTCCACGAACTGGTAGTAACAGAAGACATCCGCCTCGCGATCCACCGAAACCGCGACCTGCAGCGCCTCGCCCGGGCGCACGCGCTGGCGCGGGCCGCCGACGAAGCCGAGCGTCAGCCCCTGGAAAGCCGAACCCTCGGGCCGGCCCGAGGTTCCGCCGGGACCCGGATCGAAGGACGCCTCGAAGGTCTTCGCATCGCCCTCGGGCTTGCTGCCCTGCAAAGCGTCGCCTGCCAGCGTCCGGCGCGAGCGCCGCCCGCTATCGGCCATGCGCGCCGGCGCCACCGCCCGGTTCTCCACCAGGAACTGGTAGTAGAGGTCGAAATCCACGCGCCCGTCGGCGATCAGGTTGCGCGAGGCCTTGTAGCGGTTCACCGCCTCGCGGAACTCCGGCGTCATGCGCCCGTCGACGGGGCCGCGATAGAGCCCGTCGCGCGCCATCGCGGCCTGCACCACCTCGATTCGCTCCGACCCCGGCAGCACCGAGTACCAGTCGCGCGCCTGCTCATAGACCAGCGGGTTCGTGGCCTCGATCTCGAGGCAGCGCCAATAGGGCACCTTGGTGAGCTTGCCGACGAGCTCGATCATCCCGAGCTCCACCAGCGTGCGCACGGCCTGATGCGTCCCCTCCGCGCGGTCCTGGCTCACCTCCAGGAACACCGAGCCCTTCTTGATCACCCCCTCCGCATCCGCCCCGCTGCCGGTGGCGACGACCGTGATCGTGTTGGTGGTGAACACCCCGGGCAGGAATCGGCCGCTCACCGTGTTGCCCATCCGCATATCCATCGAGACGATGGAGAGGAGCTGATCCTCGGAATAGCCGAGCGTCACCCAGGGCGTGCCCACGCCCGCGCCGGTGCCGTCTCGCGCCACGTTCTGGTCGACCTGCGTGATCGCGCCCTCGATGAAGAAGGGCGGCAATTCCTGCGCTTGGCCGATCTGCTGGCGAACCGCTTCGGCGACGCTCGGCGTCTGCCGGTCGTCGGTCAGCCCGAGCACGTTGATGTAGTCGAAAGCGCGGCTCTTGGTGGACATGCGCTGGAGCGCCGTCTTCACCATCTGCTCCGTGCCGGCATTGATCTTGCCCGTGAGATCCGGGATCCCGTCGCTGCCCACCAGGATGCCGCGCTTGCCGAAGGCCAGCAGCAGGTCGTCCATACAGCGCAGCGCCTGGGTGAAATTCGTCTTGGTCTTCACAATGGGGGTCTTGGGCTGGGAAATGTCCACGGCCCGTTCCGGCGCGACCGCACAGCCGCCGAGCGCGGCCAGACACAGCCCGGCGACAATCACTTTCTTCATCAGTCCACTCCCTCAGGCGACGCTACGCAAGCCAAGGCGCAAGCCCCCGGGGCAGGCGCAGGCACGCCGCTCCGCGGGCTCAACGGCAGATGTTAATCACACTCCCGTTGACGACGGTGGGCGTTTCTCGCACGCGGCTGCGGATTTTCGAGGGCGATGCTGCGGCGGATTCGCCCAGATCGAGCTCGCCGCACTCGCTGAGGAAGGTGCGGGTCAGGTCTACGCCGCCGCGCGAAGCGGCCAGCACGCGGGCATGCGAGATGGTGCGCGCGATCTTCGCCTTCACGCGGGGCGGCGCATCCATGCGTACATGCAGGGACTGTGCAGCGGCCTCGGGAGCGCCGGACACGGCCGTGAGCGCGACGAGGGCTGCGGGGAGGAGGATGCGGAACGTCATGGCCGGGCTCTCCTGAGTGTCTCGTTGGTCTGGTTAAGGCGGGTCCGGGGTTTCCGGGGGCCGGGATCGGCCTCGGCCCGGAAGCGGGAGTGCCGGGGAGCGCTTGCTCCCCGGCCTCACTGTTCAGATCAGTTCGGAGCCTGGCAGGTCGTGGTGCCGACCACACCGATCGCGGTGCAGGCGCGGGCGCCGTCGCCCTCGGCGATGGTGGTCACGTCGCCAACCTTGACCTTGATGGTGACGTCGCCGCCGACCTCGGTGTTGTGGCCGGTCACGGAGGCGATCAGCGTCTCGGCAATCGCGTTCTCACCGATGGCCATCGTGGTCACATCGCCCACATCGGCGTCGATCTTGACGTCGCCCTTGACGGTGACGCCACCGGCCATCTGGGCCGCGGCGGGGCCGGCGAGAGCGAGCGAAGCGACGGTGCCGGCGAGGATCAGGGTGGAGAGTTTCATCTTGCAGTTCCTTTACTTACTAGGTCGGCGCCTCGGCGCCCTGGGTTGCGATCGACCTGTCGGGTCCCTCGGCCGTTTCTTTGGTTGGGGCCGTTCCCTTCAGTCAGTGGGGGCTATGCGCGGGCCAGAGCCGTTTTTCGTTCGGGGCCGCGCAAAATGTTTCGCGGCGCTATTCGGCGCTTTGCGGGGCGGGGGCGGCGGTCTCGCAGCCCGCGGGCAGCGGCGCGGCGTCGGGGCCGGTCGCCCGAACGACGATTTCCACGTCGCCGCCGGTCTCCGCCTCAGGATCGAGCGCGCCGAGACAGCGCCGCGCCGTCGCGCCCTCGCCCTCGGCGACAGTCACGATCCCGTTGCCCGCCGCGCCTTCGGCATCGCTGCGCGCGGCAGCCTTGCGCGCGGCGACGTGGGCGCGTTGCTGCTCCAGCAGGCGTTGCGCGCGCGCCTTCGCCGCCGCAGCGCTCGTTCCGGCATTCCTGGTGGTCTCGGCGGCCCCGATGCCGGGGCGCGCGGGCTCCTCGGCCGGTGCAGCACCCGGCGGCGCGATCCCGCAGACCAGCAGCATCGCCGTCACACCACCCAGCCAGCGGCCGGCGCACCGCCGGACCCGTCCTCGTGCGATTCTCGTCATCTCGTCTCCCTCGGCAAAGCGCGCTTCGGCGCATCCGGCGGGCTCCGCGCTGCGTTTGCCTCGGCTCCATCAATGCAGCGCGCGCCCATGCAGGCGCGAATGGCAGCGCCAGAGGGCAAACTGCGCCGGATCGGAACAGCTTCGGCAAAACGCCCGCAACGCACCGGCTTCGTCGTATTCTGCGCCTCGCGCCGCTATCGTCGCGTGCAGTTCAGACACACCCGACAACCGGGGAGGAGTGGAGTGATGACGAAACGAGGTTTTCTCAACAGCATGACCGCCAGCGCGATCGTCGCGCTCGCAACGCTTGCCGGCCCGGCGCCGGCCTTCGCGCAGACCGTGATCGGCGACGAGGTCGTGTTCGACCGCGCCCCCACCATCGAGGAGCTGCGCGCCATTTTCGGCGACGGCCGCGAAGATCCCGCGGCCGCGGAGACCGCCGGCCCGCCGACCCGCGGCCTCTCCCGCTCCATCGTCTTCCACGGCGAGTCGAAACCGGCCCCGGCGGCCGCGAACGGCCAGAGCGCCGCGCGCACCGAGCGCCGCGCCCGTCCGCCCGCGCCGGAGCCGGTGCTGCCCGCCCTGCCGCGCGAGCAGCTCAACATCATGATCGCCTTCGAGCTCAACAGCGCCGAGCTCCACGCCACCCAGGCCAAGAAGCTCGAGACGCTCGGCCAGTACCTCTCCGAGAACGGCGAGATGAAGCTCCTGATCGCGGGGCATGCGGACGCGACCGGCAGCCGGGCGCACAACTTCACGCTCTCCGCCGAGCGCGCCGACAGCGTGCGCGCGTATCTCGTGGACAGCTGGGGCCTCGCCGCCGGGCGTTTCGAGACAGCGGGCTATGGCGAGACGCTGCTCCTGAAGGGCATCGCCGCCAACGCGCCGGAGAACCGCCGCGTGGAGTTCCGTCTCGTGCGCGATGCCGAGGAGGTGCCCGCCGAGACCGCGCAGGAAGCGGCCGCCAGCGCCCCCGCGGCTCCGGCCGAGGACGCAAACGCGGCGGCCGAGACGCCGCAGGCCGCCCCCCAGCCGGCAACCGAGCCCGCAACCGAGACGAGCCCTGCGACCGGCGGCTGAGCACGCCCGAATCAGGAGTACGACGCCATGCGCCTCGCTCTTCTCCTCGCCCTCTGCCTGCTCGTGCCCGCGCTGCTCACCGCGAGCCCCGCGCTCGCCGAGCGGCGTCTGGCGCTCGTGATCGGCAACGACACCTATCGAGAGGTCATGCCGCTGCGAAAGGCGGTGAGTGATGCCGAGGCGATGGCCGCACGGCTGGAGGAGACAGGCTTCGCGGTGACGACCGTCATCGACGCCACGCGGCGCGAGACCAACCGCGCGCTGCAGCGCTTCGCGGCGGATGTGCGGCCGGGCGATGTCGTGCTCCTCTTCTATGCCGGCCACGGCGTCGAGATTGGCGGGCAGAACTACCTCCTGCCCGTCGACATCCCGAACCCCGAGCCGGGGCAGGAGGATTTCGTGCGCGCGGAATCCGTCGCGCTGCGCGACATGCTGGACCAGCTCCGCGCCACGCCGGCCCGCGTCGTGCTCGCCTTCATCGATGCCTGCCGGGACAATCCGCTGAAGCGCCCCGGCACGCGGAGCATCGGCGCCAGCGTGGGCCTCGGCCGGATCGCGGCGCCCGAGGGCAGCTTCGTGGTGTTCTCCGCCGGCGCGGGGCAGGAGGCGCTGGACGGGCTCAGCTTCGAGGACGCGCATCCGAACTCCGTGTTCACGCGCAACCTGCTGCCGCTCATGCGCCGGCCGGGGCTCGATATCCGCGATCTTGCCGTGGAGCTGCGCCAGCGGGTCGCGACGCTCGCAGGCACCGTCTCGCACCGCCAGACACCGGCCTATTACGACGAACTCCTCGGCAGCTTCCGCTTCGTGGCCGGTGCGGCGCCGGACCTGCCGGAGCCGGACCCGATCGCCGTCGTCGCGCCCGAGACCGAGGCGAGCGAGGCGGCAGGGGCGGCCGACACGCCCGAGCCCTCCGCGGTTGCGCGGATCGACTCCGATCACGCTTTCGCGGCGGAGATCGGCACGGCCGCCGCCTGGGCCGCATTTCTCGACCGCCATGCGGCGGAGGCGCCGGAGCATCCGCTCGTCATCGAGGCCCGCGACGCCCTGGCAGCGGCCGAGGCGGCGGAAGCGCCCCCGCCCGCCCCCGAACCGGAGGACGCAGCGGAGAGCGCACCGCCGGGCGACACCGCCCCGGCTCGCGCAGCCACCGCCCCGCGGACGACGCCGGACGACACTCCGGCAGAGCTCGACGAGACGGCGTGGCGGCGCGTTCAGGCCGCGCTGACCGTGGCGGGATACGACACGCGCGGCATCGACGGCATCTTCGGCCCCCGCACCAGCGCCGCGATCGCCGCCTGGCAGGGGGACAATCTGCGCCCGGCGACCGGCGTGCTGACGGCGGCGGAGAGCGCGCGCCTGCTCGCCCATGGCGCCGGCCCCTGGCCGCCCGCCGCAGCCCAGCCCGAACCGCAGCCGGAGCCCGCCACGCACCGGAGCCGCCCGCCAGTGCCCGAGCCCCAGCCAAAGCAAAAGCCCGCGCAACAGGCCGCCAACACCGCCACGGAGGCGTCCGGCGCGGAACCCACGACCCCCGATGCCGCCCCCGCAGAGGCACCGGACGCGGAAAGCCAGAAGGCCGAGCGCACGACCGATCTCGCCGCGCCCGAGCCCTCCGCGGCCGAGCCCTCCGCGGCCGAGCCCGATTCGGCGCCGGCGCCCGACCCCAACCGCCCCGTCTTCCAGGACACCGGGACCGGCCGCTATCTCGACGCCAATGGCTGCGCGCGGGAGGCCGACGGGCGGATCATCTTCTGTCCCTGATCGGCCCCTGGGGACCGCCTCGCCGTCCCGGGCCGGGACTTGCTTTCCGCCGCCCGGCCCCGCACTCTCATGCCGGTTTCGGTCGCTATCGGGGTCGGATTGCATCCAAATGGTCGTCATACGCGTTGATTTCGCCCGCGCGCGCATCTCCGACAGCGCCCGCACCGAGGAATTCGAGAACGAGATCGAGAAGCTGCGCGACGCCCTGGCCTTCACGCCCGGGCGGCTGGACGAGCGGCCGCGCTACAGCCCGCGCACCATCGGCCTTCTGACGCGCGACCTGATGGCCCGCGGGCCGGGCCTCCGGGATGCGATCTTCCAGCTCGCCCATCTGTTGCGCGCCGCGGCCGCCGTCGCCCCCTCCGGCTCGGCGCTCGAGGTGCTCTTCACGCTCGAAGGGCCGGCCCGACCCGATCCCCTCGCCCGCGGCCTCAGACCCTGGTTCGAGGGGCGCGCCGAGATCGGCACGATCCGCGACGATCTGCTGGCGCTGCCCTATGACGGCGCCGGGGCGGCGCCCTACGAGATCCCGTTCCGCCGCATGCCGCTGGTGCTCGCGCTCCACGAATTCGTGCTCGGCCTCGCCCTCGAGGGCGAGGCGGCCGCCGAGCGCGATGCCGCCCTCGAGGCCGCCGCCACCGCGGAGAACACCCGCGCCGCCATCAGCGCCGCCAGCAACCGCCTCGCCAATGCGATCTCGCGCTATCTCGACACCGTGCTCGGCGGGCGGGCGGCGCAGGAGCGGCTGCGCGCAATCACCCGCCTGCTCGACGAAGAGGCGGAGGCGCCCGAGCACGGCGGCCCGCCCATCTGGCACATCGACGACGCGGCCGTGCTCAGCTTCTGGGAGACCGAGGCCGCCAAATCCGGCGCGGAGGGCGGCGAGCTGCGCATGTTCGTCACCGCCCATCGCAGCTTCGTCGCCCTGCTCGTCGCGCTGCGCGAGGGTGAGGGCTGGTACGCCATGCACCAGGGCGCACAGGTCGTGGAGGCGCTGCCGCTCGGCCAGGACATCAACGAGGACGAAGTGATCGGCCTCGGCGACGTCGCCGGCTGCCTCTTCCCCGGAGGCCCCATCGAGCGCCTCGCCGAGCCGCCGGCCGACGCGGTGAAGGTGCTGAACAAGCGCGAAGCCGAGACGCTGGAGCTGGTGGACAGCTTCTGGCGCCTCGCCCCGGAACTGCCGCTCTCCACGCTGCGCTCGGCGGTGATGGGCGGGCATCAGAGCGCGATCCGCGCCGCACTGCAGTTCAAGCGCCCGATCGCCCCGCTGCTAGAGCTCGCGCCCGGCCCAGCGACAGGCCCAGCGACGGGCT
>JBCBWF010000477.1:0-3772 GCA_039817245.1 Pseudomonadota bacterium | reverse complement strand
GAGCCGGCCGCGATCCACCGCGAGCCCGCCGCCGAAGCCCTCCGAGCCGTCCTCGTTCTCGGGCGTGAGGTCGCTCTGCCAGCGCCGGTCCCCGTCCGAGGTGTCGAAGGCGCTCACCTGCGCCTCCGCGTCGAGCACGAAGACGCTGCCGCCGGAGACCACGGGGGCGCCGGTGATGGTGCCGTCATCGCTGTTGCCGGAGCCCGCATCGGAGGCCCAGACCCGGTCCAGCGTGCCCGGCCCCGCCAGATGCCCCGCATTGTGGTTGGAGACCGCGTTGGTCTGGGTCCATTCGGAGATCGGCTGGGGGGCGGGCAGCGGCACCGCGCCGTTCGCGCCGGCGCTGTCCGGCCCGAAGCTGCCCGGCGCTTCCGGGGCCTCGGCGCGGATGCGGATGCGCTCGCCCTCCAGCTTCTCCTCGTCGTCGAAAAGGCTGCAGCCGCCCAGCAGGCCCGCCGTCAGCAGGCCCAGCACGCCCGCGCGCACCATGCCAGCGCGCATCATGCCCGCACGGCTGATGCCCCCGCGCATCAGGGCCCTACGGCCCGCCCACCGGCTCATTGCTCCGCTCATCCGGGCGCCCCTCACTCGCCCGGCGGGAGGGTGGCGAGCAGGGCGCGCACCCGCGCGCGCGTCTCGCCGGTGGCCGTGGGATCGGCGAGGATCGCGGTCATGTCCTCGCGCGCGCCCGCCGCATCCCCGGTGTTGAGCCGGACCACCGCGCGCAGTTCCTGCGCCAGCAGGCGGTAGACGGCATCGGGCGCCATCATGGCGTCGAGCGCGCCGAGCGCGTCCTGCGGCGCGGTGGTCGCGATCAGCCGCACGGCCTCGAGCGCCGCCAGCTCCGAATAGCGCCGCGGCAGGGCGCCGTCCGCAGCGAGCGCGTCGTAGATGCCGAGCGCGCGCTCGGTGTCGCCGTTCTCCGCGGCGACCTGGGCGAGGCGAAGCTCCGCGATCACGGCCGCCTCCCCGTCGATCCGGCCCCGGATGGCCTCGACGGTCTCGAGCTCCGCCTCGCTCGCCTCGATCAGGAGCCCGCCGGTCTCCTGCGCGGCCTGCTCCGCGGCGCGATCGAGCCAGGCGAGAAGGGCCGAGACCAGCACGATGGCCACGATCGTGCCGATCACATAGGGCCCATACTGCTTCCAGTAGCGGAGCATCCGGTCCTGCCGGACTTCCTCCTCCACCTCGCGGATGAAACTGTCGGTATCGCTCACGCGCGCCCTCCCAAGCCGCGGGGACCGAGCCCCGGGGTGGAGCCATAGAGCAGCCCAGCGGCCCCGCGCAATCCCCGGCGGGGGCCGAGCGGGGCCGATCGAGGGGCCGAAAGCAGGCCCGCAAACGGGCCGGACCGCTCCACGGGGGCCCAGGGCCGCAACCGGCAGCGCCCCGCCCGCAGCGGAGTAGCTGCCGTGAGGGGGTGCCGCGAGGGGCTCAGGCCTTGGGCTTGTAGGTGTGCTCCTCGGCGGGGAAGTTGCGCGACTGGACCTCCTCGGCGTAGCGGGTGATGGCGTCGCGCATCATCTCCTCCATCGTGCCGTAGCGCTTCACGAAGGTGGGCACGCGGGGCATAAGGCCCACCATGTCCTCGAAGACCAGGATCTGGCCGTCGCAGGCGGCAGAGGCGCCGATGCCGATGGTGGGTATGGCGATCGCGCCGGTGATGCGCTCGGCGAGCGGCGCCGCCACCCCCTCCACCACCACCGAGAACGCGCCCGCCGCCTCCACCGCCTCGGCATCCGCGACCACCGCGTCGAAATGGGCCGCGTCGCGCACCGCCTTGAAGCCGCCCGCGGTGTTCATCGCCTGGGGCATGAGGCCGATATGCGCCATCACCGGGATCCCGCGGCGCGAGAGATAGGCGATCGTCGGCGCCATCTCCGTGCCGCCCTCGAGCTTCACGGCATGCGCGCCGGTTTCCTTGATCACCCGGCTCGCATTGCGGAAGGCGACCTCCTGGCTCTCCTCGAAGCTGCCGAAGGGCATGTCCACCACCACCAGCGCGGTCTCCGCGCCCCGCACCACCGCCTGGCCGTGCATGATCATGTGCTCCAAGGTCACACCCAGCGTGTTGGGCATGCCGTGGATCACCATCCCGAGGCTGTCGCCCACCAGCAGCAGGTCGCAGACCTCGTCGCAGAGCCGCGCCACATGCGCGGTGTAGGAGGTGAGGCAGACCAGCGGCTCGCCCCCCTTACGCGCCATGAAACCGGGCACGGTCATGCGCTTCTTCGCGCGCCCGGGCGTGGCATCCGGGCTTGCGATGGCCGATTTCTTGGAGATCGTCGACTGGGTGGACATGGGCCGGGCTCCTCCGCGCGCGGGTTTGCGCCACTCTAGCGCCAGGCGCCGGCGAGGCACAGGACGCGATCACAATCGCTCCATCGACCCCCGGACCGCGGCTGCCGGGTGGCTATGCGCCACCGTCAATGCAGATTGACGCTGGCTGTGTCTTCCGGTTGCGCAATCGGCACCCTATCCTATCTCGGCGCCGGAAGACCGGCTCTCATGCGTAAGAGCCCGGCCGTCCTGCCAAAGAGGAAGACGATCTTCATGCGGGTCACATCGCTCCTTCTGGCTCTCGCCGCCACCGGGTTCCTCGGCTGGTGGTTCGTGCTGCGCGTGCCGCCGGAGCCGGCGGTGGTGTCGAGCATGCGCGCGCCTGCCGAGCCGGCCGCCGTGCGCGTCACGGTGGTGGAGAGCGTGGCGGAGGAGACGCGCGAGCGCACGCTGCTCCGCGGGCGCACGGAGGCGAACCGCGCCGTCGATGTGCGCGCCGAGACCGCGGGGCTCGTCGCCTCCGAGCCGCTGCGCGCCGGGGCCCGGGTGGCGGAGGGCGAGGTGCTCTGCCGCCTCGACGCCGGCAGCCGCGCGGCCCAGCGCAAGGAGATGGAGGCCCGCCTCGCCGAGGCCCGCGCCGAGGCCACCGCCGCCCAGACCCTCTCCGCCAAGGGCTTCACCGCCGAGACCACCCGCATCGCGCGCGAGGCCCAGCTCGAGGCCGCCGCCGCCGCGCTCGAGCTGGTGGAGCGCGATATCGACCGGCTGGAGATCCGCGCCCCCTTCGCCGGGATCCTCGAGACGGACGCGGCCGAGCGCGGCGCGCTGCTCAGCATCGGCGACCGCTGTGCCACGCTCATCGATCTCAGCCTCGTCAAGATCACCGCCTTCGTCTCCGAGCAGGATGTGGACCGCATCGCCCCCGGCCAGCCCGTCGCGGTGCGCCTCGTCAACGGCATGGAACGCGAGGGCGCGATCCGCTTCATCGGCCGCATGGCGGATGAGGACACGCGCACCTATCGCGTCGAGACCGTGCTCGAGAACGCGGACGGGCAGCTGCGCGACGGCATGACCGCCGAACTCGTCGTCTCGCTCGATGCCGGGCGCGCCCACCGCCTGCCCCAGAGCGCGCTGACCCTGGACGATACCGGCCGGCTCGGCGTGCGCGTGGTGGAGGAGGGCATCGCGCGTTTCCGCCCCGTCCGCGTGCTCCGAGACAGCGCCGAGGAGGCCTGGCTCACCGGCCTGCCCGAACGCGCCACCGTCATCGTCGTCGGCCAGGAATTCGTGCGCGACGGCCGCCGCGTGGAGCCGCTGGCCATCGGCAAGGACGAGCTCGGATGACCGGCATGATCTCCTGGCTCGCAGACCGTGCGCGGATGGTGCTGGTCTTCGTCCTCATCTCCGTCGCCGCCGGCTTCGTCGCCTATGTCTCGCTCCCCAAGGAGGGCGCGCCGGATATCGACATCCCGACGCTTTACATCTCCTTCAG
>JBCBWF010000432.1:0-4246 GCA_039817245.1 Pseudomonadota bacterium | reverse complement strand
GCCATGGTGAGCGTGGTCGAGGTGGTGGGCGCGATCGCGCCCGGCCCCACCTCCGGCGCCTGGGGCAGCGTGATCGCCACGTCTGCCGCGCGCAGCAGGGTGGAACCCGGGCGCGAGGCCACCCCGATCAGCGGGATGGAAAAGCGCCGCGTATGCGCCACCACATCCGCAAGCTCCTGCGTCTCCCCGGAATTCGAGAGCACGAGCGCCACGTCCGCCGGCGTGATCATGCCGAGATCGCCGTGGCTCGCCTCCGCCGGGTGCACGAACTGCGCCGGCGTGCCAGTAGAGGAGAAGGTCGCCGCCATCTTGCGGGCCACATGGCCGGATTTACCCATGCCGGAGACGATGACCCGCCCCGAGACGGACATGATCAGCTCGACGGCCGCCACGAACTCGCCCCCGAGCGCGCGGGAGAAGCCGGCGAGCGCCTCCGCCTCCGCAGCCAGCACGCGCCGCCCGATGCCGAGCAGGTCGGTCTCAGAACCGGTGCCGGGGTCGATCCCGTGCTTTGCGGGGCCCTCGGGGCTCACCATGCCGCGCCGGCCATACGCCCGCCTTCCGTCACGTCGTCCTCCACCGCCCCTAAGGCGCGCACTCAGTGGGCGAAGATATCTTCCTCGTCCCAGCCGGCCAGATCGAGCGCGGCGCGGTCCGGCAGGAAGGAGAAGCAGGCCGCAGCCAGATCCGCCCGCCCCTCCCGCGCCAGGCGCTCGTCCAGCACGGCCCTGATACGGTGCAGATAGAGCACATCCGATGCCGCATATTCGAGCTGCGCCTCGATGAGCTCCGGCGCGCCCCAGTCGGAGCTCTGCTGCTGCTTGGAAATGTCCACCCCGATCAGCTCGTTGCAGAGGTTCTTGAGCCCGTGCCGGTCCGTGAAGGTGCGCACGAGCTTGGAGGCGATCTTGGTGCAGTAGACCGGGCGGGCCAGCGCGCCATAGGCATGCTTCAGCACCGCGATATCGAAGCGGCCGAAATGGAAAAGCTTGAGCACCGCCTCGTCCGCCAGAAGGCGCGTGAGGTTCGGCGCCGGCGCCCCGCCGAGGGGCACCTGCACCAGATGCGCCGTTCCGTCCCCGCCGGAGAGCTGCACGAGGCAGAGACGGTCCCGATGCGGGCGCAGTCCCATGGTCTCGCAGTCGATCGCGACGACCGGCCCGAGGTCCAGGTCATCGGGAAGGTCGCCGTGATGTAGTGTGATCGTCATCGTCCGTGTCCGCCTCTCACATGGCTGTGGTCGGCGGCTGGTGCCCAGGAGAAGACTCGAACTTCCACTCCCATACGGGAACCAGCACCTGAAGCTGGCGCGTCTACCAATTCCGCCACCTGGGCATGCTGCCGAAGCATCGGGCGGTGTGGAGGGGGAAGTAACGAGGGGCCCGGCCGCTGTCAATGTCTGCCGGGAACCTTCTGCGCGCCCTCATGAAGACCGGGTGAAGGCCGCGCGCCGCAGCGTTCGATGACCCGCTGCCCCGAGGGCAGCGACCGCGCTCATCAGCAGCAGGGCCGATGGCGGCAGCGGGATCGTACCGTCGGTCGAATCGGCGACGACGTAGCCGAGATCGCCGAAGCTCGCGAGCGTGGTGAGCGAGAGTTCGGTCGGCGCGTTCAGGAACCCGGTCATGAGCTCCGGATTGCCGGTGAAGGCGGCGGTGACTTCGGAGGGATCGGCGAACTCGAGGAAAAGCTGCTCGTCCCAATGGCCACCCGCAGTGCCGGGGCCGCCCTCGTCCTCCACGGGAACGAAGGTCGCTGAGGAATCGAACTCGCGTTGATAGGCCGCCACCCCCTCCGCGCCGACATATTCCAGCATGTTGTCGGACAGCAGGTCGTTGAATTCCCAAAGCGTACCGAAGCCCATCACATGCGCCATCTCGTGGCGCACGAGGTCGTCGAACCGATCCTCCGCCAGCAGGCGCGAGATGTCGGCCGTATCGACATCGAGGAACCCGCGGGTGGCCACGACGAGCCCGCCGGTGAGAGCCGGGTCCGTCCCGCCCGTGGGCCCGGCGACGGCGAGCGTTCCGAACGGCCCGCCGAGATCCGCGGTGCCGACCGTGATCTCCAGATCGCCGACGATATTCGCGATGGCCGGGCTCTGATAGCCGAGGACACGGTTCTCCCAGAACAGCGCCGCCTCATTGAAGGCTTGGTCGAAGGCGTCGCGATCTGCGGCTGCGACCGTGGTGCCGGAAAGATCGAGCTCGATGTTGAAGGTGCCAAAGGCTGTCGCGCCCACGGGAATCGACATTGCCCCGGCGGTACTTGCGCATGTGCAAACCGCACCGGCGAGCAGAGCGGCGCCGACGCGACCGCGCATCGCGGCTGTTGCGAACTTCATGAGCTCCCCCCGAGCAGTCTGGACGGTCGGTCCGAGCACGCAACGCCATCGGTTGAGCCGATGTTCCACTTCTCGGGGGCCACAGAGCCGGAGTCGCCGTCATATTTCCGTTTTGTTAACACATTTTCAGCTCGCTTTTCGCCACAGAGAGCGCTCCGGCGGACACGATTGCTGAAGAGTGTCGCAGAATGGCCCATGCGTCGCGGCGCCGCTCGGTGCGCGCCGGTCTTGCCGCCCGGGCGGGGGATCCATATTCGATGTCGTGGGTCATGGGAGGAATTGCGATGTCGTCCATCAACACCGAGGCGCCCATCGTCACCATCATCGGCGGGTCAGGCTTTGTGGGCCGGTATGTGGCGCAGGCGATGGCCCAGCGCGGCTGGCGCGTGCGCGTCGCCTGCCGCAGGCCCAACGAGGCGGGCTTCGTGCGGCCTTACGGCGTGGTCGGCCAGGTGGAGCCGGTCCAGTGCAATGTGCGCGACGATGCCTCGATGGCCAAGGTGATCGCGGGCTCGACGGCCGTGGTCTACTCGGTCGGCGTTCTCTTCGAGAGCGGCAAGAACAGCTTCGACGCGGTACAGGCGGAGGGGCCGGAGCGCGCCGCGCGCCTCGCGGCCGAGGCCGGCGTGGAGCGCTTCGTGCTGATCTCCGCGATCGGCGCCGATGCGGAGAGCCCGGCCCAGTACGCGCGCACCAAGGCTGCGGGCGAGGCGGGTGTGCTCGGGCACTACCCGCAGGCCGTGATCCTGCGCCCCTCCATCGTCTTCGGCACCGAGGACCAGTTCTTCAACCGCTTCGCCGGGATGGCGCGGTTCTCGCCGGTCATCCCCATCGTCGGCGGTTCCACCCGGTTCCAGCCGGTCTGGGTGCAGGATGTGGCGGAGGCGACGGCGATGGCCGTGACCGGCACTGCAGCCCCCGGGATCTACGAGCTTGGCGGGCCCAATATCTACAGCTTCCGCGGGCTCGTGGAGCTGACCCTCGCCACGATCCGGCGCCGGCGCGCGATCGTCGATATCCCCTTCGCGATCGGCCGCCTGCAGGGCCGCGTGCTGCAGATACTGCCCGAGCCGCCGCTGACGCTCGACCAGGTCCGTCTGCTGGAGCGCGACAACGTGGTGAGCGCCGAAGCCCGCGGTTTCGCGGATCTCGGCATCGCTCCGGAAGCGCCGGAGGGGATCGTGGAGAGCTATCTCGTCCGCTTCCGCCCGCGCGGTCAGTACACGGACATGATCGAGGCCGCCCGCGACCGGGCGTCCTGACCAGGCGTTCCGAGGAACGCTACGCGGAGCCTCAGCGTCGCCTCAGGAGATCAGCCGCGCCGCGAAGACCAGAACGATGGCGCCGATGGCCGAGACCAGGACCGTGTCTAGGAACGGGATGCCGGTGTTGATCTTCAGCCCGGTGAGCGGCAGCAGGAAGCCGCCCACGAAGGATCCGAGCACGCCCCAGACGATGTATTTGAGCAGCCCGCCGCCGCCGACGATGAAGCTGGCGAGCCAGCCTGCAATGAGACCCACGACTATCGCCGCGACGATTCCTTGCGGTGCCATGACGCACTCTCCCTATGCCTGTCCCGTCCCGCCCGATTGCCCGGGCCGCGCACAAGGCCCTGATTAGGGGATTCGGTGCCGCAAGGCGTGTCTCGCTTCCATGACGCTGGCAGAAATAGGGGGGCAGGGTGTGTCCAGGGCGCGTCGCCGGGTGCCGACTCACTCTTGCGGCCGCTCCCACCCGCGTCATGTTGGGCATGAGAGTGAGAACTTATAGTGAACACGCCCAGATCTTCGGCAGGATCGCCACCGACATAGGCGTGTTCACTATAAGTTCTCACTCTCATGCCCAACATGACGCGGGTGGGAGCGGCCGCAAGAGTGAGTCGGCACCCGGCGACGCGCCCTG
>JBCBWF010000190.1:0-9126 GCA_039817245.1 Pseudomonadota bacterium | reverse complement strand
CGTGGGCGGGCGCGGGCGCAGCGATCTGAGCGAGGGTCGCGCATCGCAGAGCGAGCCTCTGTCGGGTGCGCTCAGCAGAGCCGGGCAGCCAGCGCCTCCAGGGCCACCTGCCCGGCCACGGAGTTGCCGTAGCGGTCGAGCGGGGGGGACCACGCGCAGGCCGCCCAGGGACCTTCGCGCCCCGTCGGGCTCGCCACCACGATCCCGCCGCCGACGCCGCTCTTGCCCGGCAGGCCGACGCGGTAGGCGAATTCGCCGGACTGGTCGTAGAGCCCGCAGCTGCGCATGATCGCGCGCAGCCGCGCCGCGTGCCGGCCCTCTGCGCAGGCCGCGCCGTGCGCTGCGCCCCAGCCCCGCCCCGGCGCCGCGATGAAAAGGCAGGCCCGTGCCAGATCGCGCGCAGAGGCCGCCAGCGCGCAGGCCCGGAAATAGCTGTCCGTCACCGCTTGCGGGTCTCCGCGCAGGTTCCCCTTCGCCTTCAGCACATAGGCGATCGCGCGGTTCAGATCCCCATGAGTGCGCTCCGAGCGGTGCACCGCGGCGTCGTATTGCAGCGCAGGGTTTCCGGTCAGCAGCCGCATCTGTGTCCGGAACGAGGTCTCGAAGTTCCAGCGCCGTTCCATGAGCGCATCGGTCACTGCGATTGCGCCGGCATTGATGAATGGGTTGCGCGGTATTCCCTCTTCCGTCTCGAGCTGGATCAGCGAGTTGAACCGCATCCCCGAGGGTTCGCGCCCCACCCGCTCCCAGAGCGTGTCGCCGAGCCACTCCATGGCCAGGGCCAGCGAGAAGAGCTTGGAGACCGACTGGATCGAGAAGGGCTGGTCCGCATCGCCGACCGCTGCCTCGCGCCCGTCCGCCGTCACCATCGCCAGCGCGAACCGCCCGGGCGGCACCGCGGCGAGCGCGGGGATATAGTCCACCACCTTGCCCTCAGCCGCCGCGGGACGGGCATGTGCCGCCACCTCCTCCAGGAGCGCGGCGAGCGCGGGATCGCTCACCGCACCTCCTCGAGGAGCCGGGTCATCACCTCGGCCGTCGGCATCGGCACCACCAGGCTCACCGCCTCGGGCAGGCTCGCGGTCTCCAGCGCTGCCGGGTCGTTCTCGACGCCGAGCAGACCCGTCCGGAACCCGTGATCCGCCCAGGCGATCGCCTGCACCTCCGGGTCCAGCAGCGCCTCCTCCAGCCGCCGGCATTCCGGCGTCAGCGCGATCAGCGGATGCGAGGCGTAGATCGTGGGCTCCGGATAGATCACCCGGATCTTCTGGCGGATGAGATCGGCCGCCTGTGCATTCTCGATCAGAAACTCCACCATCTGGTTCTCGTAACCCACGATGATCGGCCGTGCCCCCATCCCCTGCTTGAGGAAACTCGCGAAGATGTCGCCGGACGAGCTTTCCATATAGCCCATCCGCCCGAAGTAATCCTCGAGCTTCGGCAGCACCGTGGTCAGCGCCGCCTCGTCCGGCACGGCACCGTCGTTGAAGATCGTCGCCAGCAGACCGAGCCAGATATTGCCGGAGTTGGACTTGGTGGGATCGGTGGAGAACACCTTCACCGGCCCGAAGATGTTCAGCCCGAAACTCTCCCGCCAGCGCTGCCCCTCCGCCAAGAGCATCCCCAGAGCCGCCACATCCGCGGCCAGGAACCCGTCATTGCGCCGGCGCACGATCCCTGCTGTCTCGAACGCGTCCGCCACATCGGCCCAGGCGTAGAACACGATCGGCGAGTTGAAGACCGTCTCGGCCGAGACCACCGGCTTGCCGGATTTGCGCGCCAGCTCCACCGCGATCATGTTGGAGGGCCAGAGACAGTCCATGCCCGTGCTGTCGAGGCTCGTCACCATCTCGATCGAGCCGGCCTTGCGGGCATCGAGATCGATGGCGAAGCGCTCCGACACAATCTCCGCCACCCGCGGATTGGCCAGGAACGCCCGCTTCTCGCCGCCATAGAAGATGCGCAGCGCCACCGGATCGCGCCGCTCTGGCAGGTTGCGCTGCAGTATAGAGAGGTCGATCTGCGTGGCCACCAGCGCCACGACCGCCACGACACCGAGGATGGCGAGCCCGATCAGTTTGCGCATATCTTTCTCCCCCATCGGCTCCGCCGCGCCGCGTGAACGGAGCCCCGACTATGCCCCAAACATGGGGACCGAATGAGGCGCGCACATCCCCCATGCGCCACCTCTGTACCCTCCGTGCGGCGGGAACTGCCCCCACGGCCGCTCCCACCCACGACATTATTCGCAGCCGAGAACGAACATTGTGTGAACATCTGCGAACGCCCCGGTCTGAGCGGGAACGCGAATCTCTTCACCGGGCATTCATAGAACGTTGCGCAAGATGACGTGGGAGGGAGCGGCCGCAACCCCCGCCAACACCGGTCCTCAAGGATCGCCTGTGCGGCTAGTGCCGCCGGGCGAGCTGATCGCCCAGAACCTCCACCTGTACCTCCAGCGCCGTGAAGTCGTTCTCCAGACAGGCCTGCTCGATCTTCTCTAGCGCTGGCAGGAAGCCCTCGATCTGGCCGCGGAGCTCGCCGAGCCGCGCCCGGTTCGCGCCCCGCGCCTTGGCGGCCAGCGACGCATAGCCTTCCACCGCCTCAACCATCTGGCCGAGGGCAGTGTTGATGAAGGGTCGCGAATGGCGGAAATCCCGCGGGTCCTGCTGGTGGTGGCTGCGGATCGCCTCCACCCGCTCGGCCATGCTCGCAAAGAGCGCGCCATCCTTCCCGCCGGCGCCCTCGGCCGCGCGCTTCAGCCGCCCCGCCGCCTCCGAGAGCCGGGCGATGGCCGCGCGGAGATCGGCCTCCGTCACCCCGTCCGCCACGTAGACCTGCGCCGGCGGCCGGGTCGGCTCGATCAGCAGCATCGCCGCCGCGAAAACCCCCACCCCGGCCAGAAGCGCGATCCACCAGGCCAGCGTCAGCCCGTAGAAGAGGCCGAGAAAGGCGCCCGCCGCAGCCAGGCCCGCCACCACCTGGCGCGCGAGCGGCGGCAGCGTCATCAATTGTAGCCCTTCGCGCTCTTCAGCGCCTTGGCCATGTCGGTGCGCGCATCGAAGAGCCGGCCCACGGTCGCCGCGTTCAGCTCGTCGAGCTGGCGCTCATCCGCCTCGCCGAGCGCGATGGCATGGATCGGGATGTCCCGCCCGTAGCTCCGCTCCGCCAGCGCCTCCAGAAAGAGCTCGCGGTTCTCGATCGAGGACGCCCCGTCCGTCAGTGCGATGATCGCCGGCAGCCGGTCGAAGAGCGTGCCCTCCGCCGCGAAGGGGTCGAGCGCGTCCAGTGCCGCGAGCCCCGCCGCGTAGACATCCGTGCCCCCGCCCGCGCGCAGCCGCCGGATATCCGCGATCATCGCGCGCAGCGCGGCCGGGTCGTTCCCGTCCACCCGCCAGGCCGCGCCCGGCGCGCTGTTGAACGGGATCACGATCGCGATGTCCCGCGCCGAGGGCTGCAGGAGCGAGAGCGACGAGGCGGTGGGATCGAACAGCAGCGCCATCGCCTCGCGCAGCTTGTCGATCGGCTCGCCCTCCATCGAGCCCGACACATCGAGCAGCCACACCGTTAGGGAAGGCTTGCGCAGATCGGTCTGGTAGATCCGCAGCGCCTCCTGGATCACCTCCGGCGCAGGCGTCGGGATGGGCGCGATGGAGCGCGACCCGTCGATCCCCCAATCCGGGTTCCACACCGCGGGATCGGTGCCGGCGCCCATGCCGATGAGCGAGGCGCGCCGGCCGAGATCCTGCAACTGCTCCTGCACCGGCACGCTGAGGAGATGCCGCTTGATGCCGTCGAACACCGCGGCCTTGGCCTTGTCGCCCTTCTCGATGTAGCCGAGCGGGCTGTCCGCCACCGCCATCCCGTCCGCGGGATAGACCACGTAGAGCGGCTCGCCGCCCGCCGCGATCAGCGCCTGGTTGGCCTCGATCATCAGCGCTTCGTAGTTGATCATCGCGTCGAACCGGTCGGGGTTCTCCACGAAGGCCTCCTTCAGCCAGCCGCTCGAGCCGGAGGAGCGGTCCACCGCCGCCAGGAGCGCGGCTGTGCGGTCGCGCACGCCCGCATCTTCCAGATGCGCCGCAGTCAGCACATCGGGCTGGCCGGCGAAGGCGTGCAGGAAGCCGAAATAGGCCGAGGCGCCGGAATTCGACTGCGTCGCCGAGGTCATCGCCAGCCGGAAATCGCCCTTCTTCGCCGCCTCCGCGATCTCCGCGATCGTCAGGTCGTCGCGCCCGATCCAGCCCAGCCGCTCGGCGATGGAGCGCTTGAGGCCCAGCACCACCGGCGAGCGCAGGATCGACTCCGAAAACTTCACCACCTTGAACTTGTCGCCCATGGCGGTCCAAAGCCCGTTGGCCGGCCACACGGCGTCATAGGGCGCATCCGCCCCGTCCGCGAGCATCCGCGCGATGTCCACCGAGCCGCGATAGGCGACCTCAATGGTCAGCCCCTCGCCCGCGCCCCATTCCTTGATGATGGGCTCCAGCGCCTTGTTCTCCGAGCCCGATACGATGGTGAAATCGGCCCCGTCGCCGATGCTCACCTGGATCCCGTCCTCGCCGATCAGCAGAAACACGAAGGCGAGCGCGAAGAGCCCCATGAAGCCGTAGAACAGCCATTTGAAGAACTTGCCCATCATCGCATCGCCCCTTCGATCCGCGTTCGGGCCCCGGCGCGAGCGCCGCGCCTGCCGCTGCGTCCCGCCGTCGCCCTGCTGTCGTCGCCGTCCCGGATCCCCCGGGGCGCAAACATACTCCAGCACCGCGATCCCGGCCAGCCTCCTTCGCCCGCCGGTCTCTCGCTGGCGCCTTATGCTGCGCCGCGGCAAGCCGTTCCTGCGATGCATCGAAGGCTGGACATCGCCCCGGGCCTCTGCCCAGTCTGTGCCATGGCAAGCGCCGGCACATGGCGCGCCAGACAACTGGGAGTAGAGAAATGCTGATCGACCAGACGCTCCGCCGGCTGCTGCCGGCCCTTGCGGGCGGCCTCGCGCTCGTGCTCATGCCTGCCGCCCATGCCGATACCCCCGCCGACACGCTGGTGATCGCCGACAAGATCGACGACATCGTCTCGCTCGACCCGGCCGAGAGCTTCGAGTTCTCCGGCAACGACATGCTCAACAATGTCTACGACACGCTGATCGAGCTCGACCCCGCCGATCTCGGCCCCCTCGTGCCGGGCCTGGCGGAGAGCTGGTCGCTGGCCGATGACGGCGTCACCTACAGCTTCGTCATGAAGGAGGGGATCACTTTCCACTCCGGCAATCCGGTGCGCGCCGAGGATGCGGCCTTCTCGCTCCGCCGCGCGGTCAAGCTCGACAAGACGCCCTCCTTCATCCTCACCCAGTTCGGCTTCACGCCGGACAATGTGGACGAGAAGATCACCTTCGAGGGCAACACCCTCACCATCGTCACCGACAAGCCCTACGCGCCCTCCTTCTTCTACAACTGCCTCACCGCCGTGGTGGCCTCGGTGGTGGACAAGGAGACCGTGCTCGCCAACGAGGCGGAGGGCGATCTCGGCTATGGCTGGCTGAAGACCAACACCGCCGGCTCCGGCGCCTACTCGCTGCGCGCCTTCAAGCCGTCGGACAGCTACATCCTCGAGGCCAACGCGAATTTCTGGCGCGGCGCGCCGGCCATGAAGCGTGTCTTCATGCGCCATGTGGCCGAGCCCGCGACCCAGCGCCTGCTCATCGAGAAGGGCGATGTGGATATCGCGCTGAAGCTCACCCCGGTCGATATCGAGGGCATCTCCGGCAATCCGGACGTCGTCGTCACCGATGAGGTGCGCGGGCGCATCATGTATGTCGCCCTCAACCAGAAGGTCGAGCCGCTCAACAATCCCAAGGTCGTCGAGGCCTTCAAATACCTGATCGACTACGACGCCATGGCCGCCACCTTCCTGAAGGGCCAGTACAAGGTGCACCAGGCCTTCCTGCCGGACGGCTTTCTCGGCGCGCTGACCGAGACGCCCTATGTGCTCGACATCGAGAAGGCCAAGGGCCTGCTCGCCGAGGCGGGCGTCGAGGGCTTCGAGGTCACCATCTTCGTGCGCAACGACCAGGACCGGCTGGAGATGGCGCAGGCCTTCCAGAACACGCTCTCCCAGGCCGGCATCACCGCCACCCTGCGCACCGGCACCGGCAAGGAGATCCTCGGCGAGTACCGCGCGCGCAAGCACGACATCTATCTCGGCGCCTGGGGCCCGGACTATCCGGACCCGCACACCAATGCCGACACCTTCGCGCGCAACCCGAACAATGCCGACGATGCGGGCCTCACCGGCATCCTCGCCTGGCGCAACGCCTGGCCGGCGGAGGAGGTGAACGACCTCACCAACGCCGCCGTGCTCGAGAAGGACACCGCCAAGCGCGAGGCGATGTATCTGGAGATCCAGCGCATCCACCAGCAGACCTCGCCCTTCGCGCCGATGTTCCAGCTCATCACCCAGGTCGCCGCGCGCAACGGCGTCGAGGGCTTCTCGGCGGGCGGCTCGATCCACTCGGCCTTCTTCTGGTCGGTCACGAAGTGATCGACGCAACCGGCGCCGGCCTGCCCGGCGCCGGATCCTGACCCCCAGGTCCCCGCATGTCCGACACGCTCACCGAGGAGAGCTCAGCCCGCGCGCGCGCCGCCTGGCCCGCCCGGCTCGGCCGCCTCGCCCTCTCGGCGCTCTCGCTTCTCGGCATGCTGGCCATCACCTTTCTCGGCCTGCTCGCCGTCACCTTCGTGATCGGTCGGGTGATCCCCATCGACCCGGTGCTGGCCATCGTCGGCGAGCGCGCGACCGAGGCGCAATACCAGGCGGCACGCGAGGCGCTCGGCCTCAACGATCCCATCTGGGTGCAGTTCGCGATCTATGTGCGCGACGCGCTCACCGGCGATTTCGGCACCTCGCTGCTGACCGCGCAGCCGGTTCTCGAGGATATCGCCCGCGTCTTCCCCGCCACGCTCGAGCTCGCCACCATCGCCACGATCATCGGCGTCGCCCTCGGCGTGCCCGCCGGCGTCGTCGCCGCCACGCGCCCCGGCAGCTGGGTCGACCAGCTCGTGCGGCTGATCGGCCTCATGGGCTATTCCATGCCGGTCTTCTGGCTCGGCCTCATCGGGCTTCTCGTCTTCTATGGCGAGCTCGGCTGGGTCGGCGGCCCGGGCCGGCTCGACACCTCCTACGAGTTCATGTTCGAGCTCGACGTCACCCCCGTCACCGGCGCGATCCTGATCGACACCGCGCTGGCCGGCGCCTGGGACATCTTCGCCAACGCGCTCACCCATATCGTCCTGCCCGCAGGCGTCCTCGGCTACTACTCGATGGCCTATATCAGCCGCATGACCCGCAGCTTCATGATCGACCAGCTCGGGCAGGAATACATCACCACCGCGCGGGTGAAGGGCATGCCGGAATGGCGCGTCGTCTGGGTGCACGCGCTCGGCAATGTCTCGGTCCCGCTCATCACCGTGATCGCGCTCTCCTACGCCAACCTGCTGGAGGGCTCGGTGCTGACCGAGACCGTCTTCGCCTGGCCCGGCCTCGGTCTCTACATCACCAACGCGCTCTTCTCGGCCGATATCGCGGCGGTGATGGGCGGCACCATCGTGGTGGGCTCGGTCTTCATCTTCCTCAACCTGCTCTCCGATCTCCTCTACCGCGCGATGGACCCCCGCGCGCGGGCGGTGATGGAGTGAGCGGGTGAACCTCCTGTCGCGCGCCTGGCTCCTCGAGCCCAACCCGCAGACCGCGCTGCAGGCGCGGCTCGGCCAGCTCTGGCTCGGCTGGCTGCGCCTCGCACGCAACCCGCTCACGCTGGGCGGCCTCGCCATTGTCCTGGCCCTGCTCTTCATCGCCGCCGCAGCGCCGCTCCTCTCGGTGCACGATCCGCTGACGCAGAACCTCGCCGGGCGCCTCCAGCCCCCGCTCTCGCCCGATCACTGGCTCGGCACCGACGAATTCGGTCGCGATATCTGGTCGAGGCTCGCCCATGGCGCCCGCGTCACGCTCTACATCGTCGCGCTGGTCACGGTCACAGCGCCGGTCTTCGGCCTGCTGGTCGGCACCGTGGCGGGCTATTTCGGCGGCTGGGTGGATGTGGCGCTCATGCGCCTCACCGACATCTTCCTCGCCTTTCCGCGGCTCATCCTCGCGCTCGCCTTCGTCGCCGCCCTCGGGCCCGGGGTGGAGAACGCCGTGCTCGCCATCGCGCTCACCGCCTGGCCCCCTTACGCCCGCGTCGCCAGGGCCGAGACGCTCACGGTGCGCGGGGCCGACTATATCGCCGCCATACGCCTCCAGGGCGCGGGGCCCGGCCGTATCGTCTTCGGCCATGTGATGCCCATGTGCCTGCCCTCCGTGGTGATCCGCGTGACGCTGGACATGGCCGGGGTCATCCTCACTGCCGCAGGGCTTGGCTTTCTCGGCCTCGGCGCCCAGCCGCCGCTGCCGGAATGGGGCCTCATGATCTCCTCGGGCCGCAAGTTCCTCTTCGACCAGTGGTGGGTGGCGACGATGCCGGGCCTCGCGATCTTCGTCGTCTCGCTCGGCTTCAACCTGCTCGGCGACGGGCTGCGCGACGTGCTCGACCCGCGGGCCGCCCGATGACGCCGGTGATGGGCGCTGCGGCCTGCGGCTGTGCCGGGCTCGACCCGGCACCTCCCTGGCCGCCGGCCTCAAGGAGGTCCCGGGTCAGGCCCGGGACCCCCGGCACCGTCCCGCCCCGCTCGGAGCCCGCCCAATGAGCCTGCTCGAGGTGGAGGATCTGCGCGTCACCTTCGACACCGAGGCGGGCCCCGTCGAGGCCGTGCGCGGCGTCTCCTTCACGCTCGGGCGCGAGCGCCTCGGCATCGTCGGCGAAAGCGGCTCGGGCAAGACGATGACCGGGCGCTCCGTTCTCGGCCTCGTGCGCCCGCCGGGGCGCATCGCGGCCACGCGCCTCGCCTTCGACGGCATCGATCTCCTCACCGCCTCCGAGCGGGTGCGCCGCAGCCTTCGCGGCCGGCGCATGGCCATGGTCATGCAGGACCCGAAATTCTCGCTCAACCCGGTGATGACCGTCGCGCGCCAGCTCACCGAGGGCCTGTGCCAGCGCGATGGTCTGAGCCGCCGCGCGGCTCTCCTGCGCGCCGG
>JBCBWF010000044.1:0-21524 GCA_039817245.1 Pseudomonadota bacterium | reverse complement strand
GCCTCGGCCGTGATCGCCTTCACCTTCCGGAACAGCTTGAAGCGGGCGCGGATCACCTTGCTGAGACCGTCGAGCACCTCGGCGAGGTTACCGCCCGAGGTCGACTGGATGTTCACCGCGATGGTGAAGAAGCGCAGATCCGGCAGCGGCACACGGCTCGCCAGCCGGTCGAGCGCGTCGTTGAGGTTCATACCGTAGGTCGCCTCGTCCGCGATCAGACCGAACTCGGTGCCGAGCGGATCGGGCATCTCGCGCGCCACGATCGCGATGGCCGCGGTGATGGGATGGCCGACCCGGAGCGAGCGGACCATGAGGTCCACCGCGTCCGGGAACTGCTCTTCCAGCATCGCGACGCGCGCCTTGGCCTTGTTGGAGAGCCAGATATAGAGCGCGCCGTAGCCGCAGACGATCGCGATCAGGATCCGCACCGGCAGCGAGGCCGCGGTGAACCAGGTCAGCAGGACGAAGGCCACGATGGTGAGGCCCAGGATCGAGAGGCCGATGATGAGGGGCGACATCTGGATATTGGCGTGTTTCGCCTTCTCCAGGAGCGCGCCCACCACCGGCAGCTTGCCGTCGCGCTTGTTGCCCTCGCGCTCGGCGCGCAGGATCGAGAGCACCTCCTCGGTGTCCTTGCCCTCCTGCAGCAGCGAGAGGCGGCGGTTGACGCGCTTCTCGCGTTTCAGCGTCTTGCCGTAGACGACGAGATAGATGCCCTCCACAATCAGCAGGATGCCGACGAAGATCAGCGCGTAGATGATGGGCTGGAAGAGCATTTATCCGGGTCCTTCCCCTCAGAGATCCGGTTTGAACAGGCTCTGGGGCAACTCGTAGCCCCACTGCTTGAACCGGTCGGCATACCGCGAGCGGATGCCGGTCGCCGTATAGCGCCCGCGCACCTTCCCGCCCTGGTCTGTGCCTAACCGCTCGAACTTGAAGATATCCTGCATGGTGATCACATCGCCCTCCATGCCGACGATTTCCGTGATCGACATCATGCGGCGCATACCGTCCGACATACGGCTCACCTGCACGATCAGGTTCACGGCACCGGCGATGTTGGTGCGCACCGCCTTCAGCGGCAGCTCGATGCCAGCCATGCCGATCATGTTCTCGAGACGCGAGAGGGCGTCGCGCGCGCTGTTGGCGTGGATCGTGGTCATCGAGCCGTCATGGCCGGTGTTCATGGCCTGAAGCATGTCGATCACCTCCTCGCCGCGGCACTCGCCGACGATGATGCGATCGGGGCGCATACGCAGGGCGTTGCGCAGGAGGTCGCGGATGGTGACGGCGCCGGTGCCCTCGATATTTGCCGGGCGGCTCTCCATCCGGCCCACATGCTCCTGCTGGAGCTGCAGCTCGGCGGTATCCTCGATCGTGACGATACGCTCGTCGTTGGAGATGAAGGAGGAGAGCGCGTTGAGCGAGGTGGTCTTACCGGAGCCGGTACCGCCCGAGATGATGATGTTGAGGCGACAGCGCACGCAGGCATGGAGAAAGAGCGCCATTTCCTCGGAGAACGCGCCGCTCTCGATCAGCCGGTCCACCGTGAAGGGGATCTTCGAGAACTTACGGATGGAGAGCAGCGGGCCGTCCACCGCGCAGGGCGGCACGAGCGCGTTCACGCGGCTGCCATCGGCGAGACGCGCATCCACCCAGGGGTTCGATTCGTCGATGCGCCGGCCGACGGCCGAGACGATCTTGGTGATCACCCGCATCAGGTGCTGGTTGTCCTTGAACTGCACATTGGTGCGGACGAGCTTGCCCTTGCGCTCCACGTAGCAGTGCTCAAAACCGTTCACGAGGATGTCCGTGACGGTCGGGTCGGCAAGCAGGGGCTCGAGCGGGCCGAGACCCATGACCTCGTCCACCAGCTCGCGCACGAGCCCGTCGAATTCCGGGCGCGAGAGCACCAGGTCCGAGGTGGCCAGCTCCTCGCGCACGATCTCGCCGATCTCGTGGCGCAGCTCTGCCTCGCTCACCTTGTCCAGCGCGGCGAGGTTCAGCGTGTCGAGGAGCTTGCCGTGCATCTCCACGCGCAGATTCAGGAGGCGGCGGCGGCGTTTAGCCTCCGTCTCCCCGCCGCCGCGGCCCACGGCCTGGGCGCTGATCTCGCGCAGACGTTCCGCCGAGCTCGGCTGCGCCTTGGCGCGCGCCTGGGCGTTGGCGTCCGACTTTTCGGACTCCTGCGGCCTCGGCTGCTCCGCTGCGGGCCCGGCCGCCTCGGTCACCGGGCCGTCAGTGCGCATGCGACGAAACATCTGGGCTCTCCTTCAGTATGCCTTGGCCGCGGGCTCAGCCGGCAGCCGCTTCCGCCGCTTCTTCGGACGTCATCTCAAGCAGCCGCTGCGTCAGCTTCACGATCTCCTTGCGCAGCGGGTTCGACCGCGCGGCATCCGCAAGCGGGGCCCCCTGGTCGCAGGCCGCCACCACCGCTTTGCCGCCGTCGGGCATCATGTGCGAAAATTCTATTGCAAGGCTTTCCGCCAGCCGCTTAACGCGCGTCTTTCCGGAAAGATCGGTGAGCCCGGGTGCGCGGTTCAGCAGATGCACCGACTTGCCCATGTCCAGGTCTTCGGACTTCAGGGTCCGAAGAAACCGGAACATGTTCTGAGCCGAGCGCATGTCTATTTCCATGATCGTCACAAAAGCGTCCGCTGCCGAGTAGACCGTTTCCGACCAGTTCATCAGCGCCTGGGGCATGTCGATCACGACGTAGTCGAACGATTCCCTGGCGAGCTTAAGCATGTTGGCGACATCAGAAGGCGAAACGATGTCGAGCGGCAGCGCATCTCGCGGAGCCGTGAGCACGTGCAGACGATCGCGATAGGTGGACAGCGCCTGGGTGAAGGCGGTCTGGTCCATGTTGCCCGCCTCGGAGACGAGCTCGTAGACCGCCTCGCGGCGGGGCACGTCGAGATAGGTGGCGAGCGAGCCGTACTGGAAGTTGAAGTCGAGAAGCGCCACGCGCCGGCCCTCCTGGCGCACGGCGTTGGAGAGCTCCCAGGCGATGTTGACCGCCATGGTGCTGGCGCCGACGCCGCCGGCGACGCCGTAGACGCCGATCAGCCGGCCGTTGCGCTTGACCGAGCTGCCGGTGCCCGAAGCGCTGCGGCGGCCCTGGGCGCGCGCGACGCGGACATTGTTGATCGCTTCCTTCAGCGCGCCGGCCGGTTCGGGATAGGGCGCGAACTCCGCAGCGCCGGCGCGGATCAGCATGTGCATGCTGCGCGACGAGACATCGCCGCAGACTAGCAGCACATACATGTCGGCGTTGTTGGCCTTGCGGATCAGCTGCGCGGTGTTCTCCACCGCCTCGGGCGTGTCCACGCTCAGCGTCAGGATCACGAAGGTCTGATCGCGGTTCGCGTCCTCGAAGACCTCGTCGGCCTCGGAATTCGCGACCTCCACCCACTGATCCGGTCCGATCTCGGAGTCGAGATCCTCAGCGAGCGCATCGATCTCGACAAAATCGTCGGAGAAGACCACCGCCTCCGGCACGTCGGGCTTCGCTTCGCGCTTGAAAGACAGTGCCATCCGTCCATTCCCCTCAAAGTGGTTCGCGCCGTCGTCCAGAACCGGGCAGACCCCAAATGCCACCCGCCCGTACCCGTTTGAGCCAGGTCGGTCGCAAGGGCCCGAGACTGTGTCCCAGAGCAAAACACTGTTAGGCAAACAACGCGTCTACACGGCCTGCACCCCGAGTGACGCGGAGGTATCGAGGCGGGAATTACTCTCAAGGCGCAACCATGCAGTGTGTTGCGCAGAATTGTGGCAGGGGTGTGGACGGCGGCGTTCACGCAGGCGCAAAAGCCCTGCGAGAAGGCCGCCGTCCGGGCGGGATCAGCCGCCGGTATCCGCGGTGTCGACAGCCTCGGCGAGGCCGGCTGCGGCGGGCACGAGGGCCGCGTTCTGCAGCGTGCGGTAGTTGGCCAGCGCACGCTCGGCATAGATGCCGTCGAGGCCCGTGCCGACGAACTGGCGGTCAAAGCCGACCACCGCCGTCACGGACCGGCGGTTCTGACGCTCACGCTCCTGGGTGTTGACCACGGGCTCGGATTCGCCGCGGCTCTCCACCGCGTCGAGCCGCGAGCGCGCGACGCCCTTGCGCACGAGATAGTTCACCGCCACGCGCGCCCGGCGCAGGCCCAGGCGGCTGTTGTAGCGCTCACCGCCCACGAGGTCGGTGTGGCCGATCACGGCCATGCGCACGGCCTTGTTCGCCTTCAGCCACATGGCCTGCTGGTCGAGGACGCGACGCGACTCGCTGTCCAGCCGGCTGCTGTCGAAGGCGAAGTTCACCGTGTCCGGCACCGCGGCGCGGAAGGCGACGGAGAGGTCGCGCAGGCGCTGCGAGGGATCGCCATAGGCGACCTGGATACGGTCGTTGCTGCGCGCGGCGAAACCGAAGCCCTGGTTGGGCTTGCTGCCGGATTCGACCGCACAGCCAGCGGTCAGGAGCCCCGCGGCGGCGAGGCAGAGGATGTGGTTCGCTTTCATGTGCTTCACTCCACCACGTAGCCGTAGGAACCGTCGAAACCCTGGCCCGCGCCGGGCGCGCCGGCGGCAGCACCTTCGGTGCGGCCAAAGAGGAAGAGCTCCGCCTCGGTAGGCAGCGCGACCCGATCGGTCGGCAGGACGAGCTGGTCCTCGCTGGAGACCGGCGTCACGAGGTTCGCCGTCACCAGGATCACAAGCTCGCTCTCGCCGCGCTGGAAGTCGACCGACCGGAAGAGATTGCCGATGACCGGCAGGTCGGAGACCCAGGGCAGCTGCGACACGGCATCCGTGAAATCTTCTTCGTAGAGGCCCGCGATCGCGAAGCTTTCACCGTCCCGGAGCTCGATCACCGTGGCCGCGCGGCGCACCGTGAAGCCCGGCACCGAGGTGGTGATGCCGCCGAGGCCGGAGATGAAGCTCGAGATCGTGCTGTCGATGCTCGAGACCTCGGTGGCGAGCGCGATGTTGATCAGCCCGTCGTCCAGCACCGTCGGCAGGAAGGTGAGCGCCACGCCGATGGGCTTGAACTGCACATCCGCGCCGTCATCGCTGATGATCGGGATCGGGACTTCGCCGCCGGCCAGGAACTCGGCCTCGCTGCCCGAGAGCGCGACGAGGTTCGGCTCGGAGAGCGTGCGCGCGAAGCCCTTGCTCTCGAGCGCGTCGATCGTGAGGTTCACGAGGAAGCTGTCCGCGATCTGGAAGACCGCCCCGAAGGTGCCGAAGCCCGACAGAAGCTGGGTGAAGATCGCGCCGTCGTCATCCGGGTTCGGGTTGACCTCGACACCATCGCCGGTCTCGATCAGCGTCGAGGTCCGGTTGGTGACGCCGACCGCGCCGGTGGAGATGCCGATGTCCTTCGCGGCACTCCGGCTCATCTCGGCGATGCGCACCTTCAGCGAGACCTGCTGCGTGCCGCCGATGCTCATCAGGTTGGTCACGGCATCGCCCGCATAGGCGCGCGCGAGCGTCAGGGCCCGGTCCATCTTCAGCTTGCCAGAGACGGTGCCCGAGAGGACGATGCCGGCGCCGGCGGGGCGCACGTCGATCTTCTCGCCCGGCATGGTGTCCTGCAGACGCTTCTTCAGCTCGCCGAGATCGGGAGCGACGCGGATATCGACATTCGCGATAAGTGCGCCGTTCTCGCCGAGCAGGGTCAGCGTGGTGGTGCCGCGGGACCGGCCGAAGATGTAGATGGCGCGGTCCGAAAGCGGCGAGACATCCGCGATCTCCGGCTGTGCGACCGAAACCTCGACGAAGGGTTGTGCGCTCTCCACGACAATCGCGCGGTTCACGAGGACCGCCACGTTGTCGGACGCGAGCCCCCTCGCCGTCCGCAACACTGACGGCCCCTGCGCGGAGGCTGTTTCAGCGATAAGCGCCAGAAAGAACCCGGCAGTGAGAAGCAAGCACCTTAGGAACTGTGGATAGTGTCTTCCTGACATGGCTCTAATCGCCCCCCGACAGCGCTCGTTGGAAGTGTATGGTGTCCCAAGACTACACACTCATCGGCAGGCCCGCTCAACGTGAATCGGGAACCCGATGAGGCGGCGCGCGCAGACGTGGCAGATGTGCCGCAAAAAAGAGAAGCAGCAGCCGCGTATTGCACGGCCTCGGTGTCCCGATAGCTCGAATACACGGCATCCGGGTATCCGAATTCGCAGAGTAGCCGAGGACAACGCAAAGCGAAGATTTCGCGAGATCTGAGAGTCGCAGACTGGCGCAAGAGCCACCGCAGAGGCGGCGCGGCGGACGCTCGTCTCGCTAAACAGAAAGGGCGCGGCTACGCGCCGCGCCGTCTAGTCTTCTCCGCGCCTGGTCAGTCGACGCGGACGTCTTCAGCGTCGCCACCGCCCCGGCGCACCCGCACGGTGCGCGCGACCGGCGCCTTTTCCTCGACCTCTTCCACCTCGCCCGTGATATCGCGGATCGAGACCGGGGCGAGATCATCTTCGGAAACTTCCTGACCGACACCGCGCAGCGTCAGCGACAGACGGCCGAGCTGCTGCGCGAGGGCCAGCTTGGAGGCCTGGCGCGCATTGACCTCCACCGTGGCGGTGCGTCCGATCCGAGCGCTCACCGAGTCCTTGCGCGACGTCTGGTCGACCGCGATCACCAGCACGTTCTGCAGGATGACGCGGGAGACGAGATCGCCGCCCGACCCCTCCGTGAGGATGATGTCCACTCGGTCGCCCGGCGTGATGAAGCCGGCGACACCCGACACCGCGTCGATCGGCAGCGAGAAGGCGCGTTTGTTCTCGCCGAGCATGATCGACATGGTCGAGTCCTCGCCGAACCCGCTCACCTTCGCTTCCAGGATCGGTTCGTCCGGCTCGATCGCGCGCAGCGCCACCCGCTTTTCGGTGGTGCTGTCACCGATCAGATCCTCCGGCGATGTGAAGGCGCCCTGCGGAACCGACGTCTCCGGCCAGTCCACAATGCGGATCATGCTCTCCTTGATCGGCTTGCCGAACTCGATCTTCTCAGTCGCGACGATCACGGGAACGGTACCGGGACCGGTATCCACCACATTGACCTGTTTGTACTGAGAAAACACTTTGTTGGCGTAGTACAGTGCCCCGCCCGCCAGGCCGATGCCCAGCAGAAGCACTAGAATACCGATCAACCGCATGGTCTTCTCCCTACCGCGCCTATGCGCTCCATCTCCCCACCGGCTTCAGTATGCCTCTCATGGGGCCAACCACGCAAGAAAGGCTGTGGTTTTAGTTCTCGGTCGGCAGACTGAACGTGGCCGCCTGCGGATAGAGAAGCTCCATCTCGTCCACAACAGACTGCACTTCATTGGAAAGCAGGCTCACAGCACCGACCCCGAGGATCAGAATGCCTGCCGCAAGTGCAACGAGATCCACAGTGACTGCACCGGTCTCGTCGTTCAGAAAATCAGTCGTTCGCATCATGTCCTTCACCCCCCGCTCGCAACGGCTACGACGTCTCCACAACGCAAGAAAAGTTGTGTGGTGATACGACACTAAGCGCGACAACTCTTAACAGAGCACGAATTTTGCCCGATCCGTGCTGCGGGGCGCCACCCAACGCCCCGAAACAAGCATGGCAGCCCGTGGGCTGCCATGCGCGTTTCAGCTCGGTCACGCCATGCGCGACCAAAGGCCCAATATCAGGACGGGGCCGAAACGTTGGTCGACTGCAGCAGCGACGACTCGATGGCGTCGACAACGGTCTGCAGCTCTTCCGAGAGCAGGCCCACGATGGCAACGCCGAGGATCAGGAGGCCAGCAGCGAGCGCAACCCAGTCGATGGTGACAGCGCCGGCTTCGTCGTTCAGGAAGTTCATCATTTCATCTCTCCAAAGATGTCTCAGTTCGCATCGCCCCACACCGCCCCTCGATGTGAAGCCGGGAAATTGCGGTTCCTCGCCCCAACTCCCTGTGCGACTGTGATATCAAAGCTGTCGGGCGTTGAAAAGCAACTTTGGTGGTTTCTTTCCAAGTAATCTGCTGCATAACTTGGTTCCAGCTCGAAATGGGAAAGAAAAAGGCGTAGACGCCTTATTCACTGCTAGGGGAGGTCCAATTGAGGCAACATTGTGGCAGCACCGCCATTTGCGTCATACTTCTCGGCCTCGGGCTCGCTTCCGCACCGGTACCAGCCGGCGAATCGTTCGCAGAAGCCGGGACACTGAAGAACTCCGTCCGGGTCGGCGATCGTTCCAAAATGCATATCGTCCGGCGCCCCAAGGCGGGCGATCGGAGACTGGGCAATATCCGCCGCCTCGTTCCCGAGCCCGAGCCCGCACTGCCCGGCGGCGGCATGCGCCGCGCCGGCCCGCAGGACTGGTTCTGGAAGATCCATCAGACCGAGCTCACCGCCGCCGCGCCCACTCGCTGGGGCGCCGCCCTCGGCTCGCTCCGGACCAGACGCGCCAGCGGCAACGAGATCGTCAGCAGCGCCATGATGGACCGCATCGTGCGCCGCTACGGCAGCCAGATCACCGCCGCCGCTGAGCGCCACACCGTCTCCTCCGCGCTCATCGCCGCCGTGATCGCCGTGGAGAGCGCCGGCAAGCCCACCGCCATCAGCCATGCGGGCGCGCAGGGGCTCATGCAGCTCATCCCGGCCACCGCGGCGCGGTTCGGCGTCGCGAACAGCTACGATCCCGCCGAGAACGTCCTCGGCGGCGCGGCGTATCTGAGCTGGCTCTTGAACCGGTTCCGCCAGGACCCGATCCTGGCGCTCGCGGGCTACAATGCCGGCGAGGGGGCGGTGGACAAGCACGACGGCGTGCCGCCCTTCCGCGAGACGCGGGACTATGTGGTGAAGGTGTTCGATGCGCTGGCTGCGCTCGAATCGCTCTGCATCCGCCCGCCGGTCACCCCGCGCCACCCCTGCGACTGGCGCGTGGCCAGCCGCTGAGGAGCGCCGCGGGCCGGCGGGCGCGCGTCAGTGCACCAGGCTCGCCTCGGTCTGCGCGCGCACATCCGCTTCCGTCACATCCGGCGCGCATTCCACCAGCTTCAGCCCGCCCTCGACCACGTCGAACACGCCGAGATTGGTGATGATCCGGTGCACCACGCCCGCGCCGGTCAGCGGCAGCGAGCAGCGCTTCAGGAGCTTGGTCTCGCCCTTCTTGTTGGTGTGATCCATGATCACCACCACGCGCTTCACGCCGGCAACGAGATCCATCGCCCCGCCCATGCCCTTCACGAGCTTGCCGGGGATCATCCAGTTCGCGAGATCGCCGTTCTCCGCCACCTCCATCGCGCCGAGGATGGAGAGGTCGATATGCCCGCCCCGGATCATCGCGAAGCTGTCGGCCGAGGAGAAATAGCTCGTGCGCGGCAGCTCGGTGATGGTCTGCTTGCCGGCATTGATGAGATCGGCATCCACCTCGTTCTCGGTCGGGAACGGGCCCATGCCCAGCATCCCGTTCTCCGATTGAAGGGTCACATCCATCCCCTCGGGGATGTAGTTGGCCACCAGCGTCGGGATCCCGATCCCGAGATTCACGTAGAAGCCGTCCTCAAGCTCCTCCGCCGCGCGCGCGGCCATCTGTTCGCGGTCCCAGGGCATCGCTCTCTCCTCTCTCCACTGTCTCCCGGCCCTTGCCGGCCGGTCCCGGCCCCCTCCGCCCCCCTCCGTCCCGGGCCCGCCGCGACGGCGGAGCGGCGCGTGCGGGTGGGCGGGTGGGGCCGCGCCGGTCCGTCGGCGCGGCGGGCCCGATCCAGTGCGGCGCGTCAGGCCGCGCGCAGCGTGCGCTTCTCGATGCGCTTCTCGTGCGCGGCCTCGATGACGCGATCGACGAAAATGCCAGGCGTGTGGATCAGATCCGGCTCCAGGGTGCCGGTCTCCACCAGCTCCTCCACCTCGGCCACGCAGATCTTCCCGCACATCGCGACATTCGGGTTAAAGTTGCGCGCCGTCTTGCGGTAGACGAGGTTGCCGTCCTTGTCCCCCTTCCAGGCCTTCACGATCGCCAGATCCGCGACGATCCCGCGCTCCAGGATATAGGTCTGGCCGTCGAAGTCCTTGTGCTCCTTGCCCTCGGCCACCTGCGTGCCCACGCCGGTCTTGGTGTAGAAGCCCGGAATGCCCGCGCCGCCGGCGCGCATGCGCTCGGCCAGCGTGCCCTGGGGGTTGAACTCGATCTCCAGATCGCCGGCGAGATACTGCTGCATGAAGAGATCGTTCTCGCCCACATAGGAGCTGATCATCTTCGCCACCTGCTTGCCCTGCAGCAGAAGGCCGAGGCCGAAATCGTCCACCCCGGCATTGTTCGAGGCGATCACCAGGCCCTTCGTGCCCGCATCCCGGATCGCCGCGATCAGCGCCTCGGGAATGCCGCAGAGGCCGAAACCGCCGGCCGCGATCGTCATGCCGTCGAACAGAGCGCCCTCCAGCGCCGCCGCCGCGTTGGGAAAGACCTTCTTCATGCCGCGCCCCTCTCCGGATGCTTCTGCCTGCGCGAACCCGCCGTCGCGCCGCGGCGCACCATAGGCAATCGCGTGGCGGCCGAACAAGGCCCCGCAGCGCGCGGATCGTGCCGCTGCGGAACTGCCGCGCCGCCGGCCTAGCGCTCTGCGCCCGCGTTCGCGGCGAGCACCCCCGCCTCCGCCGGCGCCGCGCGCGGCTCGGGCAGCGGAAAGCCCGCCACCAGCCCCTGATCGCGCGAGGGCCGGCGCAGTTCGCGCGTCTCGCGCGGCTGCTCCAGCAGCCAGAAGAGCAGGTTGTCGCCGAAGACCGGGTTCTTGGTCAGCTCCACATGCTCGTCCGGCAGGAACAGCACCGTGTCGAAGCGCAGCGGCGTCGAGAGACCGGTGGCCGAAGGCGGCGGCACGATCCGCCCGAGCCGCTCGTCGAGCAGCACGCTCGATCGCAGCACCACCCCGTCCCCCTCGCCGACGCCGGAGATCGCCAGCGCACCGCTGTCAGGGTCCAGCGTCGCCCGCGCCGGGGTCTCGAAGCCGCCGCCCACCACGAGAAAGCTGCGCAGATGCGTCGGCGGCTCGTGCCAACGATCCATCGCCCGGTGGAAGGCCTCGGCCCGGCGGAGCAGCCGCGCCTGATGGCGCAGCGCACGGGCCCGCCGGGTCGCCGGCTCCGTCTCCTCCGGCATCAGCACCTCGAGCACCGGCGCCGCCTCGGGTGCCGCAAAGCCCCAGCCATGGCGCTCCCAGAGCGCGGGATCGTAGAGATCCATCGCCGGCGCCCCGTCATCGCTGCCGAGGCGCACCGGCGCGTGGCGCGCCCGCGGCATCAGCTGCCAGAGGCTCGGATGCGTGGCCAGCAGCGCCCCCGGATAGTAGGGCTGGAACGGCCCGAAGACCTTGCCGTTGACAATGTTGTCGAGCGCCAGGATCGAGCCGGCATTCGGCGTCGCCACGAAAACGACGCGGTTGAAGTGGCGCGCGCCCGCCCAGGTCAGCGGCGGCAGGCTGCCATCCTCGGGCAGATCCGCCGTGCCATACATCAGGTAGTACCGCGTCACGAGCCCGCCCATGGAATGCGCCAGCAGATCGAAACGCAGCTCCTCCGCCGCCACCGTCCGCCCGGCCAGCGCCGAGCGCCGCGCCGCCAGCCATTCCTTGCGCTCGGTCACGAAGCGGTCGAAGTCGCGCGCGAGCGAGACGATGTCCCGTCGCCAGTCGTAGTCGAAGCGGAAGCTGTTGATCTCGTCCGTATCGCCGGCCGGCGGCGCACCTTCGGGCATCAGCCCCTGCGCCGTACAGTCGCGAGCCCCGCGGGCCGCGCGCTCGCGCACGGCCTCCGCCGGCGCCTCCCGGCGCAGCACGGCGGGACGGAGGACTGCGTCCGCGTCGAGATCCTGCGCGCCTTCAGGGCCTGCGCGGGCGAACACCGTCTTCGGCTGGCCGCGCCGCGCGGTGCGGAATCCGCCTGCGGTCAGCGTGCGCAGCACCCCGCCATAGACCTCGAGCTCGATCGGCAGCCCCAGCACCTCGGCCGTCGCGATGTCGAGCACCCCGGCCGAGCGCACCGTATCGTTGAGAGCGACCACCGGCGTGTCGTCGGCCGGGATCGGCAGCGCGATGAGCCGCGCCTCCTCCGGATCGGTCGGATCGGCGGAAAGCCCCGCGCTGCCGCCGCCCCAGAGCACCGTGCAGGTCTCCGCATCCACCAGCCGCGAGCCGCGCGTGCCCGGCACGGTGATGAGCGGCGCGCGCCCCTCCGCCACGCCGGCGGCCGCGACCGTACGGTAGATCTCCGTGAGATTGGGCGCGCGCGGGGAGGGCGCGCAGCCCGCGACCGCGAGCGCGGCGCCGCACATTGCGAGCCGCGCCCACCAGCGCGTCGCAATGCCCCCAGTCCGGCGCCATGACGCGCGCAATCCAGGCCGTGGCGCCATGTCGCCGTCTCCTTCACGTGGTCTCCAAGCGAACCCTCAAGCTAATGGGGTCGGGGTGCCACGCAAGCGCCGCCGCGAGCCCGGGCCGGCGCATCAACGAAGGTTTGACGAAAGGCGCCGCGCGTGGCGTCAGAGCCGCGCGTGGAGCCGTGCCAGCGCTGCGCGCACAGCCTCCGGCGCTTCGAGCGTGGCGAGATGGCCCGTCTCCGGCAGGATCTCGAGCGCCGCGGATCCCAGCGCCTCGGCCAGCGGCCGGTGCAGCGCGGGCGGGCAGATCCGGTCCTCCGCCCCGACCAGGATCTCCACCGGCCCCGGCCATCCGGCCAGCCCCGGCAGCATCGCCCGGCGATGGTCGAGCGCTTCGGCCTGCGCTGCGAGCATGGCGGGCGCCGCGGCAACCATCGCATCGCGCACGGCCGGAAGATGTGCCGCCCGCACCGCCTCGGAATGGGCAAAGAAGCGCGGCGCAAAGGCATCCACATACCCCTCCGCTCCCCCCTCCGCAGCCAGCAGACCGCGCCGCCACGCGCACTCCTTCGGCCGCGCGGGCGTGGGATCGGTGGACAGGAGCAACGCGCCCGCCACGCGGCCGGGCGCCGCCCGCATCGCCGCCATCGCCACCATTCCGCCCATGGAGAGCCCGGCCAGGAGGAAGCGCGGCGGCGCTGCGCGCAGCAGCCGCTCGGCCATCGCCTCGATCCGGACATCGCGCATCACATCCGCCAGAAGCATCGGCGCCGGAGCGGGCCGCGCGCCTTGCGTCACAGGGGCGTAGAGCCATGCGCCGCAGAGATGCCCGGGCACCCAGATCACCGGCAGCGCCGCGTCGCGGGCTCTCAAACGCGCCGGCCCCAGAGATCGAAATCCGAGGCTTCTTCCACCGCGACCTCCACGATGTCGCCCGGCGCCAGCCCCTCGAAACCCGTCTCGATGAAGAGCTGGCCGTCGATCTCCGGCGCGTCGCCCTTGGTGCGGCAGACCGCACCTTCCTCCGGATCGACCGCGTCCACGATCACGTCGATCCGACGGCCGACCTTCTCGGCGAGACGCCCGGCGGAGATGCGCGCGGCGGTCTCCATGAACCGGTGCCAGCGCTCTTCCTTCACCGCCTCGGGCACATGCCCGGGCAGATCGTTGGCCGCGGCGCCGGCCACATCCTCGTATTTGAAGCACCCGACCTGGTCGAGCCGCGCCTCCTCCAGCCACTGCAGGAGGTAGGCGAAATCCTCTTCCGTCTCGCCGGGAAAGCCCACGATGAAGGTGGAGCGCAGCGTGATCTCCGGGCAGATGTCCCGCCAGCGCGCGATCCGCTCCAGCACCTTCGCCTCGTTGGCGGGCCGGCGCATGGCGCGCAGCACCGACGGGCTCGCATGCTGGAAGGGGATGTCGAGATAGGGCAGCACCAGCCCCTCCGCCATCAGCGGCACCAGCGCGTCCACATGCGGATAGGGATAGACGTAATGCAGCCGCACCCAGGCGCCGAGCGAGCCCAGATCCCGCGCCAGATCGGTGATATGCGCCCGCCGCTCAGCGCCTCGCCACGGGCTCGCCGCATGGCCGAGATCGAGGCCGTAGGCGGAGGTGTCCTGGCTGATCACCAGCAGCTCGCGCACCCCGGCCTCCACCAGCCGCTCCGCCTCGCGCAGCACCGCGCCGGCCGGGCGCGAGGCGAGTTTCCCCCGCATCGAGGGAATGATGCAGAAGCGGCAGGCGTGGTTGCAGCCCTCCGAGATCTTCACATAGGCGTAGTGGCGCGGGGTGAGCCGCACGCCCGCATCGCCCTCCCGCGGCGCAGGGACAAGGTCGAGTTTCGGGTCGCGCCGCGGCGGGGCGGCGTCATGCACCGCCTCCATCACCGCCTCGTACTGATGCGGCCCCGTCACCGCCAGCACGCTCGGATGCGCGCCACGCACATAGGCCGCATCGGCGCCGAGACAGCCCGTCACGATCACCCGCCCGTTCTCCGCCAGCGCCTCGCCGATCGCCTCCAGGCTCTCCGCCTTCGCGCTGTCGAGAAAGCCGCAGGTGTTCACGATCACCGCATCCGCGCCGGCGTAGTCCGGGGAGATGGCATAGCCCTCCGCACGCAGCCGCGTCAGGATCCGCTCGCTGTCCACCAGCGCCTTGGGGCAGCCGAGCGAGACCATACCGATGCGCGGCGCCTCCGCGGCCTCGGCGGGCGCAGGCGACTGCGCCGTGGCGCGATCGGGTCGGAGATCCGGCGGGTTCAGGCTCATGGCGTCGCGTCTACAGAAGCCCTGCGGCGCTCACAAGGCCACCGCCGCCCCGAAGCCGCCGCCATCGAGGCCGGGCCGGCCCGGCGGCTGCCGCCGGCGCCACGGCCCGAGCGGGCCCCCGAGCGCGGAAGGCGCGAGAGGCGCGGCGGGGGGTCGATCCCCCCGTCGCGCCTGCCCGGTCACGACCCCGCAACGCCGGGTCCTGCAACCCGCTCAGAGATTGAGCTGGTACGACGCCGGCACATAGCGGAACCCGCCGGCCATCGGCTCCACATAGCCTACCGCCGGGGCCGGCATGTGGTAGCCCACGAAAGGGATCTTGTCCGCGGCGATCATCCCGAACACGGTCTTGCGCGTCGCCACGGCCGCGTCCTTGTCCATGTCGAAGCGCACATGCCAGTCCGGCTTCTGCAGCGACATCACGTAGTGGTTCGCCGTGTCCGCGGTGATCAGCAGCCGCTTTCCCTCGCTCTCGAGGTGATAGACCATGTGGCCCGGCGTGTGCCCGAACGCGTTCACCGCCTCGACGCCCGAGACCACCGCCTCGCCCGGCTCGATCATCCGCGCCTTCTCGGCGAGCGGTACCACATTGGCCTGCACCAGCGCGGCGCGGCCCTTCATCGCCTCGTCCTCGAGCAGCGCCGGGTTCGACCAGTGGTCGTACTCCACCTTGCCGAGCACCAGATTGGCATTCGGGAAGGCCGGCGCGCCGTTCTCCATCAGCCCGCCGATATGGTCGCCGTGGAAATGGGTGATCACCACATGGTCGATCGCCTCGGCCGAGAGGCCCGCCGAGCCCAGCATCTCCAGCAGCAGCCCGGCATTCGGCCGACGGCGCGCGCCATTGCCGGTGTCGAACAGGATCACCTCGTTACCGGTGTTCACCACCGTCACGGTGAAGGGGATCTCGAACATGTCCGCCGGCAGGAAGTTCTCCGCCGCCAGCGCCGCCACGTCCGACTGCTC
Organism: Pseudomonadota bacterium; assembly: GCA_039817245.1. Classification (GTDB taxonomy): domain Bacteria; phylum Pseudomonadota; class Alphaproteobacteria; order Rhodobacterales; family Rhodobacteraceae; genus Thermohalobaculum. Next base: position 5,981 of record JBCBWF010000044.1, on the reverse strand, counting down.
GACATTCTGGCCGAAGATCGGGTGCGGGCCGGGCAGCTGGATGGCGCCGTCCAGGATGGTCGTGACCTCGAAGGCGCCGATCTTGAAGCGGTAGACGGAGGGGCGCTGGACGCCGAGCTGCTCTGCGGTTGCCTGCGCCTTGCCGGCGGGCAGGGCAGCGGCAGCCCCAATGGCGGCGGAGCCGATGAGCAGGCTGCGCCGGTCGAGTGCGATCCCGGTGGTCATGGGTCTTTCTCCCTGATGTCGCATGGAGACCGGGCGCTTTCCTGGCGCCCGGCCGCAGCCGGCAACATGGGGCAAGCGCGGCATTTCGACAGGGTGGGGGCCGGACGGAGGCGCACCGCCAGCGCGGCATCGATCCCAGCGAAGGGAACCGGCACTCGCGCTGTCCACGGGATGATTCTCTGCGGCGACCGAAGCCAAGCACGCCGCGCCGTCGCGGAGTGGGAGATCGCAGCGCAAGACACAACCTGAAGTTGCATTCGACCTCGAGACACAACCCAAAGTAAGCCTCACTTCGAGCGCGCTCGAAGCCAAAATGATCGCGATTCCGGCAAATGTGCCACGACTTCGACAGAAACTTGATTTCTGCCCCATTGCGGTCATTTCTGGGTGCGGGAGCGTCCCGATTGTGGACATACCTCCTCACAATGAAACAACGCACGGCAACGTGGAAAGGTTCCGCCAGCCCAAGAAACGGAGAGACAATCGGACGATGTGGACACACCAGCCCGAAGCGCCTCGCTTCCTGCGCGACGACCGCGGAAGCTTGTCGATCGAGTTTGTGTTATGGCTCCCTGTGTTTGTCGCTTTCCTCGTCATCACCTCCGACACCAGTTTCGCCTTCATGACGCATACGCGCATGTGGAACGCCGCGCGCGAGTGCACGCGCAACATCGCCGTCGGCGCCACGCCGGCGAGCACGGCCGCCGCCGAGAACTGCGCCAGCGCGCTCCTGCCCGGCAACGTCCAGAACTGGGCGATAAACTATTCCGAACAGTCCCTTGGCGGGGTCGACACCGTGACCGTGTCGATCCGCACCACCGGGGGCGACGCCATGATCTTTGGCGGCCTCTTCGAAGAGTTCACCGGGGCCGATCTCGTCGCCTCGGTGACCATGCGGAAGGAAACGATCTGAGCCCCGGAAGGGGCTCGGCGATCCAACCTCGAAGGGGATGCGGTATGCCGGGCCGGACGCGCCGCGCCTTCCTGCAGGACGAGCAGGGGGCGTGGAGCCTGTTCAACATGTTCATGTTCATGCTGCTCGCCGGGCTCGGCGGGCTGGCGCTCGACGTGACCAACGCCTACCGGCACAAGACCATGCTGCAGGTGACGGCCGATGCCGCCGCCGCCGCTGCCGCCATGGACCTGCCCGACCGCAGCGCCGCACTGGCCGCCGCACGCGCGGTGGTCGAGGCCAACATGCCCTTCGCAACCTACAATGAGGTCCTGCGCGCTAACGATATCGTGTTCGGCGCCTGGGACCGGAACAACCGGACCGTGGACGAAACGGTCGCCTTCGCCGACAGCGTGGTGCTGACGCTCAGCGAGGACCGCGCAGCCGGCAACGGGGTCGCCACCTTCATGCTCCGCGCCGTCAGCATCTCCGGCTGGACCGTGGAGGCGCGCTCCTCGGCGACCCGGATCAACGCGCTCGGCGATTGCCCGAACGCCATCCTCTCGCGCGGCTATGTGGAGATCGCCGGCGCGCAGGACATGGCGGCCGGCTGTGTGCATGGCCAGGGCCGCTTCCTGCTCGACGGCCGCGATGCCGTGCGGATGCAGCAGAACAACGCCTTCGATCTCGACCGCAGCGTCGTCTCCATGCCCGACCCGGACATCCAGTTCGCCGAGGCCGGGCAGAACCTGAATGTGGGCCTGCCCTTCGACAGCGAGACGAGTGTGGTGAAGAGCGCGGATCGCCGCCCGCAGCTCGACGAGCAGCTCTTCTGCTACCGCGTCAACGACGCCGGCGACTACCCGCAAGGCCCGGGCGCGGAGGAGGCGGCGAAGGCCACCAACCTCTCGGCGAACGCCTGCCGGTACGGCGCGCCAGGCAGCGGCATCTGGGGCGCTCTCTCTGCCGAGACCCCGCCCTCGGCGCTCCGCGGGTCCGTCAGCTGGGACAGCGCGCAGAGCCCGATCACCGCATGGCCGAACGGCCCCCTCGAGCCCGGCCGGCGCTATGTCATCGACGGCGATGTGGTGATCGGGCAGGACAGCGCGCCCCTCGGCGGCTGGGTGGAGAACGTGACCGTGCTCGCCACGGGCTCGATCACGGTCCAGGACCCCGCGACGCGGATCCGAAACGCCCTGCTCTTCTCGCGCTATGGCGAGGTGGTCGTGGCGGACGAGACAACGCTCGGCGACGACTACTGCGCGACCGGCACGGGCCTCGTCTATCTCTTCGGAAACGCCGTGCGCATCGCGTCGGACACCGCGCTCAGCGGCGTCGTCGCGGCCGCCGCCCACCATATCGAGCTGGGCTCCACCGGCGGGCTTTTCGGCACTCCGGATCGCGGTGTCTCGCTGCAGGCCGGCGCGAAGATCAAGCTGCCCGACGACAACGCCTATGCCGACTGTGCGGTGCCGCTTCCCGGGCTCTTCGGCAGCCTGCAGACGGCGGACAGCATCCTCAGCGTGCCATCGGGCGAGCCACGCTCGGTGCTGGTGCAGTAGGCCCGGCAGGGGCCGGCCGCGCGCCTTCTGCCCGCACTGCCACGGGCTCCCCGGCGAAGGGCCCCCTCCGGCGCAGGAACACGCGGCTGATGCCGTGGCGGGTCTTGTCCCAGTAGTAGGGCGCTATGAAAAGCTCCGCGACCGCCTTCCACGCCGCCATCGCCCCCAGCGTCCAGTAGAACGGCAGGACAGGCACCCAGAGCATCAGGTCGAGCGCCCGGCGCCGCCACATCGCGAGGGCGGCACAGCCGAGCATGATGGCCTGTCCGCCTCCCAGCGAGAGCGCGAGCGGCCACAGGATCCAGCCCGGCAGCCACTGTCCCCAGAGGCTCTGCCCCGTCGCAACCCAGCCGATCAGCGAGAGCCAGAAGAGCGGCATCGCCCCGTAGCTGACCGCAGCCCCCAGAAAGAGCACGTTGAAGCCCAGAAAGCCCCGCGGCCCCATCTCGCGCCAGAGCCGCACGGGGTCGCGCACATGGCTGAGCCAGGTGAGCAGGTAGCCCTTCAGCCAGCGCGAGCGCTGCCGCACCCAGGTGAGGCAGCGGCAGTTCGCCTCCTCCTCGGTCACGCTGTCCAGCACGAGCGTGCGCAGGCCCCGGCGGGCGAGGCGCATGCCGAGATCGGCGTCCTCGGTCACGTTATGCGCATCCCACCCGCCGGCGGTCACCAGCGCCTCGCGGCGGAAATAGACCGAGGTGCCGCCGAGCGGGATCGGCAGGCCCAGCCGCTGGAAGCCGCGCAGCAGCACCTCGAACCAGATCGCGTATTCGAGCTGGAAGCAGCGCGTCACCCAGTTCTCGCGCGCGTTGTAGTAGGAGAGTTGGCACTGCACGCAGCCCACCTCCTCCGGCGCCTCCGCGAGAGCGCGCGCCACCGCGCGGAACTGGCCGGGTTCGGGCCGGTCCTCCGCGTCCAGGATCCCGATCACGCTGCCCCGGCAGAAGCCGAGCGCATAGTTGAGCGCGCGCGGCTTGGTGCGCGGGCTGCCATCCGGCACCACGATTATGCCGACCCAGGGCGGCAGCACGGTCGCGGCCGCAGTGGCGCGCGTGCGCCGGTCGGAGGCCTCGAGCACCAGTTTCACATCGAGCAGCTCGCGCGGGTAGTCCACCCGCTTCAGCGCCGCCAGGATCCGCGGCACCATGGTGGCCTCGCGATAGAGCGGCACCATCACGCTCAGCACCGGCAGCGGCGCCTCGGACGGCACGCGTGCCCGGCGCCGGCTCGCTGCACAGCGCTCGGAGGCGCGCCGACCGAGCAGCCCCGAACCGGGCAGCGCCGCGCGCCGCTTCATCGCGAGCACCGCGGGTGCGATCCCGAGCCCCGCAATCAGCGCCGCCCCGCGCAGCAGCCCGGTCAGAGTGTTGACCGCGAAGACGAGCATCAGCCCGATGGCCGTCACGGCCTTGCCCCAGACCGTTCCGAAGACCAGCAGCAGCAGCACGCTGATGCCGACGGCGCGGCGCTGCCAGTCGAGCCCGCGCACGCTCTCCTCCGCACCCAGCGTCTCGGCCGCGGCCGGCGCGAGGCGCTCACCGAGCAGCACACCGAAGGCGGCCTCGAAGGCAGCGGACTCGACGGCCACATAGGCGCTGCCGGAGGCGGGCATGCCGGGCCGCCCCTCCTCCTCCCTGGACGCCCGCACGGGATCGTCGCTCGCCCAGACCGTCTCGCCGGCGATCCGGCGCCAGGGCATCAGCCGCGCTGCGAGCCAGGCGGCTGCCAGCGCCCCGTCCGCCTCCTCCGAAAGGGCAGGATCCGGCGGATCCGCAAGCACATCCGCCCAGCCGAGGGCGGCGGGGCCCACGGGTGCGGGCTCCGCATAAGCCGGGCCGGACGGCTCGACATCCTCGTCCAGGGCAGCCTTGCGCGCCTCCTCGAAGACCGCCCGGGCCTCGGCGCTCTCCGCCATGTCCAGCGCATCGAGGCCCGCGATGAGCTCTGCCAACGCGGCGGCACGCTCAGCGCGTTCCGCGGAATACCCCCCCGGTCTCAGGCCCGGCCGCAGCAGCCGCAGCGCAGCCCCGCCCCGCGCACTCACGACCCGACCTCGTCACGGCACTGTAAACAGCTATGGACAGACGACACGACCGACACCCCGGCAAAGAACACCCGTGCCCAAGTGTCGCTTCACCTTCGTTAACGCCGCCTGAATCCTAAAATTTTCTGCCGAGACCGACCCGGTGATACCGCAATTCGATCAGGAAAACCGCCCCATATTGCAACACAACTCTCGAAACAGAGTTAAAACTGTCTAAAATACAATTCAAATACTATACCAAGAGCAAACGGGCGACAGCCCCTCATCCCCAAACCGCACCGGTCTGTCAGACAGGCGCGCAGAGGTTTGCCGTCCGCGGCGCCCGATCCAGGCCATCGCTGACCCGTCGCCGGCAGGGTCAGGTCATGGAGGCGACGAAGCGGTCGAAGAGGTAGAGGCTGTCCTGCGGGCCGGGGCTCGCCTCGGGATGCTGCTGAACCGAGAAGATCGGCCGCCCCTCCACCGCGATGCCGCAGTTGGAGCCGTCGAAGAGCGAGACATGGGTCTCCACGACCCCCGCTGGCAGGCTCTCCCGATCCACCGCGAAGCCATGGTTCATGGAGGTGATCTCCACCTTGCCGGTCGCAAGCTCCTTCACCGGGTGGTTCGCGCCGTGATGGCCCGTGGTCATCTTCATTGTTCGCGCACCGAGCGCGAGGGCCAGCATCTGATGGCCGAGGCAGATGCCGAAGATCGGTTTGCCGGCCTCCATCACGCCCTTGATCATCGGCAGCGCGTATTCCCCGGTCGCGGCCGGGTCGCCCGGGCCGTTGGAGAGGAACACCCCGTCCGGCGCATGGTCGAGCACCTCCGCCGCCGTGGCGCGCGCGGGCAGAACGGTCACGTCGCAGCCCGCCTCCGCCAGCGCGCGCAGGATGTTGCGCTTGGCGCCGTAGTCGATGGCCACCACTTTCGCACGCGCCTTGCCGGGCGCCGAGAAGCCTTCGCCCCAGAACCAGCGGCCCTGGTCCCAGCGATGGGTCTGCGCGCAGCTCACACCGGCGGCGAGTTCTGCGCCCTCCAGCCCCTCGAATCCCCGCGCGGCGGCCAGAAGCGCCTCCGTGTCGATCGCTCCGTCCGCGGCATGGGCGATGGCGGCATGCGGCATGCCCTGCATCCGGATCGCGCGGGTCAGCCGGCGCGTGTCCACCCCGGCCACGCCCAGATGCGAGCTCTCCGTCACACCCGGGTCAAGGTCCTTCCCTCTCGCCACCATCAGGACGGAGCGCGAGACGCCCGTCGTCCGTCAGCCGACGAGGAG
>JBCBWF010000039.1:0-22143 GCA_039817245.1 Pseudomonadota bacterium | reverse complement strand
CGCGTCAGGTCGTCGTCGCCACCGGCGCCATCGAGCGCCCGCTCACCTTCACCTGCAACGACCGCCCTGGGGTGATGCTCGCCGCCGCCGTGCGCGACTACATCCGGCTCTGGGGCGTCTGCCCGGGGCGCAACGCCGTCGTGGTCGCGAACAATGACGATGCCTACCGCACGGCGCTGGCGCTGCACGCCGCCGGCGCCCGAGTGAAGGCGGTGCTCGACACCCGCCCGCGCGCCGAAGGCGCATTGCCCGCCCGCGTGCGTGCCCTGCAGATCCCGGTGCATGAGGGACATGCCATCGCTGCCGTGGAAGGCACGCGCCGCCTCGAGGGCATCAAGCATGGCCGCATCGCCGGGCGCGGGCCGCGTCAGGGCCTGATCGAGGACACGAAGCGCCTCTCCTGCGATCTCGTCGCGATGTCCGGCGGCTGGTCCCCCGTGGTCCATCTCTACAGCCATTGCGGGGGCAAGCTCGCCTGGGACCCGGAGGCGGTGATGTTCCGCCCCGCGCCCGAACGCGGCGCACCGACCGGGGCGGACGGCGCGGTGACCACCCGCTGCGCCGGCAGCGCCAACGGCCATCTCGCCACCGCCGCGGCCCTTGCCGATGCCGCAGCCGCCGGGCAGGCCGCCGCCGCCGCGGCCGGCCAGCAGGGCACCGCGCTGGCCCCCGCCACGGTCGACGAGCCCGCCGAAGCCCCGCTCGTGCCCCACTGGTTCAGCCCCGCCGAAGGCAAGTATCACCACGGCACCAAGCATTTCGTCGATTTCCAGAACGACGTCACCGCCGCCGACGTGATGCTGGCCGCGCGAGAGGGCTATGAGAGCGTGGAGCACACCAAGCGCTACACCACGCTCGGCATGGCCACCGATCAGGGCAAGACCTCCAACATCAACGGCCTCGCCCTCCTCGCCGAACAGCTCGGCCTCGCGATCCCCGAGGTCGGCACCACCACGTTCCGCCCGCCCTACACGCCGATCTCGCTGGGCGCCATCGCCGGCTCCGCCCGCGGCCCCCTCTTCAAGGCCGTGCGCCAAACGCCGATGCATGGCTGGCATGCCGAAAACGGGGCGGATTTCGAGCCGGTCGGCGACTGGCAGCGCCCCTACGCCTTCCTCCGCGCCGGGGAGAGCCGCGAAGCCGCCGTCCGCCGCGAGGTCCTGAACGCGCGCAAGGCGGTGGGCCTCCTCGACGCCTCCACCCTCGGCAAGATCGTCGTCTCCGGCGCGGATGCCGGCCGCTTCCTCGACCGCGTCTACACCAACATGATGTCGACGCTGAAGGAGGGCCGCTGCCGCTATGGCCTGATGTGCAACGAGAACGGCTTTCTTTTCGACGACGGCGTGGTCGTCCGCCTCGGGCCCGACCGCTTCCTCTGCCACACCACCACCGGCGGGTCGGACCGGGTGCACGGCCATCTCGAGGAATGGCTGCAGACGGAGTGGTGGGACCTCCAGGTCTTCACCCAGAACGTCACCGAGCAATGGGCCCAGGTGGCCATCGCCGGGCCCGCCGCGCGCGCCGTGCTGGAGGCGGCCGGCACGGATATCGACATCTCCGCCGCCGCGCTGCCCTTCATGAGCTACGCGGAAGGCCAGGTCGCCGGCTGCCCTGCGCGCCTCTTCCGCATCTCCTTCTCGGGCGAGCTGTCCTACGAGATCGCCGTGCCCGCCTCCCATGGCCGCGCGCTCTGGGACGCGCTGCTCGCCGCGGGCGCCGCGCATGGCATCCAGCCCTACGGCACCGAGGCGCTCCATGTGATGCGCGCCGAGAAGGGCTTCATCATGATCGGCGACGAGACCGACGGCACCGTCACTCCCCAGGATCTCGGCCTCCACTGGGCGGTCTCGAAGAAGAAGGAGGACTTCGTCGGCAAACGCGCCCAGGCCCGTGCCGATCTCGTGCGCGCCGGGCGCAAGCAGCTCGTGGGCCTGCTCACCGAGAACCCCGCCGAGCGGTTGCCGGACGGCGCCCATGCCGTCGCCACCGTGCGCGACACGGCACCGATGAAGACCATCGGGCATGTGACTTCGACCTACATGTCGCCCACCCTCGGCCGCTCCATCGCAATGGCGCTGATCGACGACGGTGCGAGCCGGATGGGCGAGGTCCTGAGCTTCCCGCTGGAGGGCGGCAAGGTGATGCGCGCCGAGGTTTGCGACCCGGTGTTCTACGATCGCGAGGGAGAGAAGCAGAATGCCTGAGACCGCTGTTCTGGGCGTCAGCGCGCCTGCGGGCACCGAGGGCCGCGTGATCGCCGGAGAGGACCTGCGCATCGCCGAGGCGGGCCCGGTCGGGCAGGTCACGCTCCGCGCCGATCTCGCCGAGCCCGCCGTGGCCGAAGCGGTCGCCGCCGTCACGGGCTGCAGCCTGCCGGCGCCGCTCACCGCCAGCTTCGCCGATGGCAATGCCGCGGTCTGGATGGCGACGGACGAGCTTCTCCTGATCCTGCCCGCGGAGGCGGCCGCCGGCGCCGTATCCGCCCTCGAGAGCGCGCTCGCCGGGCATCACCGCCTCGCCCTCGACGTCTCCGCCGCGCGGGTGCTGTTCCGCCTTTCGGGCTCCCTTGCGGGCGAGGTGCTGGCCAAGGGCGCACCCCTCGATTTCCGCGACGCCGCCTTCGCGCCGGGCACGGCGCGGCGCACCCATCTCGGCCAGATCGCCGTGGGTATCTGGCGCGAGAGCCCGTCCGACTGGTCGCTGGTCTGCTTCCGCTCGCTCTCGGCCTATGTGGCGGACTGGCTGGCGGAGACCGCAGCACCCGGTCGTGCGGTGCGTCATTTCTAGGCGACAGCACGCGGGGCGCGCCGCCGCCCCGCCGCGCGCAACCAGAGCGTTATCAGGCGCTTAACGGCTGTTGCCGCGCTGCACCAAGCCGTCCTCGCGTATTTCGCACATGCGAACAACGCGTGACTCACCTTCGCAGTTGCGAAAAGCTGGTATGCACGGATCGGGGGTCCTCAGCCCCGCCGCGCTGCCTATCCTATTGAGCATGCAAAGGGTTGCGCGACGAAGGCCGAGAGACCGGCGCAGAGCGACCCGGTCATCCATGGCACAGGAAAGCACGACAATGGCACGCTTTACTGACGATCTCGAACTGAGACAGCCGACCCACGAAGAGGTCGAAAAAATCATGCAGGAAGCGCGCGTCATGCGCGCCAAGGCGCTGCGCAAGGCCTTCACCGATCTGCGCAGCATGCTGGCCCGCCTCACCGCGCCGAAGCTGCGCATCGGCGGCCGGACCAGCATCCGGGAGGGTTGAACCGGAGGCCGGCGCCGGCGAGCTGAGCCGCGGACCGCAGGTTGCGGAACTTCGCCCTTGCAGAATGGTGCCGGCTTCTCCACCTTCTTTTCTATGTCGTCAGCAACGGAAAGGAGGTGATCCAATGTCGAGTGGGATTTCTGGGCGTGCGGATCGGAATGCGCAAATCGGCTTTGTGACGGAGCAGCCTCTTTCCCATTGCTGAGATGCGTGGGCCGGGCCCGTTCCGGCCGTCACGCCTTGAACTCACGGGGGCCCGCGCAGTGCGCGGGCCCTTTCTAGTTTCCAGCGCTGCGAGGATGCGCGGTTGAACGATATCGAAGACCAGATCGAGCCGGTCGAAGGGGCGCTGGAGACCCGCGCCACCGTCAAGCTCCGCCCCGGCGCCGGAAAACGCCTCCGCGCAGGCGCGCCCTGGGTTTATGCCGACGAGATCGCGATGGACCGGCGCACGAAGGCGCTGGCGCCCGGGAGCCTCGTGCGCCTCGTCGAAGGCGGGCGCGAGGGCGGGGACCGCCTCCTCGGCCTATTCGCCTTCAACCCCGCCAGCCAGATCGCTGCACGCCTGATCGATGCGGACGCAGATGCCGCGATCGACGCCGCCTGGTTCGCCCGCGCCCTCCGCCGTGCCCTCTCGCTCCGTACCCTGCTTCTTGGCGATACGCCCTATCACCGCCTTGTCCATGCGGAGGGGGATGGCCTGCCGGGCCTCGTCATCGACCGCTACGGCGAGGCCGTGGTCCTGCAGCCCAACGCCGCCTGGCTCGACTGCCGGGTGGATCTCGTGGTTGCGGGTCTCGATGCAGCGCTGCCCGCACCGCCCGCCACCGTGATCGTCAACGCCCAGTCCCGCGTCCGCGCGCTCGAGGGGCTGGAGACGGATCTCCGCACCCTCCGCGGCGGCGCCGACGATCCCGTGCCCGTGCCGATGAACGGCGCCACCTACATGGCCGATCTGGCCGGCGGGCAGAAAACCGGGCTCTTCTACGATCAGCGCTTCAACCATGCCGCCGCCGCCGGTCTTGCCAAGGGCGGCGCCGTGCTCGACGTCTTTGCTCATGTGGGCGGCTTCGGGCTCGCGGCCCTCGCTGCCGGGGCCGCGCGGGTGGTCGCGGTGGACAGCTCCGCTCCCGCCCTCGCCCTCGCCGAGGACGGTGCTCGGCGAAGCGGTGTCGCGGAGCGCTACGAGACCCGCAAGGCCGATGCCTTCGACGCCATGCGCGCGGCTGCGGAGGCAGGCGAGCGCTACGCCATGGTGGTTTGCGATCCCCCCGCCTTCGCGCCCCACAAGGGCGCCCTCGAGGCGGGCCTGCGCGCCTATGAGAAGACCGCCCGCCTCGCCGCTCCGCTCGTCGGCCCCGGCGGCTGGCTCGTGCTCTGTTCCTGCTCCGGCGCGGTCTCGGCGGAGGCGCTCCGCGAAGCCTCCGTCCGCGGCATCCGCGCGGCCGGGCGCGCGGGCGCGCTGGTGCAGACCGGCCGCGCCGGGCCCGACCACCCTCAGCACATGGCGCTGCCCGAAACGGGGTATCTGAAAGCGCTCTTCTTCCGCCTCGATGGCTGAGGGGGCTCCGCCCACGGAGGTGCCCGCCCCCTGGTTCCTCGATGCCTGCGTGCTCTACCCCCAGCTCCTGCGCAGCATCCTCGTCGGCGTCGCGGAGGCCGGTCTCGTACGGCCCTACTGGTCGGACCGTGTGCTGACCGAATGGCGCATCGCCGCGGCCCGCGCCGGCGGAATGACGGCGGAGGCGGAGGCGCGAGCGCGGGCCGAGGAGATGGCCGCACGCTTCCCCGATGCCTGCCTCACGCCCGATCCGGCCCTCGAGGCCAGCTTGCGCCTCCCGGACCCGGGCGACACGCATGTCGCCGCCGCTGCGGCCGCGGCGGAGCCACCCGCCACCATCATCACCCTCAACATGCGCGACTTTCCGGCCCGCCGCCTCGCGCCCCACGGGCTGAGCGCTACCCATCCGGACGGCGCGCTCTGGGCCCTGCACGACACCGCCCCCGACGCGATCGACCATGCTATCCGCGCGAGCCTTGCAGCGCTCTCGCGCCCCGCCGGCGAGCCGGCCGGGACCGGGCGCGCGGCCCTGAAGCGCGCGGGCCTTCCCCGTCTCGCCAAGGCCTGGGCCGCGGCACAGACCCCGGCGTAACGGCGGGCGCCGCACCCCTCGCCCACCGGTCCGAACCGCACTATACCGGGCCACCGATCCAGCCACGGAGCACGGCAGAGCATGGCGACACTCGGCGATGAACCCTCCCTCGGCCCGGGCTGCACGGTCGAGAACAGCGAGGTGGGCCACTACGTGCGCCTCGCCGACGGGACGCGGCTCCTCAATTCCAGCTTCGGCGACTATTCCCACACCGACCGCTTCTGCGACATCGCGAACGCCGAGATCGGCAAGTTCTCGAGCATCGCGAGCTATGTGCGGATCGGGCCCACCGACCATCCGATGGACCGCGCGAGCCAGCACCATTTCCTGTACCGCTCCGGCTCCTACTGGGACGACGCGGAGGACGACGCCGCCTTCTTCGCCGCCCGCGCCGCCCGGCGCACGGTGATCGGCCACGACACCTGGATCGGCCACGGCGCCATCGTGAAGCCCGAGATCCGCGTGGGCCACGGCGCGGTGGTCGCCATGGGCGCGGTCGTCACGCGCGATGTCGCCCCCTACAGCATCGTCGCCGGCAACCCGGCCCGGTCGCTTCGCGCGCGCCACAGCCCCGAGGTGGCCGAGCGCCTCATGGCCCTTGCCTGGTGGGACTGGGACCACGCCCGCCTGCGCGCAGCCCTGCCGGATTTCCGTGCGCTCCCCGCCGAGGCCTTCCTCGAGAAGTACCGCGGCTAGGGCAGGGGACCGCTGTCTCGAGCACACTCAAGGAGGTCCCGGGTCAAGCCCGGGACAGCCGGAGACCGCGGCGCGCAGATCCCGGCGCCGGCTGCGCCCGGCCTGCGCTCAATGCATTGCGCGGTACGCCGTGCGCCCGGCGCTGAGCGTGAGCTTCACGGCCGGCACCGCGCCCTCCGGCCAGTCGATCAGCACCAGATCGGCGCGCCTGCCCGGCGCGAGCATGCCCCGGTCCGTGAGCCCCGACGCCGCCGCCGGCCCGGCCGACACCAGCGACCAGAGCGCCGGCAGCGGGGCACGCCGCTCGTCATGCAGCCTTGCGACCGCGGCGAGCATCGCGGGGTAGAAGTAATCCGAGGCGAGGATGTCGCAGAGACCCGCCTCCACCATGTCGGCCGCGCTGGGAGAGCCGATATGGCTGCCGCCGCGGAGCACGTTGGGCGCGCCGAAGACGACCGCGTCGCCGGCCTGCCGCGCGGTCTCCGCCACCGCCTTGCGCATGGGAAACTCCGCGATCCGCGCGCCGAGGCCGCGGTAGAAGGCGCGCGTCTCGTCCTGCGTGTCGTCATGCGAGAGCATCGGCACATTCCGCGCCCGGCCGAGGGCTGCGATGCGCGCGATCGCCTCCGGCACCTCTGCCCGGCGCTCCCAGATCGAGACCAGCCGCGCGGCATAGGCTTCCGGCTCCAGGCCTGCCCGGCGCGCCGTGCTTGCGTGATACGCCGCAAAGCCCGGCGCTGCGGGGTCGGCGGCGGCGAAGGCGGGGTTGTGCTCGAAGAGCCTCTCCTGCAGCGCCACGCCGCGGTCGCGCATCGAGATCGAGGTGTGATCGTTGAAGGCAACCGAGGTGGGCACCGGCCCCGCGAGCGCGCGCTCGATCAGCGCCTCCGCCTCGAAGGCGAAGGTCTCCCAGCGCAGCTGCACGCGGTTCTCCACCGTGAGCCGTGGCGCGAGCGCCGCCAGCGCGTCGATGAAGGCCGCCCCCCGGTCCACCGAGCGCAACCCCGGCTCCCAGCTCAGCGTCAGCGCATGATAGGCGGTCGCGATGCCGTTGCCCGCGAGCTGCCGATCGGTCTCCAGAAGCGCCGCTTCCAGCGGGAAGAAGACCGAGGGGCGCGGCATGACCTGCCGCTCGAAGGCGTCGCCATGCACATCCACGAGCGCGGGCGCCAGCATCAGGCCGCGCGCATCGATCACGGTCTCGCCCGGCGCCGTGCCCCCGATCTCCGCGATGCGGCCTTCCGCCACCAGGAGATCGGTCTCCACCACATCATCGGCCAGGATCGCCCGGGCCCCTTGGATCTTGATCGACATCTGCGCCTTCCCGGGCCCGCTAAATCACACGCAAGGCCCTAGCAGCCCGCGCGGACAATTCGATGACAGCCGCGCCAGAGAAGGCGATCACCCCTGGCTCCGCCCGACTGCCATGCGGCCGGCAAAGCGCACGCCCGGCCAGTCGCGGGTGGGCGGGCGGGGCGCTGGCCGGGCGTGCGCGTCAGGCCTGGCCCATCAGCCGGGGCAGGGCGCCCTCATGTGCGTGGCGCAGATCCTCGAGCGAGACCTCCGCCGCGCCGAGACGCAACGCCGCCCCGCCCACCGAGCCGACAACACGCAGCGCCACGCCCGCGCCTGCGGCCTGCGCCTCCAGATCTGCGAGCGCACCCTCCGTCACGCCGAGGAGGTAGCGCCCCTGATCCTCGCCAAAGAACCAGGCGAGATCGGGCAGCGTCGCGTCCGCCGAGATCGCCGCGCCGGAGCCCGCCGAAAGGGCCATCTCCGCCGCCGCCAGCCCCAGCCCGCCATCGGAGAGATCATGCGCCGCACGCAGAAGCCCCGCCCGATGCGCCGTGCGCAGGAACGTCCCCGTCCGTGCTTCGGCCGCCAGATCCACCGGAGGCGGCGGCCCCTCGGCCCGCCCCGCGACCTCCCACAGAAGCGCCGACTGCCCCAGATGCCCCGAAGTCTCGCCGAGCAGCACCAGCCGGTCCCCGGGCGCCGGCGCCATGGGGATCACCGCGTCGAGATCCTCCAGAAGCCCCACCGCCCCGATGGTCGGCGTCGGCAAAATCGCGCGCCCCTCGGTCTCGTTGTAGAGGCTCACATTTCCGGAGACGACGGGCATATCCAGCGCGCGACAGGCCTCCCCGATCCCCTGGATGCAGCCCACGAGCTGCCCCATGATCTCGGGCCGCTCCGGATTGCCGAAATTGAGATTGTCCGTCACCGCCAGCGGCCGTGCGCCGGTGGCGGAGAGGTTGCGATAGGCCTCCGCCACCGCCTGGCGCCCGCCCTCGACCGGATCGGCCGCACAGTAGCGCGGCGTCACATCCGCTGTGAAAGCCAGCGCCTTCGCCGTGCCATGCACCCGCACCACCGCCGCGTCCGAGCCCGGGCGCACCACCGTGTCGGCCATCACCGTGTGGTCGTACTGCTCCCAGACCCAAGCGCGCGCCCCGAAATTCGGCGACCCCGCCAGCGTCAGCAGCGCCTCCGCCACCCCGATCTCCGGCAACGCACCGAGCGGCTCCGGCGCCGCGGGCGTCACATAAGGCCGATCATACTCCGGCGCCGTCCCGGAAAGGGCCGCCAGCGGCAGATCCGCCTTCAGCACGCCGCCATGGCTCACCAGGAACCGGTCCTCCGCGATGGTCTCGCCCACCACCGCGAAATCGAGATCCCATTTCTCGAAGATCGCCCGCGCAACCGCCTCGCGCTCGGGCCGCAGCACCATGAGCATCCGCTCCTGGCTCTCCGAGAGCATCATCTCGTAGGCCGACATCGCGATCTCGCGGCAGGGCACCGCATCGAGATCGAGGGCGACGCCGAGCCCGCCCTTGTCGCCCATCTCCACCGCCGAACAGGTGAGCCCGGCCGCCCCCATATCCTGGATCGAGATCACCGCGCCCGAAGCCATCAGCTCCAGGCACGCCTCCAGCAGGCGCTTCTCGGTGAAGGGATCGCCCACCTGCACGGTGGGCCGCTTCTCCTCGGCGTCCTCGCCGAACTCGGCCGAGGCCATGGTCGCCCCGCCCACCCCGTCTCGCCCCGTCTTCGCGCCGAGATAGACCACGGGCATGCCCACGCCCGAGGCGGCCGAGTAGAAGATCTTGTCCGCCTCCGCCAGCCCTGCGGCAAAGGCGTTCACCAGGCAGTTGCCGTTATAGGCGGGATGAAAGCGCAGCTCGCCGCCCACCGTCGGCACTCCGAAGGCGTTGCCGTAGCCGCC
The DNA here is from genome assembly GCA_039817245.1 of Pseudomonadota bacterium. GTDB lineage: Bacteria > Pseudomonadota > Alphaproteobacteria > Rhodobacterales > Rhodobacteraceae > Thermohalobaculum. The sequence goes on along the minus strand of JBCBWF010000039.1, from coordinate 12,806 downwards.
GATCCCCGCCACCACGCCCGACAGGAGGGCGCGGGTGCGCGGATGATCCGGCGCGCCGAAGGAGAGCGCGTTCAGCGCCGCGATCGGCCGCGCACCCATGGTGAACACATCGCGCAGGATGCCGCCCACCCCGGTCGCCGCGCCCTGATAGGGCTCGATGAAGCTCGGATGGTTGTGGCTCTCCATCTTGAAGACCACCGCCAGCCCGTCGCCGATATCCACCACACCCGCGTTCTCGCCGGGCCCCTGGATCACCTGGGGCCCTTCCGTCGGCAGCGTGCGCAGCCACCGCTTCGAGGACTTGTAGGAGCAATGCTCGTTCCACATCGCCGAGAAGATGCCGAGCTCGGTGAAGCTCGGCACCCGGCCGAGAAGGTCGAGAATGCGCTGATACTCGTCCGGCTTAAGCCCATGCTCGGCCGCCAGGGCGGCATCGACCTCGGGCTCGGCCGGCCGGTTGGGCGGCGGCGCGGTCTCGCTCATCGCAGGCTCCCCTCCTGGCGCGGGCGGCGCTCAGGTCTCGAGCGGGGGGCAGTCGATCTCGCCCGTGCGCTCGGCCTTAGTGAGATGCGAGAGAAGCTCGGTGGTCTTCTCGTCGTCGCCGATCGTGGGGCCCGAGAGGCGCATGCGCGCCAGCGCGGCGGGCTCGGCCGTCGGCAGGAAGTCCACCACCAGCAGGTCCTCGCTCTCGCCGGCGAAGACAATGCGCCCGCTCTGGCGGTCCACCACCATGTTCGCGGCACTCAGCACCCCGTCGAGCCAGCAGCGCGCGCCGAGCTCCTCGATGAAGGGCCGCGCCTCGGCGGTGTTGCGGCTGAGCTCCAGCGTCATCTCCGGGCCCTCGGCCAGCGGATAGGGCGGCGGGCCCGGCGGGATGATGTTCACATCGTAGAGCGGCTCGTCCGTCGAACAGGCGCCGAGCGCGAGGACGAGCGGCAGGGCGCGCAGCAGGGCCGGAAGCCGGGAGGGGAACTGGAAGCGCATCAGGCTTGGGTCTCCATGGCGGTGACGAGGCTGTCGAGGATCAGGCGGCCGTCCGCGCCGCCGAGGGCAGGATCGGCGAGGCGCTCGGGATGGGGCATCATGCCGAGCACGCGGCGGTTCTCGGAGAGCACGCCGGCGATGCCGTCCAGCGAGCCGTTGGGGTTGGTGGCAGGATCGGCGCTGCCATCGGGGCCCACATAGCGAAAGGCGATCCGGTCGTCGCCGGCCAGCCGCGCGCGGGTCGCCTCATCGGCCACGAAGCAGCCGTCGTGGTGGGCGACGGGCACGCGCAGGATCCGACCCTGCTCGATGCCCGCGGTGAAGGGGCTCGCGCGGGTCTGGGCTGCAAGATGCACGTCGCGGCACACAAAGCGCAGGCCCGCATTGCGCATCAGCGCACCGGGCAACAGCCCCGCCTCGATCAGCACCTGCCAGCCATTGCAGATGCCAAGCACGAGCCCGCCCTTCGCCGCGAAATCGCGCACTGCCGCCATGATGGGCGCATGGGCCGCGATCGCGCCGCAGCGCAGGTAGTCCCCGAAGGAGAAGCCGCCGGGCAGCGCCACGAGATCGAGCCCCGCCGGCAGCGCGGTGTCCTTGTGCCACACCGCCTCCGCCGGCCGGCCGGTCGCCTGCCCGAGCGCCACCATCATGTCGCGATCGCAGTTCGAGCCGGGAAAGACGATAACCGCGGTCCTCATGGCGCTCACACGATCTCCACGCGGTAGTTCTCGATGACGAGGTTGGCGAGGAGGGTTTCGGCCATGCGGGCCGCCTCGGCCTCGGCGCGGGCGGGGTCGCTCTCGGCGAGGTCGAGCTCGATGACCTTGCCCTGTCGCACGCCCTCGACGCCGGCGAAACCGAGGCTGCCGAGCGCGTGGCGGATCGCCTCGCCCTGCGGGTCGAGCACGCCGGGTTTCAGGGTGACGGTGACGCGCGCTTTCATGGGCTCGGGCTCCGGCCGGATGCACTTCGGGCTTTGGTAGCTCCGCACCGCCCGCACCGCAACCCGGGCGGGCAGCGGCGGCGCGTCGGCGGACGCCAAGTGTTGCGCGAAGTGACAGGGAGCGGCCGCGAACAAACAAATTTCGCTCATGTAATGCGGCTCACATCGCGCGTGAGCGAACTCGGTCAATTTGGTCTTGCAAGGGCGGTACACCCACCGCCGGAAGTTCAGACAGAGGGAACGACGAAAATGACCAAGACCGCTTCCAGCTTTATCAAAGAAGTCGAGGTTCACTAAATGTTCGAGGAAATCTATGTCACCTTTATTGAGTTCAACCAGATCGATGCCTCCACGCCCTATCGGGGCGAACGCAGCTTTGCGAAGGCCGATCTCGACGGGGATGGCTGGATCGTCATCCAGAGCGCGAAGGACCGGGATGCGTTCCTCTTCGACGTCGACACGGGCACGGCCTACGGGCTGAGCGATGCCGGCAAGAACGGCTGGAAGGTCGAGGAAGGCGAGAGCTGGAAGGTGGAAGAGGGCGAGAACTGGAAAGTGGAAGAGGGCGAGAGCGTGATGCTCTTCGACGTCGACCTCTTCTGAGGCCGCCGTCGCCGATGCGATCCGGGCCCGGCGCAGCGTGTCGCCGGGCCTTGCGCGTCTCGGGGCTCACGATCAGGCGGGCGCGGTGCGGGAGGCGGGCTCCGGCGGGCGGCCATGGCGGATGAGCGTCATGATCAGCCACCAGAGGAGCAGGCCGTTCAGCAGATGCCAGCCGAAATGCGTGCCGTAGCTCCAGGCCGAGCAGAAGGGCTGGTCGGCGGCCCGGAAGGAGAGCGAGACCGTGAAGAGCGCGGCGCCCAGCATCAGCGGCACGCCGGCGCCGTGTCCGCGCGACGCGAGCCAGGTGCCGATGGCAAGGAGCGCCAGCAGGGCCGGCCCGTAGCTGACCGAGCCGCCGATGATGTCGCGCAGCAGGATGTTCAGCACCCAGGAGACCGCGATCATCGCCACCAGAAAGCCCAGCATCGCGAGCGCCGCGCGGCCCCAGTTGAGCCCGGCATAGCGGTTCATGGCGATGGTGAAGTAGGCGAGGATGAAGATCATGATCGGCGTGGTGTCCGCGATCGCGGCCCAGCGGGTGGCGAAGGTGTGGAACAGGAAGGAGCCGATGCCGACCACGAAGGCGTTGAGACAGAGAAAGAGCACCGGGCCGTCGAGCCGGTCTGCGCGGCGGGCATAGAGGAAAGCGGCGATCGCGCCGACCAGGAAGGCGATATTGGTGATGGCATTGAGCGGCTCGGCCCAGAAGGCCTCCGACATCCGCTCGCAATAGGCCATGATCTTGCGCTGCAGTTCCATCGGCTCCCCCGTCTGACCAGCCTGAGTTAGGCGCGCGGGCGCGTATTGCGAGGCCGGCAGCGGGCCGGAGCGGGGAACGGGCGTTCACGGCTGCGCGCGCGGCCCCGCGGCGGCGCCTCGGGCTGGCGCCGGGCCGGAAAAACCCGCCGCCGCCCCCACCCGCCCACCCGTCGTCGGCGGGTTTTTCCGGCCCTTGTCAGGCGTGGTCTGCGGCGTGGGGGGCGTCAGAGGGGCCGGGTGAGAACGAGGGCGGCCATGACCAGGAGGCCCGCGGTCATCAGCGGCGTGGAGGCGCCCTGCCAGCGGGTCATCGCCACGCGGTCCGGCGCGGCGGGGTCGCAGAGCACTGCCAGCCTGTCGCCGGGCGAGAGCGGCTGGCGGACGAGATCGACCTGGACCACGGCCTCGCGCGGGCCATCGGCCTCGTAGGCGATGCCGACGGGCCAGGTGGTGCCGGCGAGGCTGCGACGCTGGGCGACGACCGTCACCCGCGCCTCGACCCGCCGCCAGCGCCCGCGTGCGCGCCAGGTGAGCGCCGGCCAGGCGAGCGCGAGTGCGGCCGCGGCGAGGCAGAGCCCCGTGGCCGCCGGCCGGCCGATCAGCGCGAGAACCGCCTCCATGCCGCTTTCCGCCCCGGCCTGATCCGTCAGTGTACGAGCTTCGGGCCCTTCCCGCGCTGGCCGTTCTCCGGCAGGATCCCGAGGCGGCGCGCCACCTCCGTGTAGGCGTCCGTCAGCGAGCCGAGATCGCGGCGGAACACGTCCTTGTCCAGCTTCTCGCCGGTCTTGGCGTCCCAGAGCCGGCAGCTGTCCGGGCTGATCTCGTCGGCCACGATGATGCGCTGGAAATCCCCCTCCCAGATCCGGCCGGTTTCGATCTTGAAGTCCACGAGCTTGATGCCGACCCCGAGGAACAGCCCCGAGAGGAAGTCGTTCACCCTCAGCGCCAGCGCGATGATGTCGTCGATATCCTGCTGGGCGGCCCAGTTGAACGCGATGATGTGCTCCTCGCTCACGATCGGGTCGCCGAGCTTGTCGTCCTTGTAGTAGAACTCGATGATCGGGCGGGGCAGGGCGGTGCCCTCCTCGATGCCGAGGCGCTTGGACATGGAGCCGGCCGCGACGTTGCGCACGACCACTTCGAGGGGGATGATCTCGCAGGCGCGGATCAGCTGTTCGCGCATGTTGATGCGGCGGATGAAGTGGTTGGGCACGCCGATCCCGGTGAGTGCCGCCATGATATGCTCGGAGATCCGGTTGTTCAGCACGCCCTTGCCGTCCACCACCTCGTGCTTCTCGGCGTTGAAGGCGGTCGCGTCGTCCTTGAAGTACTGGATGAGCGTGCCGGGCTCGGGGCCCTCATACAGGATCTTCGCCTTGCCTTCGTAAACCAGTCGGCGGCGCGCCATGGTTCTCTCCAGTGGGTCGGGTTCCGCGTCGCGAAACGGGTAAGGGGCCGCGCGGGCGGCGCCCGGCGGCATTGGCGGTGTATAGGCATCGCGGCACTGTGCCACAAGGGTCCCCGGCGGGCCGGACGGCGGGATTGACCGAGGCCATTGCCCGGCGCCGGGAGCGGAGCCTATATCAGTCGGTAAGCCGCGGCCGGAACAGGCGGTTTCGCGCACCGGGCCTCTAGGGGAGAAAACCATGACCACCTTCGACGACCGCGAGAAAGCCTTCGAGAACAAATACGCCCACGATGCCGAGATGACCTTCAAGGCCGAGGCGCGGCGCAACCGCCTGCTCGGCCTCTGGGCGGCGGAGAAGATGGGCATCACCGGCGAGGAGGCCGAGGCCTATGCCAAGGAGGTGGTGAAGGCCGATTTCGAGGAGGCCGGCCACGAGGATGTGGTGCGCAAGGTGATGGGCGACTTCAAGGCGCGCGCGACCGCGGTCAGCGAGGAAGAGCTGCGCGCCAAGATGGCGGAGTTCCTCGGCATGGCCCGCGATCAGGTCATGACCGAGGCCGGCGACTGATCCGTCCCGCGGCCCCGGGCGGGGCTGCGCGCTAGGCCGCAGGCGCGCGGGCGGTGGCGGCGTTGAAATGCCCGCCATCCGCCCCAAACCCATGGGCCATGACCGAGCCGCCGCTCCATATCGTCTGGTTCAAGCGCGACCTGCGCGCGTTCGACAACGCGCCCCGTGGGGGCTTCCCACACCGCCCCCGGGGCGGGGCCCCCCCACGGGCCCCGCGCCGCGGGGGCCGCGCTTCTGCCCCTCTACATCGCCGAGCCCGCGGTGTGGCAGGCGCCGGTCGCCTCGCTGCGCCAGTGGCGCTTCGTCGCCGGCGCGCTCGCGGCGCTGCGCGAGGAACTCGCCGATCTCGGCGCGCCGCTCGCGGTTCGCGAGGGCGAGGCGGTCGCGGTGTTTGAGGCGCTGCGCGGCCAGCGCCCCATCGCCGGGCTCTGGAGCCACGAGGAGACCGGTGAGGCGGCGACCTTCGCGCGGGACCTCGCAGTGGCCGACTGGGCGCGCAGCCACGCCATCCCCTGGCGCGAGTTTCAGTGCGGCGGCGTGATCCGCCGCCTGGCCTCGCGCGATGGCTGGGCGGAGCGGTGGGACCGCGAGATGCTCCGCGCCGCCGTGCCCGCCCCCCGCGGTCTCGCCCGCCACGGCCTCGAGCCCGGCGCTATTCCGGACGCCGCCGCCCTGGGCCTCGCTCCGGACCCCGCCGAGGCCGTCGCCGCGACGCCGGAGGCCGGCCGCGCCCTCCTCGAGAGCTTCCTCACCCGCCGCGGCGAGCATTACCGCCGCGCGATGTCCTCTCCCGTCACCGCCTATGACGCCTGCTCGCGGCTCTCGCCCCATCTCGCCTGGGGCACGCTCTCGGTGCGCGAGGTCTATCAGGAGGCCGTCGCCGCGCGGCGCTACCATGAGAGCCGCGCCTTCCGCCAATCGATCGACAGCTTCGTCGGCCGGCTCCACTGGCGCTGCCACTTCAAGCAGAAGCTGGAGGACGAGCCGGCGATCGAGCATCGCTGCATGCACCCGGTCTATGAGGGCCTGCGCGAAGCGGATCACGACGAAGCCCGCCTGCAGGCCTGGGCCACCGGCACCACGGGGCTGCCGATGCTCGATGCCTGCATGCGCGCCCTCTGCGCCACCGGCTGGCTCAATTTCCGCATGCGCGCGATGGTCACCTCCTGCGCGGCCTACCATCTCTGGCTCGACTGGCGCCGCTTCGGCCCGGTGCTGGCGCGATACTTCACGGATTTCGAGCCCGGCATCCACTGGTCGCAGGCGCAGATGCAGTCCGGCACCACCGGCATCAACACGATCCGGATCTACAACCCGGTGAAGCAGTCGAAGGATCACGACCCCGACGGGGTGTTTCTCCGCCGCTGGCTGCCGGAGCTTGGCCATGTGCCCGATGCGCGGCTGCACGAGCCCTGGACCATGACCGCCGCCGAGCAGCAGGCCGCCGGCTGCCGCATCGGGGCGGATTATCCGGCGCGCATCGTCGATCCCGTGAAGGCCGCGCGCAGCGCCAAGGAGCGCGTCTATGCCCGCAGACGCGAGGCTGGCTTCGAGGCGGGCAAGGAGCGGATCCTGAAGAAACACGCCTCGCGCCGCCGCCCGCGCATCGAGCACCCGCCCAAGGCCGACCCGCAGCAGAGCTTCGATTTCTGAGCCGGCCTCCGCCCTCGCCGAAGCGCCGCTCGGCTCTAACTGTCGGATATGACGATGCTTGCAGCCCTGCTCCTCGCCCATGTGGCAACCTCGCCGGCCGAGCCCATCTGCGGGCCCACCGCCATCGTGCACGTCGCCGAAGGCGCGCCCGTGGACCGGTTTCTGATCGAGAATGTCAGCCCGCGCGGCTGGGCCATCGCCGGTGTGGAGATCGCGCTGCCGGGCTCCGCCGGCCGGCTCGTCTTCGACACGGTGCCCGGCGGGGCAGGCATCAATGTCGCCCAACCTTTCGTCTCGCGCGCTGGCGCCGATGTGCGCCTCGCCGCTGCGCCCGAGGTGGCGGACGGGGACGAACGGTTGAGCCTCGCCTTCGAGGCCTTCCCCGCCGGCGCGGCCTATGCCTTCACCATCGATCTCGACGACCGGGTCTCGGCCGGCGGCGGCACCCGCGTCTCCGGCGCCGAGATCGCCGGCGCCTCGGTTCTGGTGCGTTTCGCGCGTGCCGAGGGCGGCGAGGAGAGCCATGCGGGCACCTTCGACGAGGTCGCCCGCGCCCGCGCCGCCTCCCCCTGCCTCTCCTGAACGCTCCGCCCATGCCCAAGACCCGCAAGAAGGCGGATCTTCCGTCCAAGATCTGCCCCGTCTGCGACCGCCCGTTCGCGTGGCGCAAGAAGTGGGAGAAGGTCTGGGACGAGGTGCGCTACTGCTCCGAGCGGTGCCGCCGCGCGGCCAAGAAGCCCGCATGAGCGGCGCGCCCCCGGCCCGCCGCGCGATCCTCGTCCTCGGCGACCAGCTCGATATCGACGCCGCGGTGCTCGCCGCCGCGGATCCTGCGCGCGATGTGGTGGTGATGACCGAGGCGCGCGAGGAGGCGGCCTATGTGCCCCAGCACAAGAAGCGCCTCGTCCTCTTCTTCGCCGCCATGCGCCACTTTGCCGAGGCGCTGCGCGAGAAGGGCTTCACGGTGCGCTACCACGCGCTCGACGGCTCCGAGCCCGCCGGGTCGCTGGCCGAGGGCGCCGCGCGCGTGGCGGCCGAGGAGGTGCATGTCACCCGCCCCGGCGACTGGCGCGTGGAGACGGCGCTGAAGGCGCGCTTTCCGGGCCTCGTCGTGCATGAGGACACGCATTTCCTCTCGAGCCCCGCGGAGTTCGCAGGCTGGCGCGAGGGCCGCAAGCGCTTCATTCTCGAGGACTTCTACCGCCGGATGCGCCGCAAGACCGGCTGGTTGATGGAGGGCGACGACCCCGTCGGCGGGGTCTGGAACCTCGACAAGGAGAACCGCAAGAGCTTCGGCAAGGGCGGCCCCGGGGCCACGCCCGGCCGGCCCAATTCGGCGCCGGACAGCATCACCGAGGCGGTGATGCGCATGGTCGAGCGGGACTTCCCGGCGGCGCCCGGCAGCACCGCGGGCTTTGCCGAACCGGTGACCCGACGCGCCGCCCTCGCGCATCTCGCCCATTTTATCGAGCACCGTCTGCCGCGGTTCGGGGACTATCAGGACGCGGTCGCGACCGGGCACTCGACGCTTTATCACGCACGGCTCTCGGCGGCGCTCAACCTCAAGCTCCTCGATCCGCGGGAGGTCTGTCAGGCGGCGATCGCGGCCTATGAGGCTGGGGCCGCACCGCTCAACGCGGTGGAAGGGTTCGTGCGCCAGATCCTTGGCTGGCGCGAATTTGTGCGGGGCGTCTACTTCGCGGAGATGCCGGGCTATGCGGCGATGAACGGGCTGGGGGCGACGGCGGATCTGCCCGATCTCTTCTGGACCGGCGAGACGGAGATGGCCTGCCTCGCCGATACCATGGGCCAGCTCGTGGAGGAGGCCTATGCGCATCACATCCAGCGGCTGATGGTGGCGGGGCTCTTCGCGATGCTCTGGGGCGCGCATCCCTACCGGTTCCATGACTGGCATATGGGGATGTATCTCGACAGCGTGGACTGGGTGTCGCTGCCGAACACGCTGGGGATGTCGCAGCATGCCGATGGCGGGATCGTGGGCACGAAGCCCTATGCCGCGTCGGGGGCCTATATCTCGCGGATGTCCGACTGCTGCCGGCGCTGCCGCTTCGATCCGAAGCTGGCCGTGGGGCCGCGGGCCTGCCCGTTCACGACGCTCTACTGGGATTTTCTCGACCGCCATGAGGGGCGGTTCCGGGCGAACCGGCGCATGGCGATGCAGATGCGCAATCTCGACCGCAAGAGCGCGGATGACCGGGCCGATATTCGGCGCGCCGCCGACGCGCTGCGCCGCGCGCTCCCCTGACCGAAGGCTCCGTGGTCCGGGGCGAGGCAAGCGGCATCGCGGCGCCGCCGCGATCGGTGCTTGCGCTCGCGCTCCGCGTGCCGCAGAGCGCGAGCCGCCCTTGGCCGGCTTGCTGGTCCCTCGGGCCCGGCGTGGCGGCGCGGGGCAGGCCGCTCAGCTGGCGCCGAGCAGGGTCTCGACGGCGCCGGTGACGGTCTCGCTGGTGGGCTCGATCCGGGTGGAGAAGGCGGCGACGAGCGTGCCGTCCGGCCCCACGAGGTATTTGTGGAAGTTCCAGCGCGGGGCTTCGTTTTCGCCGAGCGCCTGCCGGGCCCAGGCGTAGAACGGGTGCGCCCCGGTGCCCCGCACCGGGGTGATCCCGGTCATGGGGAAGTCGATGGCGAAGTTCACTTCGCAGAACTGCTTCACCTCCGCCTCGGTGGCGAGTTCCTGGCCGCCGAAATCGTCGGACGGCACGCCGACCACCACGAGGCCCGCTTCGCGGTAGCGGTCGTAGAGCGCCTGCAGCGCGTCGTACTGGTAGGTGTAGCCGCAGCGCGAGGCGGTGTTGACCACCAGCACGGGCTTGCCCGCATAGTCCGCGAGCCGCACGAGGCCCCCGTCGATCCCGGGGAAGGCGAAGTCATGCGCCGTGATCTCGCCGGCATGGAGCGTGACCGGGCTGAGCGCGAGAGCGGCAATGATGGCACGACGCGTGATCATATCGACCTCCAAGGTTTCAGGCAGAAGGTAAGGGAAATCGGCGCGCCCTCAAGCCGGGACTGTGCGCATTCGCGCTCCGCGAGCGCCGGTGGCACGGGCGCGTGAACGCACCTACTCGGCCGCACCGAAGACACGCTCGAAGATCGTGTCCACGTGTCGGGTGTGGTAGGCGAGGTCGAAATGCCCGGCCAGCGCCTCCGGGGCCAGCGCCGCGGTGACCTCCGGATCCGCCGAGAGCTCGGCCAGAAAGTCCCGGCCTTCCTCCCACACCTTCATGGCGTTGCGCTGCACGAGCCGGTAGGCGTCCTCGCGGCTCAGCCCCGCCTGGGTCAGCGCCAGAAGCACCCGCTGGGAATGCACGAGGCCGTGGGTGCGCGCGAGGTTCTCGGCCATGCGCCCGGGATAGACGACCAGGCGCTCGATCACGCCGGTGAGCCGCGCCAGCGCGAAATCGAGCGTCACCGTCGCGTCCGGCCCGATCATCCGCTCGACCGAGGAGTGGCTGATATCGCGCTCATGCCAGAGGGCGACGTTCTCCATCGCCGGCAGCGCATAGGCGCGGACCATCCGCGCGAGGCCGGTGAGGTTCTCCGTGAGCACCGGGTTGCGCTTGTGGGGCATCGCCGAGGAGCCCTTCTGGCCGGGCGAGAAGTATTCCTCTGCCTCCAGCACCTCGGTGCGCTGCAGATGGCGGATCTCTGTGGCGATGCGCTCGATCGAGCTCGCGATCACGCCGAGCGTGGCGAAGAACATCGCGTGGCGGTCGCGCGGGATCACCTGGGTGGAGACGGGCTCGGGCTCGAGCCCCATCTCGCGCGCCACATGCGCCTCCACGGCCGGGTCGATATTGGCGAAGGTGCCGACAGCGCCGGAGATCGCGCAGGTCGCCACCTCCGTACGGGCCGCCTGCAGGCGCAGGCTCGCGCGCTGCATCTCCGCATAAAAGCTCGCGAGCTTCAGCCCGAAGGTCACGGGCTCGGCATGGATGCCGTGGCTGCGGCCGATGCAGACCGTGTCCTTGTGCTCGAAGGCGCGCGTGCGCAGCGCTGCCAGAAGCGCGTCGATATCGCCGAGCAGGAGGTCGGCCGCGCGCACGAGCTGCACGTTGAAGCAGGTGTCGAGCACATCCGAGGAGGTCATGCCCTGGTGGACGAAGCGCGCCTCCTCTCCCACATGCTCGGCCAGATGGGTCAGGAAGGCGATGACATCGTGTTTCACCTCCCGCTCGATGGCGTCGATCCGGGCGATGTCGAACTCCACGTCGCGCGCGCGCCAGACCGCCTCGGCGGCCTCCTTCGGGATCACGCCGAGTTCGGCCTGCGCATCGGCCGCATGGGCCTCGATCTCGAACCAGATCCGGAACTTCGTCGCAGGCTCCCAGATCGCGGCCATCTCGGGCCGGCTGTAGCGTGGGATCATGGGGGGCTCCTTCGATGCGGCGCGGCGGTTGCTGACCCAGCGCGGCTCAGCTAGCAGACGCGCCATGGACGAAGCAACCGAACGCTATTTCCGCGGCCGCTGGCAGATGATGCGGATCATCGAGAATGTCAGCGAGGGCGTGATCGGGGAGTTCTGGGGCGAGGCGCGGTTCGACCCGGACAGTCTCGGCCTCGCCTGTCGCGAGACCGGGGTGCTGCGCTTTCGCGGGCATGACTACCATGCCGAGCGCGGGTCGCTCTGGCGCTTTCCGCGCCCCGGCGAAGTGGAGGTGCGCTATACCGACGGGCGCCCGTTTCACGCCTTTCCGGCGAACGATCCGGTCGCCGAGCATCTCTGCGGGCAGGATCGCTACCGCGTGAGCTACGACTTCTCGCCGGAAATGTGGACCAGCCTCTGGGAAGTGCAGGGTCCGCAGAAGGACTACCAGATGTCCACGCGTTACCGGCGGATCACCGACCCGCCGGTGGAGCCCGCCGGCGCATCCTAGCGCCGGCAAGGGGGCGGCTCAGGAGCCGACGACCTTGAGCATGGCGGGCGCGGGCTCTGCATCGGCCTCTGCATCCGCTTCGGCCTCCAGCACGGCGGCGTCCACGGGCGGCACATAGACCCGGTAGCAGCCCCGGCCCTGATTCTTCGCCTCGTAGAGCGCGACATCGGCGTTCATGATGAGCCGCTCGCCGGTCAGCGCGTGGTCGGGATGGGCGAGTGCTATGCCGATCGAGGTGCCGATCTCGCACATATGCCCCTCATAGGGGATCGGGACCATGATGCGCTCGATCAACCGCTCGGCGAGCACGCCGAGCCCTTCCGCCGAGCTGACCATCGGCGACACGATGATGAACTCGTCGCCGCCCACGCGGGCCACGAAATCGCCCGAGCGCACCGCCGTGAGCATCACCCGCGCCGCTGCGCAGAGCACCGTGTCGCCGGCGGCATGGCCGAGCGTGTCGTTCACATCCTTGAACTTGTCGAGATCGACATGCAGGAGGCCGACCACATGGCCGTTGCGCCGGGCATTGGCGAGCATGCGCTCGAGCTGCTCGGTGAGGTAGCGCCGGTTGGGCAGGCCTGTCAGCGCATCGTGGAGCGCGGTGTGCTCCAGCGCCTTGTTTGCCCCCTCCATCTCCTCGGTGGTCGCCTCCACCCGGCGCACCATCGGTGCGAAGATGCCGAGCGTCACGCCGAGCAGCGTGATGATCGAGACCGCGAGGAGCATCTTCTGCGCCATCTCCATGCGCTCGATCGCCGAAAGCGTGCCGTCCTCATGCGCCTCCGCCGCCGCGGCCAGCGCCATGGGCAGGTCGTATTGCGCGAGGCCCGTCAGCTCGTCGAGCACATAGAAGTCCACCTCGCCGAGGGGACGGTCGAGCAGCTGCTGCGTGAGCGCTGCGAAATCGGCGATCTGGCGGTTCAGGTTGTAGGGCGCCTCGAAATAGATCTCCGCCAACGCGGTCTCCGAAAGGGGCGGCAGGCCGAT
>JBCBWF010000531.1:0-3007 GCA_039817245.1 Pseudomonadota bacterium | reverse complement strand
GTGGATGCCGACCGCCAGCTCTCGGCCATCCGCATGCGCGAGCCGGAGTTCCGGCCGGAGAACATGCTGAGCGCGGACTACCCCACCTGGACGCTGCAGAAGATGCGGATCGCGGAGAGCCTTTCGAGCAACCGGTGATCGCGGCGCCTTGGCCGGGTTTGGGCCGGGTTTGGGCCGGGCGCGCCGTCAGGCGGGGCTGGTCGCGGGGCCGGGTTGCGGATCCGCGCCGCCGAGGGCCGGGGAGAGGCGCGTCCGGGCGACGGTGAAGGCGATGCGGTACTCGGCGGCGCGCAGGAGCTGCGTGAGCGGGCCGGCCGCGAGCCCTGCGAGCAGGATGATGCCGAGCTGATTGCCCCCCGCCTCGAACCCGGTGGCGACCGCGCCGATCAGCGCGAGCGGCAGGACCGCTTCGGGCAGCACCCGGAGGAGCGATGCGGAGCGGATGCGGGCCAGGAGCGCGTCGGTGAGCCTGGCGGAGGCGCGCGCGACGCGGCGCCGGATGGCGCGGGTCTCGGCCGGCCCTTGCGCGGCGGGCAGCGCCAGCAGGCCCTCGCCGAGGAGGCGGGCGAGCCGGCCCCGGCGGCGCCGGACCTCGCGGACACGCGCGGCGAGCGGCAGCAGGATCGCGGTGCCGGCCGTGAGCACCAGGAGCGCCGGGCCGAGGATCAGGGCGAGATGCGCTTCAGACATGAGCGCGGCCGCCCCGGCGCATCCGGCGAAGGCCAGCGCGGCGCTGAGACTGCGCGCGAGGCCGAGCCCCACCCATTGGCGGAGCGCCGAGAGGTCGTTCATCAGCCGGGTCATGGCGATGCCATGCGCGGTGCCGCGGCCCTCGGCGAGGCCGTCGAAGAGCCTGAGGCGGATCTCCGAGACATAGTCGAGCCCGAGCCGCTCGGCGTCGCGCAGCTCCTGCACGCGCAAGGCCACGAGGCCCCCCGCGAGCACGGCGAGCCCGCCGGCTGTCTCGAGCGCGCCGAGGCCGCTCGATGCGCCGAGCAGCAGGGGCAGCGCGAGGGTGCCGGCGGCCTGGCAGGCGCCGTTCGCGAGCAGGCGGGCGAAGAGCCATCGCCGCGCGCCGGACAGGATCCGGGGAAAGGGCTGCGCGGGGCGCCGGGCCGGGGTTTCGGCCCGCGCCGGGGCGGGCGTGTCGCCCGGTCGGGACGCGATGGGCTGCATCAGCATGGCTCGGCCCCCTCCCGGCGCGCGGCGAGCCGGGTGGCGATGTGCCCGGCGATCGCGCCGGCGACATCGATCCCGGTCACCGCCTCGAACGCGGCGAAGCCCGGCGCGGCGTTCAGCTCGCAGACGGCAAAGCCGGATCCGGCATGCAGGAGGTCGACGCCCGCGATGTCGAGTGCTGCGGCGCGGGCGGCTTCCTCGGCGAGCCGGGCGATCGCGGGCGCGAGCGCGATCGCCCGGCCACGCGCGCCTGCGGCGATGTTGGCGCGGTAGGGATCGGGGCCCCGGACCTCGCGCGGCACCTCGCGCGCCATCGCCCCGATGGCGGTGCCGCCCACCACCATCACCCGGATGTCGCGGCCGCGGCTCTCGGCGAGGAAGCGCTGGGCGAGGAGCGGGCCCTGCCCCAGCAGCGCCGCCATGGCGGCGGCGAGCGCGGCGGGCCCGTCCACCAGCCGCACCGCGCGCCCCTTCGAGCCACGCGCGGCCTTGACGACAAGCGGCCAGCCGAGTTGCGCGCCGAGGGCGTGCGCATCGGTGCCGGGGCCGATCTCCGCGAAATCCGGGCTCGGCAGGCCGGACGCCGCCAGGAGCCGCCCGGTCGCGAGCTTGTCCCCCGCCACGGCAAGCGCCCGGGCGCTGGGGAAGGCGAGCGTGCCGGTGGCCTCGAGCATCGCGCTGAGCGCGCGGGCCCGGGCGCCGGTGTTGGCGCCCGAGCGGCCGATGATGGCGCGGGGCGGCGCGACCGGCCGCCCCGCGATGCGCAGGGCGGCGGGGCCGCGGGTCTGGTCGACCCGTTCCGGGTCGACCGGGGCGGCCGGGATCCCGCGCGCGAGCAGGCTCTCGGCCAGCCGCGCGGTGTTGGGGTTCGCGAGCGGGTCCCGGCCCGCGCTCCGGCGCTGGAGGATCCAGACCGCGCGCGCGATGCCGGGGCCGAGCAGGCCGGCCCCCGCGCCGCCGCCGCCGCTGCGGGCGAGCCTGCGATCGTGCAGGCTCATGCCGCAGCCGAGAGGGCGAGGCTCTCGTCCGCCAGGGCCAGGACCCGGGCGGTCTCGGGCGTGGAGAGCGCCTCCGCCGTGAGCACCGGCAGGCCGGTTGCCAGCTCCGCCTCGCGCAGGGCGAGGGGCGAGGCGGTCATTCTGCCGGAGAGGGCCAGCACGCGGTGGCCCGCCGCGCGCAGCCATTCCGCACCGGCCTCGGCCCCCATCGCATCGCTCGCGGCGAAGACGACGCCGGAGACGAGCGCACAGAGCCGCTCCGAGCGCATCAGCTCGGCGGTCTCGCGCTGGTGCAGCCCGTCCGCGACCTCGAGGAGGATGACATCGGCACCGGCCGCGACGGCCTCGGCGACCATGCGGCGCGCGCCCTCGAGGATGCGCTCCACCGGCTCGCGATAGGTCGTGGCGAAGCCGGCGTCGGTGAAGTCGCGCACGAGATGGGCGCCGGCATCGTGGAAGGACCAGAGATCGCCCCCGGCGCCGGTGCCGGTGATCTTGATGGCCGCCACCTTCTGGCCGGCGAGCGCGCAGCCGCGGACAAGGGCAGCAACGGTCGTGGTCTTGCCGGCGTTCATCGCCGTGCCGCAGACCGCGATCACCGGCAGGCTCGGGCTCTCGGCGAGGGGCTCGGCGGTCACGGCGTAGTCGGCGAGCCGGATGCGCGCGCCCGTCTCGCGGCACACCGCGCCGAGCACGGTGATCTCGGTGGGCGGCCGGGTCGCGCTGTGGGCGGCGACGACGATGCCGCCGATCCCGCCGGCGGCCACCAGATGCGCGGGCCCGACGGTGGCGGGGGCGAAGGCCTCGAACTGGTCCGGCGCATAGCGCGC
>JBCBWF010000281.1:0-6917 GCA_039817245.1 Pseudomonadota bacterium | reverse complement strand
GGTGGGCGTGATCCTGGCTGCGCCCGCAGTCGTCCTCTTCGCGCTCGTCGGGGCCTTCTGGGCGATCCTGCGCCCGCGCCTCTCCGCGAGCCGCCGGCTCCTGCTCGGCACAGCACTCGCGATCCCCGCCTCCGTCTACCTCGTGCGCGTCGCGCAAGGAGCGGGCTGATGGTGCCGATGAACGAGATCCGGGCATGGGCGAACGCGGCTTTCGATGCGCTCGAGGCCGCCGGTGCCGAGGGCCTCGAGCCCGCCGACGGCGGCTACTGGATGCTCGACACCGTGGAGGCCTGGGACCTCTCCCGCCTCCCGGAGCCGATGACCGGCGATCTCGCCGACGATGTGGGCGATATCCGCCGCGACCTCGCCGGGTTCGCGCATATCAGGGGCGAGATCGCCTGGCACACGCTCGACCACCTGATCGGCGTCCTCGCCGCGCTCTCGCAGCAGAACAAGATCCGTCTCGGGATCGCCGAAGGAAAGGACTGAGCCCATGGACCTCTCGTGGATGGCCTGGACCTGGGCGACCGCGGCGTTCTTCCTCGTGGTCGCCTGCCTCCTGGCCGCGATGATCCTGTGGGGCGCCTACCGGCCGGAGACGCCGCGGGTCGGCATCCTGCGCTTCGCCACCACGCCGGGCGACCGGCTCTTCGTCTCGCTTCTGGGCTCGGCCTTCATCAATCTGGCCTGGCTCGCCTTCGCCGGGCCGCCCCTCTGGGGCGCGCTCGCGCTCAGCCTTGTCTACGCGGCGGCTGTCTTCCGCTTCGTCTGACATCCACCCGGGCGGCCGCCGGCCGCCCAGCCTCAACGAGAAAACCTGGAGGAAGATCGGGATGAGACTTGGATTGGCCCTCACCACCGCGCTGGCCGCGGTTCTGATGGCGGGCGCGGCCTCGGCACAGGAGGCCGGCGCGATCGACCGGCTGCTCGGCGAGTTCCAGCCCTCGGCGATCTCGGAGGCCGAGCAGCGCGCCGAGCTCGAATGGTTCGTGCAGGCGGCCGAGCCGTTCCGCGGGATGGAGATCAAGGTGGTCTCCGAAACCATCACCACCCATGAATACGAGTCGAAGGTGCTGGCGCCCGCCTTTACCGCGCTCACGGGCATCACCGTCACGCATGATCTGATCGGCGAGGGCGATGTGGTCGAGAAGCTGCAGACGCAGATGCAGTCCGGCCAGAACATCTACGACGCCTATATCAACGACAGCGATCTGATCGGCACGCACTGGCGCTACCAGCAGGTGCGCAACCTCACCGACTGGATGGCCGGCGAGGGCGCGGATGTGACCCTGCCGACGCTCGATGTGGACGATTTCATCGGCACCCAGTTCACCACCGGGCCGGACGGCAAGCTCTACCAGCTGCCCGACCAGCAGTTCGCCAACCTCTACTGGTTCCGCTACGACTGGTTCGCGGACGACAAGAACAAGGCCGACTTCAAGGCCAAGTACGGCTACGATCTCGGCGTGCCGGACAACTGGACCGCCTACGAGGACATCGCCGAGTTCTTCACCGGCCGCGACCTCAGCCATATGGGCGTGGAAGGCGATGTCTACGGCCATATGGATTACGGCAAGAAGGATCCGAGCCTCGGCTGGCGCTTCACCGATGCATGGATGTCCATGGCCGGCATGGGAGACAAGGGCGAGCCGAACGGTCTGCCGGTGGACGAGTGGGGCATCCGGGTGGACGAGAACTCGCGTCCCGTGGGCTCCTGCGTCGCGCGCGGCGGGGCCACGAACTCGCCGGCCGCGGTCTACGCCGTGCAGAAATACGTCGACTGGCTGCAGCAGTATGCCCCGCCGGCCGCCGCGGGCATGGTGTTCTCCGAGGCCGGGCCGGTGCCGGCGCAGGGCCAGATCGCCCAGCAGATGTTCTGGTACACCGCCTTCACCGCCGACATGGTCAAGGACGGCCTGCCGGTGGTGAACGAGGACGGCACGCCGAAATGGCGCATGGCCCCCTCGCCGCACGGCTCCTACTGGGAGGACGGCATGAAGGTCGGCTACCAGGATGCGGGCTCCTGGACGCTGATGAAGTCGACCCCGGTCGACCGCGCCAAGGCCGCCTGGCTCTACGCGCAGTTCACCGTCTCCAAGACCGTGGACCTGAAGAAGAGCCATGAGGGCCTGACCTTCATCCGCGAGAGCACCATCGACCATGCGAGCTTCTCGGAGCGCGCCAACAAGCTCGGCGGTCTGGTGGAGTTCTACCGCTCGCCGGCGCGCGTGCGCTGGTCGCCGACTGGCACGAATGTGCCGGACTATCCGAAGCTCGCGCAGCTCTGGTGGCAGAACATCGGCGACGCCTCCTCCGGTGCCAAGACCGCGCAGGAAGCGCTCGACGCGCTCTGCGAGGCCCAGGAGAAGGTGCTGGCGCGTCTGGAGCGTGCGGGCGTGCAGGGCGATATCGGCCCGAAGCTGAACGATGAGGAGGGCGATGCGTGGCTCTCCAAGCCGGGTGCGCCGAAGGCCAAGCTCGAGAACGAGGACGAGACGCCGGTGACGGTGGACTATGACGAGCTGATCAAGAGCTGGCAGTAAGCCCGGCGGGGCGGGAGCGCGCTTCCGCCCACCGGCCAGCCGACGGACGCAGGCGGTGCCCTTTCGGTGCCGCCTGCGTTTATTTTGTGCAGCGACGCGAAGGAACTGCAGGACAGCCGCGCGCCGCGCCCTAACTCCCGCGCATCAGGCAACAGGGTGTGCGGAATGCAGCAGGTCGTTCTCTATGTCATCACCGCGGTGGTGTTCCTCGCGGCGGATGTGGCGTGGATCAAGCTCTGGGTGCGCCCGCTCTTCGAGGCGCATGTGAACGAGCTGCTGCTCGACGAGTTCCGCGCAGCGCCCGCGGTGGGGTTCTATGCGCTCTATGTGGTGGGGCTCCTGTACTTCGCCTCCGCCGCGGGGCTGAACGGCAAGCCGCTGATGCGCGTGGCCTTCGACGGCGCGGCCTACGGCTTTCTCTGCTACGGCACCTATGCGCTCACGAACTACGCGACCCTGAAGGGCTGGCACCCGACGATGGTGGCCTCCGATCTCTTTTGGGGCACGGCCGCCTCGGCGCTCTTTGCGGTGCTCGGCGTGGTGATCACCCGCGCGGTGCTGCCGGCGCCGAACTGAGCCCGGCGCTCCGCCCCCCGAACACGGGGCCTCCCAAGCGGAATCGCCGCGCTCCGCGCGCCGATGCATCTCTGGCTCTCCTCACCCTTCGGGTTCCTCGAGCGGTGGGCCAAGCCGTGCCGGGTCGCCCGGCCGGAGGCGTTGCGGGAGCGATGAGGTCGGGGCCGCGTTGACAGCCGGGCGCGCCCCGCCGCACCCTCGCGCTATAACCATAAGCACGACGCAGGGGAGGCGCCGATGGCCCATCATGTGCTGGCGATCGACCAGGGCACGACCTCGAGCCGGGCGATCCTGTTCGACGAGGCGATGCGGCCCGTGGCGAGCGGGCAGGAGGAGTTCGCCCAGCATTTCCCGCGCTCGGGCTGGGTGGAGCATGAGCAGGCCGATCTCTGGTCCACCACTGCAGGGGTCTGCCGCGAGGCGCTGGAGCGCGCCGGGGTCGGGCCGGGCGAGATCGCCGCGATCGGCATCACCAACCAGCGCGAGACCGTCTGTGTCTGGGAGCGCGAGACCGGCAAGCCGGTGCACCGCGCGATCGTCTGGCAGGACCGGCGCACCGCGGAGATGGCCGCGCGGCTGCGCGCGGAGGGCCACGAGCCCATGGTCACCGCGCGCACCGGGCTGCTGATGGACCCCTATTTCTCCGGCACCAAGCTCGCCTGGATCCTCGACCAGGTGGATGGTGCGCGGACCGCGGCGCGCGAAGGCAAGCTCCTCTTCGGCACCGTCGACAGCTACCTCATCTGGCGGCTCACGGGCGGGGCGGTGCATGCGACCGACGCGACGAATGCCGCGCGCACGCTCCTCTACAACATCCATGAGGGCGCCTGGGATGCGGAGATGCTGCGCCTGCTGGACATTCCCGAGGCGATGCTGCCGCAGGTGCGCGACAGCGCGGCGGATTTCGGCATGGCGCGCGCCGATCTCTTCGGGCGGCCGATCCCAATTCTCGGCGCTGCGGGCGACCAGCAGGCGGCCACCATGGGGCAGGCCTGTTTCGAGCCGGGGATGATGAAATCCACCTACGGCACCGGCTGTTTCGCGCTGCTCAACACGGGCGCGACGCCGGTTCTCTCGCAGAACCGGCTGCTCACCACGGTGGCCTATCAGCTTGAGGGCAAACCGGCTTACGCGCTGGAGGGCTCGATCTTCATCGCCGGCGCGGTGGTTCAGTGGCTGCGCGACGGGCTGAAGATGATCCGCGAGGCCGCCGAGACGCAGCCGCTGGCGGAGGCGGCCGATCCGAACCAGTCGGTCTATCTCGTGCCGGCCTTCACCGGGCTCGGCGCGCCCTACTGGGATGCGGAGTGCCGCGGCGCGCTCTTCGGGCTGACCCGCGGGACCGGGCCCGCCGAGATCGCGCGCGCCGCGCTGGAGAGCGTCGGCTACCAGACGCGCGACCTGCTGGACGCCATGAGGCGCGACTGGGCGGGGGCCTCGGAGACCGTGCTGCGGGTCGATGGCGGGATGACCGCGTCGGACTGGACCATGCAGTTCCTGGCAGACATTCTCGGTGCGCCGGTGGACCGGCCGCGCATCGCCGAGACGACGGCGCTCGGGGCGGCCTGGCTGGCCGGCAGCAAAGCCGGGCTCTATCCGGGCGCCGCCGAATTCGCGAAAGCCTGGGCGCTCGAGCGCCGCTTCGAGCCGGCGATGGAGGCTGCCGAGCGGGACCGGCGGTATGCGGGCTGGGCCGACGCGGTTTCGCGCACGCTCAGCCGCTAGACGGCAGCGCTGCCGCTGCGTCGCGGCGTTCATCACTCGCTCACCGCGTGCGGCTACAGTCGCTTAGCGGTACGCGACAGGGCGCGACCGCGTTGCCGCAGCGGATCGGCGCATGAGCGGGCGAGCGTGATTATGGGGCTTCTGAGCAGGGTTTTCGGGCGCGGTGCACCGCAGCGGGGCGGCGGGGAGGCGGTTCCGTCGCCTACAGAGCTGCTCTATGTCGTTGGCGCGACGGAGGGGCGGGCGGATCTGCTGGAGCCGTTGCTGGCGCGGATCGCGGATGATGCGGCCACGCGGGACCGGCCGGGGCAGCCCGCGCCGCGCGTTGTCGCGCTCGGCAGCCATACGGGCCGCGGCGGGCAGGGGCTGGCGGCGCTGGACATGCTGATGGCGGCCGAGGCGCGGTTCGGGCTGGCCGTGGAGGCGCTGCTCGGGCCGCAGGAGGCGCGGCTGCTGGAGCTTCTCGGCGGCGGGACGGACGGGCGCGAATGGCTGCTCTCCGGCGGCATCGCCACCCTGCAGGAATGCGGCATCGATGCGCGCGCCCTCGCCTGCAGCCCCGATCCCGGACCCTGGCTCGCCACCGCGCTGCGCGAGGCATTCGGGGCGCGGCTGGGGGCGATCGCGGGCATGGCGCCCTCGGTGCGCTGCGGCAATCTCCTGCTCTGCAGCGGCGGCGGCGAGGCGGGGATGCGCGTGGAGGCGCAGACACGTAACGCATTGATTTTCGGCCCGGAAACCGATGAGGCGGAGATCCTGCGGGAGGACGGGCTCGTGGTGGTGCATGCCCGCCCGACCGGGGACGGGCCCGGCTGCGGGCCGCAACACATCGCCCTCGACACCGGCGCCGCCTTCAGCCACCAGTTGGCCGCAGCACGCATCGCGACGGACGGCGCGGTGGTGTTTCTCGACGTGGACCGCGCCAGCCAGGACTGACGCGCCACGCATGGGCGCGGGAGCGGGCGATGGAGCGGCAAGGCGCCGGGTCGGGCAGCGCGGGACAGGCGGGGGCGGGCGGGCCGGATGGGGATGCAGGGCTGACCCATCCCTCGCCGAACCATGGGCCGCGCAAGGGCGACGGACCCGTGGATATCGCCGTCATCCACTACACCGCGATGGCGAGCGCGGGGGCCGCGATCGCGCGGCTCAGACCCGACGGTGGAGGTCAGCGCGCATTATGTCATTGATATCGATGGAGAAGTCGCCTCGCTGGTGACAGAGGATCGGCGCGCCTGGCATGCCGGGCGGAGCGCCTGGGGGGATGTGACGGACGTCAATTCCCGGTCGATCGGCATCGAACTGGCCAATCCGGGCGACGCGCCTTTTGCCGCGCGGCAGATGCTGGCGCTGGAAGGGGTGCTGGACGGGATCATGGCGCGGCATCCGGTCCCGGCGGAGCGGGTGGTGGGGCATGCCTGCATCGCGCCGGGGCGGAAGCAGGATCCGGGGCCGCGGTTCGACTGGCGCCGGCTGGCCTTGGGGGGACGGGCGGTCTGGCTGGATCCTGCCATGGAAACAATGGGTTGCGGGGTGGGGGACGCGTCGGCGTTCCAGGGCGCAGCGGCGCGGATCGGGTTTCCGGTGCCCGCGAGCGGGGTCTGGGACGCGGAGACCCTGGCTGTCTGGCAGGCCTTCGCGATGCGGTTCCTGCCGATGCGCGCGGGGGCGGAGCCCTGCGGCGGCGGCGTTGCCCATGCCGGGCGGCTGGCCGCGCGCTGGCCTGTTTCGCAGGTAAATTAACTCAGTAAAAGAAACAAAATCGGGCCTGTTTTTCGTCGCCAAGGGCGCGGCTGAATTCCAGGCCTGCGCACCGGCGGGCGGGGCGGAGCTGCGCGAGGGCCGGCGGATCCGATCCGCGCTGCGTGTCGCGCGGCGGCTGACCTGTCGCGGTTGCTGGCACCGCTCTCTGCCCCCTCATTCGACCCGGCGGTCGGCTCGGCGCCGCAGACCGTGGTGGGGCTTGCGGCACGGCGCGACCTGTGGCCTGCCATTCGCTGGTCGCTGGTCGCTGGTCGCTGGTCGCTGGTCGCTGGTCGCTGGTCGCTGGTCGCTGGTCGCTGGTCGCTGGTCGCT
>JBCBWF010000517.1:0-3286 GCA_039817245.1 Pseudomonadota bacterium | reverse complement strand
GGCGGCGCCGAGTTCTCGGCGCCGGCGCTCGTCGACGCGGGCGTGCTGGCGCGGATCGAGGCGCTTTCGGCGCTGGCGCCGCTGCACAACCCGCCGGCGGTGTCGGCCATCCGCGCGGTAATGGCGCTGGCGCCGGCGATGCCGCAGATCGCCTGTTTCGACACCGCCTTTCATGCGCGCCAGCCGGAGGTCGCCTCGGCCTATGCGCTGCCGGCGGAGCAGCGCGCGGCGGGCTATCGGCGCTACGGCTTTCACGGGCTCTCCTATCAGGGGCTGGTGGAGCGGCTGCCGGGGATCCTGGGCACAGCACTGCCCGCGCGGGTGCTGGCGCTCCATCTCGGCAACGGAGCGAGCGTGTGCGCGATCCGCGAGGGCATGGGCGTGGCGACCTCCATGGGGTTCTCGCCGCTCGAGGGGCTGACGATGGGGACGCGCTCGGGCAGCGTGGATCCGGCCCTTGTGCTGCGGATCGCGCGCGAGCGGGGGATCGACGAGACGGAGCGGCTGCTCCTGCGCGAGAGCGGGCTGAAGGGGCTCTCCGGCGGGATCTCGGACATGCGCGCGCTGGAGGCGGCGGGCACGCCGGAGGCGGATTTCGCCATCGCCCATTTCTGCCACTGGGCCGCGCGGCATGGCGGCTCGGCGATCGCGGCGATGGAGGGGGTGGACCTGCTCGCCTTCACCGGCGGGATCGGGGAACACGCCCATGCGGTGCGCGCGCGGATCGTGGAGCTTCTGGCCTGGACCGGCGCGCCCGCGGTGGTGGTGCCGGCGGATGAGGAGGTGGTGCTCGCCGCCTCCGCCGCGGCGCTTCTGGGGGCCGGCTCCGCGCGCTCCTGAGGGTTTTCACGCGAGCGTTACCGCCCGTAGACCATAATGCCCCCCGAAGCGCGGCGATTAGCGTCGCGCCTGCCCTTTCGCACTGCGGCAGAACATGCGAAAGGGTTAACCGGCGGTCACATTGAAACGGGTTACATGCGGGTAAACTGGCGTCCATTCGTCCCGGCCGCAGGCTGGCGCGGCAGCGTCAACCGCCAGACGATCCGCGCCGATCTCGTCGCCGGCTTCACCAACGCCACGATCGTGCTGCCCCAGGGCGTGGCCTTTGCGGCCATCGCGGGCCTGCCGCCGGAATACGGGCTCTACACCGCGATGGTCACGCCGGTGATCGCGGCCCTCTTCGGCTCCTCCATGGTGATGATCTCGGGGCCGACGACGGCGATCTCGGCGCTCGTTTTCGGCGCGCTGGCGGGGATCTTCGAGCCGGGCTCGCAGATCTATATCGAGCATGTGCTGCTCCTGACCGTGATGGTGGGGCTGATCCAGGTGGCGCTCGGGCTCGCGGGGCTGGGGCGGCTGGTGGCCTTCGTGTCGCACTCGGTGATGCTGGGCTTCACGGCGGCGGCCGCGGTGCTGATCGCGGCGAGCCAGCTCGGCGATGCGCTCGGCGTGGATGTGGAACGCGGCGGCAGCGTGATCGAGCGGCTCTGGCGCGCGATGGCGGAGGCGCCGGAGGCGAACTGGCGCGCGCTGGTGATCGCGGGGACGGCGCTGGCCGCGGCGGTGGTGATCCGCCAGATCTCCACCCGGCTGCCGAATTTCATCCTGGCCCTCGGGCTCGCGGGGCTGGTGAGCTGGCTGCTCGATGCGGAGCTGCACGGGGTGGAGACGGTGGGTGCGCTGCCCTCGGTGCTGCCGAGCTTCTCGCCCCCGCCGATCGATCTCGACACGATCGCGATCACCGCGGAGGCGGCCTTCGCCGTGGCGCTGATCGGGCTGCTGGAGGCGATCTCCATCGGCCGCGCCTTCGCCTACAAGACCGGGCGCACCTTCGATGCGAACCAGGAGATCCTGGGCCAGGGCCTCTCCAACACCGTGGGCGGGTTCTTCCAGGCCTATCCGGGCTCGGGCTCGTTCACGCGGAGCGGGGTGAACTACGAATCCGGGGCGAAGACACCGCTTTCGGCGATCCTGTCCTCGGCCTTCCTGGTGGGCCTGCTTTTCCTGCTCGCGCCGCTGGTGGCGCATATCCCCATCCCGGCGCTGGCGGGGATCATCCTCTATGTGGCGTTCAAGCTCGTCCATTTCCCGGAGATCGCGCAGATCATGCGGACGGACGGGAACGAGACGGCGATCTTCGTGGCGACCTTCGCGACGGGGATCCTGGGCGGGCTCGACTTCTCGATCTATGTGGGGGTGATCCTGTCGCTCCTCATCTTCCTGAACAAGACGGCACGCCCGACGCTGGCGATCAGCACCCCGGATGCGAACGGGATCTTCCACAACGCGCAGGTCTACGGGCTGCCGGAATGCCCGCAGGTGGTGTTCGCACGGCTGGACGGGCCGCTCTATTTCGGCTCGGTGGAGGCGATCCAGCGCGCGTTCCGGCAGATCGAGCGACGCCGGCCCGGGCAGAAGCACATGATGCTGGTGCTGAAGGGGGTGGGCGATATCGACCTCGCGGGCGCGAGCGCGATCGTGGAGGAGAGCCGGCGGCGCCAGCGCAGGGGCGGCGCGCTCTATATCGTGGCGCGGTATCCGCCGCTGGTGGAGCGGCTGCGCAAGCTCAACGTGATCAGCGAGATCGGGGAGGAGCGGCTCTTCGCCCATAAGGGCCAGGCGGTGGAGGAAGTGACGCAGCGGCTGCTCGATGCGCCCTGCGCGGTGTGCAGCTTCCGCATCTTCCGCGAATGCGCGGGCCGGCCGGGCGGTACGATGCGCGAAAGCCGAACGGCCGCCGCCTCCCCGGGCCGCGAGGCGGAGGACCCGGCAGCGCCCGTCCCTGCCAACACGACCGAGAGCGCGCCGGACAGCCCGCGCCCGGCCAGCGCGCGCAGCTGAGCGCCCATAATCCGCGATTTGCACCAACGCTCCGGAGCGGGTCGGGCCGGCCAATCCGGGGCCACGGCGCGTCGCCTGCCGAAGGCAGGGACGCGCGGAGAAACCGATCGCGGCGAAGCCGCGATTCCGCACGGCCATTCCCTTAGCGATCTCGGTGCGCGTTCCGAGCTGTTCCTACGGTTCTCACGGCCGCTCCCACCCACGACATGGTTGCCACCAAAGAAAGAACGAAATGTGAACAATCAAACTTGTGAAACCGTAAGGCATGGAAACGAAAACGCTTAGCTCACGTTCACAGACCGTTGCGCAACATGACGTGGGAGGGGGCGGGAGCGAGCCCCTTTAACGCTCATCGGTCCGCGGCCTGGCGGTCGCCGAGAGCGACGAGGCGGATTTCGCCCTCCCACGCAGTTTGCAGCGCGCGCGCCGCGCGCCAGGCGCGCAG
>JBCBWF010000596.1:0-2350 GCA_039817245.1 Pseudomonadota bacterium | reverse complement strand
GATATCGGGCGTGGCATCGGTCGCGACCTCGAAGAGCCGCAGGGCATTGGCCGCCAGGTCCCCGAAATCGGCCTCGAGCGTGGCATCCTCGAAGACGATCCGCTCGACGGATAGAAGCGTGAGCGCCGCGCCGCCTGCGGGGGTGACAGCAAAGCCGCCCTCGATGGCCGCAATCTCCGCCCCGGCGATGGCCGAGGCGATCTCCACCGTATCGGTCCCGCCGAGCCCGTCGATGGTCTGCGGCGCGCCGAGATCCTCCACGCTGAAGCTGTCATCGCCCGGCGTGCCCACGATCGCTCCGCCGTCGAGGTTCTCGAAGGCGAAGTTGTCGGCCGAGAAGCTGGCCAGGGCGTCCACCGCGTCCTGACCCGTGAGATCGGTCTGGCGCGAGAGGATCTGCAGATCGGCCTCCGCACTCGAGAGATCGGTGGAATAGGCCAGGCGGTTCAGATCGAGGTTCGAGTTGAAGTAGACGAAGAGGCCTGGGCGCGCCGCATCCGTCAGCCCGGCGATCTGCGTCGCCGCCGTACCCGCCAGGAACGGGGTCTCCGCGTCGCCATCGTTGTCCGCGTTCAGCAGCACGATCACATTGGCGTCGTCCGGGATCACCGCGTCGGGATCGTTGGCGTCGATCGCCACGAAGCTGACATCGCCCTGCAGGCCGAAGCCCGCCGCGTCGATCAGATACTGGTCGGCATCGAACGCGAAGTCCTCGATGATGTCCTCGCCGCCCACGATGTCACGCCCCGGCGCCGAGACATCGACGCCCTGGAACGGATCGCCGGTGAAGGCGAAGCTGTCGCTGCCGCCGCCGCCGGAGAGGGTGTCGGCCCCGAGCCGGCTTTCGATCCGGTCGTTCCCGTCATTGCCGAGCAGCAGATTGACCCCGTCATCGCCGGAGATGTCGTCGTCGAACACGCCGCCCGAGAAGTTCTCGATGCTGATCAGGGTGTTCGGGCCCGCCGTGCCGGCTGCGAGATCGGCGGTCACGCCGCCGCCGGCCTGATTGAAGAGCGCGATGTCGACGCCCTCGCCGCCGTCGTAGATGTCGACACCGCCGAAGGCGTGGATGATGTCGTCCCCGCCGCCGGCCGCCAGCACGTTGTCCTCCGCATTGCCGAACAGGCGATCGTCGAACTCGGTGCCGATGACGTTCTCGATATCCACCAGCGTGACCTCGAAGGTCTGCTCGCCGCCGGAGACGGTGGCGAAGTTCTGCACGAAACCCTCCTCCGCGAGGCCCGGATTGGGCGCGCCGCCGAAGGCCGCGTCGAGATCGACCGAGACGCCCTCGCTCAGCCCGGTGACGCCGGAAAGATCGAGCGTGTCGCCGGTGGCGAGATCCGCGCCGGCGCCGGTCGTGTTGCTGTCGGCCCCCCCGTCGAAGACCGTGCCGTCCACCAGCGCGGCGGGCGCGAAGCTGTCATCGCCGTCCGTCCCGGTATCGTCCCCGCCGGCGGAGCTGATCGTGAGATCGAGCGTCACGGTCGAGGCCGGCCCGGTCTGGTTGAGCCAGATCGCATACGCCCCGGGCCCGAGCGGGCCGTCGAAGCCGATGGCGCCGTTGAGCGCGCCGATATCGTCGAGCAGGCCCTGGCCGATCTGCGTCGCGCCATAGGTGATCCCGCCGAGCAGCGTCTCTGCACTCGGCGCGAAGGGATCGGTCGTCACCTGCCCGCCGGCCTCGATGCCGAGAAAGGCGAGGTTGCCGCTGGCCGCCACAAAGTCCGCCAGCGTGATCTCGGTGAGCTCAGCGCCCTCCGGCACGACGAAGGTGAGGTAGTCGATCTCCCGCGGATCGCCCTCCTGCGTCGCTTCGATCGTGACCGTCCCGATCTCCAGCGTGCCGAGATCCGTCGGCGCCGCCGGGTCGTCCGAGAAGTCGCCAAGTGCTGTTTCCGTGAAGCTCTCTTCCATATGCCCGCTCTCCCGCGATGGATTTGGGGGCCCCTTCGGCCCCGTCGGCAGCACCGTCATGGGCTGCCGTACTGCGCGGTGAGTGCTGGGGAGCGGGAAAGCGGTTCAAACCGATCACGCGCACGTGATCGGCCATTCGCGGCGGAGGCAGGAGAGAGCGCTGCCGGGCGCGCCTGCCCGGCAGCCCCTCGGCTCATCCCCCGGGGCGCGCGACGAGCGAGAAGCGGACCAGCACATCCGGCCCGATATCGACCAGGGCAGAGGACGGCCCCACGCCGAGCAGGAAGTCGGTCCGGCGGATCGTCAGCACGCCCGAGGCCTTCGCGTCGGCCTTCCCGACGGTCAGCGCAATCTCGGAGTTCAGCGTTTTCGTCCGCCCCCGGATCGAGATCGACCCCGACGCTGCGTAGCGATTGTCGCCGAGCGGCTTCAG
>JBCBWF010000172.1:0-9955 GCA_039817245.1 Pseudomonadota bacterium | reverse complement strand
CTGCGCGCGATCCCGGGCTATGTGGCGCGCTTCGAGGCCGCCTTTCCGGAGATCGAGGGCGCGGCTGACATCACCTTCGTGCACGCGGCCAACGCCATCGCGGCGTTCGAGGCGAGCGCCTTCCGCGCCGATGACAGCCCCTTCGACCGGTATCTGCGCACCGGCGAGCGCGCGGCGCTGCCGGAACCTGCCCGGCGCGGCATGGACCTCTTCTACGGCGTGGCGGGCTGCGCTGCCTGCCATGCCGGAAAGTTCCAGACCGACCACCAGTTCCACGCCATTGCGATGCCCCAGATCGGGCCGGGCAAGGGCGACGGCACCGATGACAGCTATTTCGAGGCCACGGGCTACCCGGCGCGCCTGGAGGATTTCGGCCGCGCGCCGATCTCCGGCGACCCGGCGGATGGCTACCGCTTCCGCACGCCCTCGCTCCGGGACGTGGCGCTGACCGGGCCATGGGGGCATGCCGGCGCCTTCGACACGCTGGAAGCGGTGGTGCGCCACCACATGGACCCCGCGGCCTCGGTGGAGGCCTACCGCCTCGCGGACGGGCACCTTCTGCCCATCGCGGCGGTGGAGCAGTCGATGGCCCGCGGTGCGGCCTACGGCCATGAGCCGGTGAACCCCACGCGGCGGGCCGACCATGCCCGGCGCGACGGATGGGTGCAGTCCCGGCCCGCCCTGCGCGCCCGGCTCGCGGGCGCCAACGAGCGCGCGGTGACGCCGCTTGGCGATGCGGAGATCGCCGATCTCGTCGCCTTTCTCGAGGCGCTCACCGATCCGCGCAGCCGCAACATGACGCATCTGATCCCCGAGGCCGTGCCGAGCGGCCTGCCGGTGGCGGACTGATGCGCCTCCGCGATCCGAGCCCCGGCGGACCCCCGCGCGACCGGCGCTGCCGGGCGGGCGCGAGGCCGGGCCCGGCCCCCGACATGCGCGGCCCAGAGGGCGCGCATGCCCCCCCTGACGACCCTGCAACCCCCGAATGAGGAGACCGACGATGACGACCCTGTCCCGCATCCTGCCGACCAGCCTGGCGCTGGCGGCGCTTGCCTCCACCGCGCTTGCCGCGGATTTGACGCGCCACGACCCGCCCCTCGGCTTCGATCTGAGCTTCCGCTACCATGTGGCGGATGACGTGGCCGAGCAGGACGTGTTCATCGAGCGCGAGCCCGGCTCCGGCGCGGTCTGGCGCCCGACGCCGGCCGAGCGGAACCTCGACGCCCCGCTCTACGCCGCGGCCGAGCCGCAGCCGCATATGCCGTTCGACCCGGAGGCCATCGGCCCGTTCGAGAAGGGCGCGCCCCTCGGCATGACGCTCGGCGAGTGGTACGGCGCCACCGGCGAGGGCCGATACACCTGCGAGGCGGGCGAGGGCCGGCTTGCCATCGACTTCGAGGGTCTGGTGCCGGACGGCATCTACACGCTCTGGCTCTACTTCGTGGCCTGGCCGCCGACCGAGCCCTTCATCGGCACCTACGACCTGCCGGTGGGCAGCCGTGACGGCGCGCAGTCGGTCTTCGTGGCCGATGCGGAGGGGACGGCCCGGTTCGACCAGACCTTCAAGCCCTGCCTGCAGATGAGCGGCGAGCACCTTGCGGCCGGCCTCGCGGTGAACTGGCACAGCGACGGCAAGACCTATGGCGTGGAGCCGGGCGCGTTCGCCCAGAACGCGCATATCCAGCTCTATGCCGGCCTGCCTGCCCGCCCGGGCCTCTGATGCAGCGACTGCGGCCCGGTCCCGGCGATGCGGGCCGCAGTTTTCCGATCCCCTCCGCCGGGCTCATCCGCTCGCGCGCGGAGAGACCGGCCGGTGGACGCCGGAAGCGGCCCGATGGAGACGAGAGCGGCGCGGCGGGCCGCGCGGGCCGGGAGGTTACTCGCCGTCCTCGATGCCGAAATCGGCGCGGATCTCGGCCCAGTTCTTGGCCGTTTCGGCGCAGTCGATCTCGGTCTTCTGGACGGAGGCGCCGTAGCCCGCAGCGGTTGCGAACACCCAGGCGATGTTCGAGCCCACATCCTTCAGCATGAAATCGAAGATGATGTGCGCCTCCTCCTCGATCGTCTCACGCGCGGCGGCCTCGGCGCAGGCGAACTGGTTGCCGACCG
Organism: Pseudomonadota bacterium; assembly: GCA_039817245.1. Lineage (GTDB taxonomy): Bacteria > Pseudomonadota > Alphaproteobacteria > Rhodobacterales > Rhodobacteraceae > Thermohalobaculum. The sequence goes on along the minus strand of JBCBWF010000172.1, from coordinate 7,846 downwards.
TGAAGCCGAGCGAGCGCGTCTTCTCGCGCATCTCCTCGGTCTGGAAAGGCGAGGCGCTTGCGACGCCGGCGCTCAGCAGGGTGGCGAGGCTGACGGAAAGCAGAGTACGGCACATGACGAAATCTCCTCGGTCCCGGTCGCGGGCGCTTACTTGCCGGTGAACATCTGTCCCGGATCGTAGGCGTTGTGGTTGTAGCGGGTGCGGTCGTTATGCGTGTAGCCGTAGGACCCGCCGCGGCCGCGACCGAAGCCCCAGCCGTCGTTGTGGTGCCGGTGCTTGCGATGGCCGTATCTGTCGCGCTTGTGGTAGCCGTGCTTGCGATTGTGCCGCCGCGCCCTGTCGCGCTTCTTGCGGCACTTCTTTCCGCAGACGAGCACGACCGGCGGCGTCTGCGCCGTTGCCGAGGGCCCTGCCGGCGCCTGTGCGCGCGGCGCGAAGGCCTGCCCCTGCGACACCGGGAGGAGGAGAACCAGAACGGCGGCGGCGAGCGCCAGGATGCCGTGCCTGATGGGTGAAGGGATCCGCTTCGACATGGCCTGCTCCAGGTTACGCAAACTCGCGATCCGGGACGTCACGTGAGCATTCGTGCGCGGAGTGTGCCGGCAGGAGGGCTACCGATCAAGCGGCGCGTGCCCGCGCATCCGGCATTTCGGGCCGGGCGCGGGGCGGTGACCGAGAGGGAGCGAGCCCGCGCTCGGTGCTGCGCGCGGGCTCGCCTCTGGCCTGCCGACCTGCGGTTGCGCAGGAGCGGCGCGGTTCGCGAACCGGGCCCCTGGCGCCTGTCGGCCGGGAGTCCTCAGGAGGGGGAGTAGGGGAGCGAGGAGTGGTGCAGGTTGATCTTCAGCGCGCCGATGTCGTCGACGACGTAGCCGAAGGTGTTCTCGACCTTGGTCTCCTTGCCGTCCGGGCCGGTGAAGTAGTAGTTGCACATCGCCATCGCGGCGTCTTCGGTGGTGAAGATGCCGTTGTTCTCCCAGCGGACATTGGTCCAGCCCTTGATGGCGAAGCCGCTATCCTCGGAGCCCTCGGTGCCGATGAAGTAGCTGAGCGCCTCGTCGAATTCCTCGCGGAACTGGTCCTCGGCGGCCAGGGTCGGCTTGAACATGACCGCGGTGCAGCCGTAGGCATAGAGCGACGCGATATTCTCCTCGGCGCGGGTCTTGAAATCGCCGCCCTCGGCATGCGTGGCGGAGATGGCGACGAAACGGGTTCAAATGGCTGCGGCAGTGATGTTTTTCCGGATACCCATGGTCACTCCTCTGTCTGGGGAGCCCGTGTCGCGCATGGTGGAAATGCCTTCTCCCCGACGTGCATTCCGCCCTGGCGTTGGTGTGACCTGACATCACGCCGCGGATTTTCGTCCGACTTGATGGCGCTTCAATACAACCCTAGATTAAATTTAGATTGCGCCCGCATGCCGTAGGTTGTGCAGCCGCAGCAACTGTAGGTTTTGAAGAAATAGGGGTGCCGGGCCGGGCCGGGAACTTATGCGGATCGCGCACCCTTTGCGACGGTAACGTTACGGTGAAGACTGCGCGAGCGGGCGAGACCCGCGGCGTTGCGGGGGGTGAGCGCCCGCGGTTGCGGGTGCTCTTCAGGGCCTGTGCGGGGCCGGCTCTGTCAGTAGCTGAGGACGATTGTGTCCGGCGCCGTGAGCGCGGTGAAGGTCAGTTCCGGTCCCGAGATCTTGGCGCCCGGGATCAGGTCGTCCTTGGCGACGCCGCCCGCGACCATGCACATGCCGCAGACGAGGACGGTGTGCCCGGCCTCGATCAGCGATGCGAGCATCTCCCGCGGAGACCGGGCCGTGACGCTGAAGCCGCCCTGTGCCGAGTCCGCCTCGGCGAGATGGACGCCGCGGACGCTGAGAAGGACGGTGACGCTGTGGCCCCGTTCCGCGGCGACAGTCGCCTGGGTCAGGGCCGACCCTGCGGCCCAGCTCTCATCAGTCGTGATGCTGTACACGAAATGGTGGGGCTCGTCTTCGGCAATCGCAGGCAGCGCCGGCACAAGAAATGCCAAAGTCAGAGCAACAAGCAAAAGCCCCTTTTTGAAGAACCCCATTCCATCTCTCCCGAATTTATGGCAGGCAGGACACTGCTTATATGGTCCCCGGGGCTGCCACGATTTCCTGATACAGATCAATTCGGCCGCTTGGGTCGCCGCCGGGCACAGGATGGCCGTTGACCGTTCATTTCGCAATGGCGGAATGGCAGGAAGGGCGCAGGCGCGCGGAACCGACGCTGGGCGAAGGAACAGGGCCCGTGGGGCAACGGGCGGCGCTGTGTGGGAGCGGATCGGGGGGCGTGACCGCTCGGCGGTGCGCGATCGTCTTTAGGGGGCGGTGGAGGGGCGCGCCGCGGCGGCGCGCCCTGGGAGCCTGACTCAGTTCCGCGGCAGCAGCGCCTGGGTCTCGGCGACCATGCGGTCGAGACCTTCCTGGGGCTCGATCTGGCCGCGCATCACCGCGTCGATGATCTCGCGCTGGGTGCGCCAGATCTTCACGCCGTTGTTGCCCGGGTAGCCGACCCATTTCTGGGCGCGGTCGGCCTGGTTGAGGCTCGTGACCCAGTTCGGGTTGTTGTCGTAGTGGTCGCCCAGGAACTCGGCCTCTACGGCGCGCTTGTTGGTGGGCATGTAGCCCGAGCCGAGCACCGCGATCTCCTGGCCGCGGGGGCCGGCGATGAACTTCAGGTACTTCCAGGCGGCCGCCTTCTTCTCGGCGTCGTTGGACAGGATCACCGCCGCGTTGCCGCCGGTGGGCACGCCGCCGTTCTCCTTGTCCACGACCGGGAAGGTGTGGGTCTTCAGCGCGAAGTTGTCGCCCGAGCACTCGGTGAAGCGGCGCACGCCGGCGGTGGAGGAGAAGATGATGCCGAGCTTGCCGGCGCAGAACTGCTGACGGCTCTCCTTGAAGTCGAGCATCGGCATGCCGCCTTCAGTGACGATGCGGCGGGCGAGCTCGAGGCCGCGCAGGCCGATGTCGTTGCCGAACGCGACCTCGGTCTCGTCGGCGTTCATGAGCGAGCCGCCCTCCTGGTACATCAGCGCCTGCCAGAGCCAGTCATCGGGCCATGCGTGCACGTCGTAGGCCATGCCGTCCACGTCGTCGGCGCTCGCGGCGATCTTGGCGCCCAGCGCGATCAGGCTGTCCCAGTCCTCCGGGAGCGCATCGGCGCTGCCGCCGGCGGCGGTGACGAGGTCCATGTTGTAGTAGACGATCGGCGTGGAGGCGTTGAAGGGCATGCCGTAGAAGACGCCGTCCACGGTGCCGAGATTGAGGACGTTAGGCGCGTAGTTCGCCTCGATCCACTCCTGGCCCTCCGCGGCCATCAGATCGTCGAGCGCGATGATCTGGCTGCGCGCGGCCAGCGTGGTGGAGAGCTGGCGCAGCAGGTGATAGCCGGAATGGAAGACGTCCGGCAGTTCGCCGGTGAGCGCGCCGCGCAGGACGGCCTGATGCGCGTCGTCATAGGTCGGGCCCGGGGTGCGGAAGGTGACCGTGATGCCCGGATTGGCCTCCATGAACTCGGCCGCGATCGGCTCGTGGAAGCGCTTGTGCGACGGCCAGGCGTGGTAGACCTCGATTTCCACATCGGCCACGGCCGCAGGGACAGTGGCGGTGGCCACGGCGGCGATGGCGGTGGCCGTCAGAAGCTGGGCGAGACGCTGCATGTTTCGTCCTCCTGTTGGTTGGTCTTGGTCGTTCGAGTGGCGCGCGGTCACTTCAGGCCGGTCATCGTGATGCCCTGGATGAACTGGCGCTGGGCGACGAGGAACGCGATGATGAGCGGCGCGGAGACGAGCGTGGCCGCGGCCATCATCGAGCCGAAATCGGAGCCGGTCTCGGCGTCGAAGAAGAAGGCGACGCCGAGGGGCGGGGTGGCGAGCGCGTCCTTGGAGACGACGATGAGCGGCCAGTAGAGATCGTTCCAGTGGGCCGTGACGGAGAAGACCGAGAAGGCCGCGATGGCGGGCCAGGCGCTGGGCACGACCACGCGCCAGACGATCTCGAACTCGCTCATCCCGTCGACGCGGGCGGCCTGGATGATCTCGTCCGGGAAACTGCGGAAGAACTGCCGGAAGAGGAAGATCGCGAAGACCGAGAGGAAGAAGGGCAGCATCAGGCCGAGATAGGTGTTGAGAAGGCCGAGCTGGGCGAAGGCGAGGTAGAGGGGCAGCGCCGGCACCTGGATGGGGATGCAGAGCCCGAGCAGCACCAGCGCGAAGACGACCGGCGCGCCGCGGAAGCGGATCTTGGCGAGCGCATAGGCACAGGGGATCGAGGTGAGGAGCTGCACCACCAGGATGCCCGCGCAGACGATCACCCCGTTCATCATGAACTGCAGGAGCGGCACGGAGGCGAAGGCGTCCGAGTAGTTGGTGATCGGCTGGGGGTTGCGCGGCATGAAGTCGATGCCCGCCTGGAAGATCTCGTTCGCCGGCTTCACCGAGGTGGTGAGCATCCAGATGATCGGGCCCAGCACGAAGACGAGGGCGAGGATCAGGAGCGCGTGGACCGCGACGAGGCGCGCGGCATTGGCGATGCGCGCGCCGGCGACGGAGAGCGTGGCGACCGGGGTCAGCGCGAGGGGGGAGGGCTCAGCGGTAGTGGACATTGCGGTCGATCACCCATGCCTGGACGAGCGAGAAAACGAGGATGAAGACGAGGAAGGCCACCGTGAGCGCCGAGGCGTAGCCGATGCGGAAGTACTGGAAGCCTTCGAGATAGATGGAGTGCAGAAGCACCTCGGAAGCGCCGAGGGGGCCGCCATCGGTGAGCACCACCACGGTGTCGAACACCTTGAAAGCGGTGATGCAGGTGGTGACGACGACGAACATGGTGGTGGGCCCGAGCATGGGCCAGGTGACGCGCAGGAAGCGGTCGAGCCAGCCATCGGCGCCGTCGACGGCCGCGGCGTCGTAGAGATCCCGCGGGATCGAGGAGAGCCCGGCGATGAACAGGATCATGTTGAACCCGACGAGCTGCCAGATCCCGATCAGCGCGAGGGAGAAGAGGACGGTGTCGGGGTCGGTGAAGAAGCCCACGGCCTCGAAGCCCAGAAGCTGCAGGAAGGCATTCACCGGGCCGATGCGCGAGTGCAGCACGAAGCTCCACACGATGGCCATGGCCACGAGCGTGGTGGTGACCGGCAGGAAGAAGGCGACCTCGTAGAAGCGGCGCGCGCGGATCCGGCTCTGCACCATGATCGCGATGGCGAGGCCGAGCAGGACAGAGCTCGGCACCACGATCAGCACATAGACGAAGGTGTTGCGCATGGAGCGCCAGAAGGTGCGGTCCGACAGCATCTCGCCGTAGTTGCCGAGGCCGATCCAGCCCCAGTCGATGGCGCCGAGCTCGTAGTTGGTGAAGCTCATGGCGATGACGACGGCGGAGGGGCCGAGGATGATGGCGAGCATCAGGAGTGCGGCCGGCAGGGCGAAGAGATAGCCCGACGCCGCCTCCACCCGCTCCTGGCGCGCGATGCCGGAGGGGGCGGCGGGCGCGGGCGCCTCGCGTCTGTCGGCCGCGAGCGCCATTCAGCCGGCCGCGGCCTGGGGGTGCGCCGCGGCGGGCGCGGCGGGCGCGACGGTGGCGGGGATGCGCAGGCCGTCTCGGTCGAAGATCAGGAGGCTGGCCGGGTCGACCTCGACGCGGATGCGGTTGCCGAAGCGGCCGGCGGCGCGCGCCGCGGCCACGGCGGCGGCGGGCAAGCGCGCGGTGAGCGCGGCGGGGGCGCCTTCGGTCTCGAGCCGGGCATGGAGGATGATCTCGTGGCCGAGATCCTCGAGATCGTCCACGAGAAGGGAGAGGCCGCCCTGCCCCGCCGGATCGTCGCCGGTGAGCGCGATGCTCTCGGGGCGGATGCCGAGGGTGACGCTGCCCTGCCCCGCGGCTTCGGCGGCATGGGCGAGTGCCGTGCCCCCGAGGCGCAGCGTGCCGGCGCCCTCGACCGCGGCCTCCAGGAGGTTGATGCGGGGGCTGCCGAGGAAAGCCGCGACGCGGGTGTTGGCCGGGCGGTGATAGACCTCGTTCGGGGTGCCGACCTGCAGGATCTCGCCGGCCTCCATGAGCGCGACGCGGCCGGACATGGTCATCGCCTCCACCTGGTCGTGGGTGACATAGATGAAGGTGGCGCCGAGGCGGCGGTGCAGATCGGCAAGCTCGCGGCGCATATGGACGCGCAGGCTCGCATCGAGATTGGAGAGCGGCTCGTCCATCAGGAAGACCTGCGGCTCGCGCACCATGGCGCGGCCGAGGGCGGCGCGCTGGCGCTGGCCGCCGGAGAGCTGGCCGGGGCGGCGGTCGAGGAGCGGTTCGATCTGCAGGAGCTCGGCGACACCGCGCACGGCCTGGTCGATCTCGCCGGCGATGCGGCGGCGGCGCGGCGAGAGGCGGCCGACGAGCGGCAGGCGCTCGGCGAGGAGCGTGCGGTCGATCATCAGCGGCGTGGCGATGTTCTCCCGCACGGTCATGTGCGGGTAGAGCGCGTAGGACTGGAAGACCATGGCGATGCGGCGCTGGCGGGGGCGGAGATGATCGACCATGCGCTCGCCGATGCGCACGCTGCCCGATCCCTGCGCCTCCAGCCCCGCGACGATGCGCAGAAGCGTGGACTTGCCGCAGCCCGAGGCGCCGATGAGCGTCATGAACTCGCCGTCGTCCACATCGAGCGAGACATTGCGCAGGACCTGCGTTGCGCCGAATGCCTTGACGATGTTGCGAAGCTCGACACGCGCCATGGCGCCCCCTCCCGAACCGGCCCCCGGCGCGAACCGCCGTAGGTTTCGCGGAGGATGCCGTGCTTGCGTGACAGGTTCTTGGGGCTCTGCTGCACTGCAAAGAACTGTCACGCAAACCGTCGAGGTTGGCGGGCGGTGCGCAGGCGCGCGGGCGCGCCATCATCGATCCGTCACCGAGCGGCGTTAAACGGCGCGCAGAGACGGCAGCCGGGATCGGAAGGACAGGCGCATGCGGAAATTCATCGTGATCTCGGACCTGCATATCGTGCCGGAGGGCCAGCTCAGCCGCGGCCTCGACACGACCGCGCGGCTGGAGGCGACGCTGGCGGATATCAACGCCAACCATCCCGATGCGGCCGCGCTGATCCTGGCGGGCGATCTCGTGGATAACGGCGATGCGGCGGCCTATGAGCGGCTGAAGGGCACGCTCGCGGCGGCCACGCTGCCGATCACCATGACGCTCGGCAACCACGACGACCGGGCGACCTTTCAGGCCGCCTTCCCGGAAGCGGCGCGCGACCCGGCGGGGTTCGTGCAGGCGGAGATCCCGCTCGGCGATGCGCGCGTGGTGGTGATCGACACCCTGCGGACCGGCAAGGTGGAGGGCGAGTACTGTGCCGCGCGCCATGCCTGGCTCGGCGCGGTGCTGGCGCGCGAGCCGGAGCGGAACACGGTGGTCGTCGCCCATCACACGATTGCGCCGCAGAACGTGGATATGGACCGGTTTCTGCTCGAGGACGGCCCGGCCCTGGCGGAGACGCTGAAGAAGGGCCGCGTGGCCGCGGTGATCTCGGGGCACTGCCACGGGGCGACTGCGTCGGTCTTCGAGGGCGTGCCGATGCTCACGATCTCGGGCTGCCACTACGAGATCGATCCGGATCACGGCTACTATGCCGACCCGGCGCGCAAGGCCCGCCATCTCTGGGACGGGCCGATCCAGTATGGCGTGGTCTATGCGGATGCGGAGCGCTTCACGCTGCATTACCGCAACCTGCCGACACCGTTTGCGGCCGCCGGCTGAGCCTCCAGGCTGAGCTCCCGAACCGCACCCAGCCTACACCCCCGTCCACCCCCGCATGAGGAGAGAGGCCGATGGCCGAG
>JBCBWF010000552.1:0-2803 GCA_039817245.1 Pseudomonadota bacterium | reverse complement strand
GCTCGGCCAGCGCGATCGCCTCCGCCTTCGCGGGGCCGTCCGCCGCGGCCGCGTCGATCTCGCGCCGCGTCTCCGTGTGGCAGCTCACGCAATCGGTGTTGAAGAAATGCGCAGCGCCGGCATCGGCGATCACCGCGCCGATCTCGGCGGCGGCCTCGGGCGTGTTCGGCCCCGCCGCGAAGATCGTGCTCGTTGAGACCCCGTCCTCCGCGCCCGGCTGCGCATCGCCCGGCAGCAAGAAATTGGCGAGGCAGTCCACCGGCAGGCGATTGCGGCTGCGTCCGGGCGGCACCACGGCACCGGCCCGGCGCTGCTCCGCGAAGCTCAGCATCTGGGCAAAGCGCGGGGCATTGGCCATGTCCGGCTGCGCAATGGCGGGGCTCGGCACGGGCGTCCACCCGCCCGTCGCGCGGTCGCGCTGCATGGCGAAGAAGATCCAGGGCTCGGCCTCGTCGGCGGGTATGCCCGCGATGGAGAGAGCAGACAGCCGCGCCTCCGTCAGATGCGTGCCCACGAAGTCGGTGAGGCGCGCGACGAGTGCCTTGGCGCTCTCGCTTCTATCGAAGGCGGGGTGGACGCCGAGGGGCGCGCCGTCGGTGTCGACGCCCAGTGCCGCCAGATCGCGCTTCAGCACCCGCAGGGCCTCCACGGCCGGCTCGAAGGCCGCCATGTCCGGCTCCACTCGGAAGGGGCAGGCATGGGCCACGGGCTGCCCGAAGCCATAGACCATGTGCAGCGCCTCGTCGCGCACGCGCAGCCGGTCGCCCTCGGCCCGCACGGGCTGCACGACGAGGCGGATCTGCGCGCCACGCCCAAAAGGCTCGAAGCCCGGCCCAAGCCCGGGCGCGCCCGGATCGATGCGCAGCGACGCGATATGCAGCTCCGCGCGCCGCGCCGTCAGCAGGCTCGGATTGGCCGCGTGCACCGCTCCGCCTTCCGGAACCTTGGCGAAGCGGTCGATCAGCGCCGCCGCCTGCGCGGCCAGCGCATCCGAGAGGCTCGACTGCGGCAGCGCAAGCTTGGGATCGCCCGGATCTGCCGGCGCTTCGAGCAGGATGGAGACATCGTTGGCGGAGAAGTCCTGGGCGGCGGCCTGTGCACCGGCCAGAGACAGGAGGAGCCCTATGGCGAGGGGTGTCTGACGCATAATATCTTTCCTTGCTAAAACTGCGCACGAATATTTCACAAGTGCGCGCAATTCGGAACCTGCCTCAGCGTGAATTCGGATTCACGCTCCGGCTCACGCGCGGCGCACCCCCCGTCGCTCCGTAAGGGCAACCTGCCGCTTGCCGGGCTTGGTACAATCCTTGCAAACTTGGAGGCACCCCCCGCCCGGCGGGGGGTGCAAAACAGACGACCCAAGAAACGGACAACACGGAGATCACCCCGCATGCTGAGAACGACGACGCGCGCGATCGCCCGCTTCGCCCTCGCGCCTCTGGCCTTCGGTGCCGCGCTCGGCCTCACCGCTCCCGCCGCGCTCGCGCAGAGCTGGATCATGGCCTCGGGCTACCCCGAGGACAATTTCCACACCAAGAACATCCGGATGTTCATCGAGGACGTGGCGGCCAGCACCGATCTCGAGATCGACCTGCAGTCCAACGACACGCTGATCAAGCTCGATGCCATCAAGACCGCCGTGCAGCGCGGGCAGGTGCCGATCGGAGAGATCCGCCTCGGCGTCTATGGCAACGAGGACCCGATGAACATCCTCGCGGGCCTGCCCTTCGTCGCCTCCACCTATGCCGAGGCCTGGCTGCTGAAGGACCTGCAGAAGGAATACTTCAACGCCAGCTTCGACGAGGCAGGCATCAAGATCCTCTACTACAGCCCCTGGCCGGGGCAGGGCTTCTACACCGCCGATCCGGTGAGCTCGCTCGCCGATTTTTCGGGCAAGAAGCTGCGTATCTACTCCACCGCGACCCAAAAAATGGGCGAGCTGCTCGGTTTTCAGGCAACCATCCTGCCGTTTGCCGAGATCCCGCAGGCTTTCTCCACCGGCCTGATCGAGGCGCTCTTCACCAGCCCGCAGACTGGCATCGACATCCAGGCCTGGGACAACACCGCGCATTTCACCTATGCGGGTGCGATATTCTCCAAGAACGCCGTGATCGTGAACAAGGCCATGTTCGAGGCGCTGCCGGCCGAGACGCAGGCCGCCGTGCTCGACGCCGCCGCGAAGGCCGAGCTGCGCGCCTGGGAGATGAGTGCCGCGACGACCGAGGCGCAGATCGGCATCCTGAAGGAGAACGGCATGGAGGCCTCCATCGCGCCGCCCGAGGTCATCGAGAAGATGGTCGAGATCGGCGGCGTGATGATGGAGGGCTGGCGCGAACAGGCGAGCCCGGAGGCCGTGGCGGTGCTGGACCGCTATCTCGCGCTGCGCTGAGGCCGGAGCGATGACCACCGATGAGGCCGCGACGGCCGGGCGCGGCCCCTTTCGCCGCGCGCTCGACACACTCTATGCGGCCTCCGGCGTGCTTTCGGGGATCTTCCTCGTCGGCATCGCCGCGGTCATCATCGCGCAGGTGGGCGGCCGGCTGATCGGCCTCACCGTCGACTCGACCGAGACGGCGGGGTTCTGCCTCGCCGCCTCCACCTTTCTCGGGCTCGCCTACACCTTCCGGCGCGGCGGGCATATCCGGGTGAACTTGGCGATCCGCCATGCGGGCCCGCGGTTCCGGCGGTTCGTCGAGCTCTGGTGCGTGGGCTTTGCCGTGGTGGCGCTGGCCTACTTCGTCTACTGGGCGGTTGATCTCGTCTATTTCTCTTGGAAGTTCAATGAGATCAGTCCCGGACTGAT
>JBCBWF010000167.1:0-10183 GCA_039817245.1 Pseudomonadota bacterium | reverse complement strand
GCCTGCTGCCGGATTAACCGGCAGGGCCCGGCGGAGAGCTCCGATGGCGTTCCTCGAGGTTGCCGGGCTGACCAAGACCTTCGACGCCACGCCAGTGCTGCGAGGCGTCGATCTGGCGCTCGCGGAGGGCGGCTTTCTCGCCGTCCTCGGGCCCTCGGGCTGCGGCAAGTCCACGCTTCTGCGCATCCTCGCCGGCCTCGAGGCCCAGGACAGCGGCACCGTCCGTATCGGCGGCGCCCCGGTCGACGGCCTGGCGCCGATGGACCGCGACATCGCGATGGTCTTCCAGTCCTACGCGCTCTACCCGCATATGACCGTGGCCGAGAACCTGGCGCTGCCGCTGGCCATGCGCCGGCTGACCCGCCGCCAGCGCCTGCCGCTGATGCGCCGCCTCGACCCGCGCGTGGCGGAGATCCGCCGCGAGATCCGCGCCGAGATCGAGCACATGGCCGGCGTCGTCGCGCTTGGCGGCCTGCTGGAGCGCAAGCCCAAGGCGCTCTCCGGCGGTCAGCGCCAGCGCGTGGCGCTTGCCCGCGCCCTCGTCCGCCGGCCGCGTCTCTTCCTGCTGGACGAGCCTCTCTCCAACCTCGATGCGAGCCTGCGCGCCGCCACCCGCACCGAGATCGTCGAGCTGCAGCGCCGCGTCGGCGTGACCACCGTCTACGTCACCCATGACCAGACCGAGGCCATGACCATGGCCGAAACCATCGCGGTGATGATGGAGGGCCGGCTGGTCCAGCTCGGCAGCGCGCGCGAGATCTACCGCGAGCCTGCGACCCTTGCGGTCGCGCGCTTCATCGGCAGCCCCCAGATCTCGGTTCTGCCGGGGCGTATCCGGGCCGGCGGCGTCGCGCTTCCCGACGGCACCGTCATCGGCCAGCTCGACGCGGCGGACCAGGATGTCGAGATCGGGCTTCGCGCCGAGGATGTCGCGCTCGTCCCGCCGGCGACGGCCGCGCTCCGGGGCCAGGTGCAGCATCTCGAATTCCTCGGCGCCGAGGCGCTCGCCCATATCCGCCTCGACCGGCCCGAAGCGCCGACGGTCATCGCGCGGCTCGGCGCGGGCGAGGCCGACCGGATCGCGCAGGGCCAGCCGACCGGGCTCGCGGCGTGCTGGCCCCATGCGCATGTCTTCGATGCGACCGGCCAGCGCATGGGCAGCCCCGCCGCGCTGGGTCCCGATCTCGGCGAGGCGCTGGCATGAGCGCCGGACGCGCGCCCGGCCTGCCGTCCCAGGCCCCCGTCGCCTGGAGCATGGTTCTGCCCTTCTTCTTCGTGCTCTGCCTCTTCGTCCTCGGCCCGACGCTCGCCGTGATCGGCCTTTCGCTCAGCGACTGGAAGCTCGGCGAGCGGGACCTGACCTTCGCGGGCCTCGACAACTACGGCGAGCTCTTCGACGACCGGATCTTCTGGAACTCGGCTAAGAACACCGCGGTCTACACCGCGCTCGTGGTGCCCATCTCGGTCGCGCTCGGCGTCTGGCTCGCCGTCCTCGTCGAGGCCTCGCCGATCGGGCGCACCTTCTTCCGCTCGGCGATCTTCCTGCCGGTCGTCTCGACCACGGTCGCCATGGCCGTCGTGTGGGAGTTCCTGCTCCATCCGACGCTCGGGCCCGTCAACACCCTCGTCGGCTTCGTCGGGGTGCCGCCGCAGCGCTTCCTCAGCGATGCGAAGATCGTCCTCGCAACCCTGGCCGCCATCGGCATCTGGGAGACGGCCGGCTACGTCATGGTCCTGGTCCTCGCCGGCCTCAAATCCATCCCGTCGGATCTCTACGACGCCGCCGCGGTCGACGGGGCGCATCGCCCATGGGAGCGCTTCTGGACCGTGACCTGGCCGCTTCTCGGCCCCACCATGGTCTTCGTCACCATCATCGCGATGCTCCGCGCCATCCGCGTCTTCGAGACCGTGGCGGCGCTGACCCAGGGCGGGCCGAGGCGGGCCTCCGAGGTCGTGCTCTTCACGATCTACCAGGAGGGCATCACCTATTTCCGCATCGGCTACGCCTCGGCGCTGACGGTGGTCTTCCTCATCGTCCTCGTGGTGCTGACTGCGGTCCAGTTCCGCCTGCTCGACCGCCGGGTGCATTACGGATGAGGGCGGGCGCGCTGATCCGGGTCGCGATCCTCGCGCTGGCGGCGGGCGTGTTCCTGTTCCCCTTCGCCTACATGCTCGCCTTCTCCATCAAGCCGGTGGACGAGATCTTCAGCGGCACCCTCTCGCTCCTGCCCGGGTCCTGGGAGGGTCTGCAGAACTTCCCGGATGCGCTGCGCGCCGAGCCGCTGCTGCGCTACCTGCTCAACGGCGTGATCGTCTGTGCCGGCATCCTCTTCTTCCAGCTCCTCTTCGCGGTGCCCTGCGCCTATGCGCTCGCCAAGCTCAGGTTTCGCGGCCGGGAGGTCCTGTTCGGGATCGTGATCTTCGGGCTTCTGGTGCCGATGCAGGCCACCGCGCTGCCGATCTATCTCGGCCTCGCGCTCTCGGGCTTCGCCGACACCTACACCGCGCTGATCGCGCCCTTCACCGCCTCGGTCTTCGCGGTCTTCCTGTTCCGCCAGTTCTTCCGCACCATCCCGGACGAGCTGCTGGACGCGGCCCGGCTCGACGGCTGCTCCGAGAGCTCCGTGATGCTGCGCATCGTCCTGCCGCTGACCGCACCGGCGGCGACGGCCTTCGCGATCTTCTCGGTGGTCTCGCACTGGAACGACCTCTTCTGGCCGATCATCGCGATCCGCAGCCCCGAGCTCAACACGCCGCCGCTCGGCATCCTCGCCTTCCGCTCCGCCGATGCCGGGGACCGCTATGGCGAGCTGATGGCCGGCACGGTGATCATCACGGCCCCGCTGATCCTCGCCTTCCTCGTGGCCCAGCGCCGCTTCATCGAGGGGATCAGCCTCGGCGCGCTGAAAGGATAGGGGATGCTCAAGCTCATCCAGATCACCGACTGCCACCTGATGCCCGAGGGCGAGCGCCTCTTCGAGAGCGACCCCGCCGCCCGGCTGGGCGAGGCCATCGACAGCGTGATCGCCGAGCATGCCGATGCCGCGCTCGTGGTGCTCACCGGCGATCTCGCCCATGACGGGCTGCCGGAGGCCTACAGGATCCTCCGCCGCGAGCTTGCGCGGCTGCCGATGCCCTGGCAGCTCGTGCCCGGCAATCACGACGACCGCGCGGCCCTCCGCGACGTCTTTCCCGAGGTCGAGGCGGATGCGGAGGGCTTTCTGCAAACGGTCCGCGACCTGGCGGGGTTGCGGCTGCTCTTCCTCGACACGGTCGATCCGGGCGTCCATTCCGGCGCCTACTGTGCTGCGCGCCGGGCCTGGCTCGCGGAGGCGCTGCGCGGCGCCGATGGCCGGCCGGCCTGCCTCTTCATGCACCACCCGCCCATGCCGATCGGGATCCCCAGGCTCGACCAGTACGGCCTCGCGGAGCCCGAGGCTTTCGCCGGGGTGCTCGAAGGCCAACCCATCCGCCAGATCTTCTTCGGCCATGTCCACCGGCCCCTCTCCGGCAGCTGGCGCGGCATCCCCTTCTCGGCGCTGCCCGGCACCAACCACCAGAACCAGCTCGTGCTGAGCGCGGGGCGCGAGAACCTCTCCAGCCTCGAGCCGCCGGCCTATGCGGTCATCCTGATCGATGCGGCGAGCACGCTCGTGCATCTCCACGCCTTCGCCGATCGCAGCCTGCGCTTCGTCTACGACCCCGATGCCCCGCCCGGCCAGCAGGTCCGGCGGATCCCGCCCGGACCCTGACGCCACCGCGCTGTCAGCGTCGCGTCACCACAACGTCGCTCAGCCTTGATCCGCCTGTAAATCGTGCCGGCCAAGACAGTGTTCACCAAGTCCAGACAACTCCGGAGGAAGAAATGCCCTCGATCTCTCTGATCTCGCGCCGCAGCGTGCTCTCGGTCGCCGCGATGGTTGCGGTGCTCTCCGCCACGGCTGCCGAAGCCCGCAGCCTCGTGCTCTACACCGCCTCCAACTCGGAGATCGAGAAGGTGGTCATGGAGGCCTTCAAGGCCGCGCATCCCGACATCGAGGTCTCGTCGGTCGGCATGTCGACCGGCCCGATCACCGAGAAGGCGCTGGCCGAGATGGACAATCCGCAGGCCGACGTGGTCTGGATGGTCAACCACTTCGCGCTCAACCAGCTCAAGGACGCGGGCGCCTTCCAGCCCTACGACCCGGCCGGCAACGTGATCGACGACGCGTTCAAGGACCCTGACGGCTTCTGGCTCGGCCATAACGGCACCATCATGGCGATGGCGGTGAACACCAAGCTGCTCGCCGAGAAGGGCCTGCCGATGCCGACCGACTGGGTCGACCTGATCAAGCCGGTCTACGACGACCAGATCACCGTCGCCGCGCCCACCAAGTCCGGCACCGGCTTCACCATCTTCTCCAACATGTCGGACATGTTCGGCGAGACCTTCATCGAGAACCTCGACGCCAACATCTTCCAGTACAACTCGTCCGGCAGCGCCGCGGCGCGCCAGGTCGGCGGCGGCGAGACGGTGATCGGCCTCAGCTACGACACCGCCGTGATGCAGCAGGTCGAGGCCAACGACGACGTCGAGATGGTCATCGGCCGCCTCTCGCCCAACATCATCGAGGGTGCAGGCCTCGTCGCCGGCGGCCCGAACGAGGCCGAGGGCAAGGCGTTCATGGACTGGCTGTTCTCCGAGGCCGGCATGAAAGTGCTCGAGCCGCATATCGGCCTCGGCGCAGCCCCGGGCTACGGCAAGATCGATCTCGACAAGGTCTGGCTCTGGGAGATGCGCCGCCCGGTCGATGCGGATGCGTTCAAGGCGGAATGGGCGGCGAAGTACGAGCAGTGAGCTCGCCCGTCGCGGACGAGACCGCGGTCGCGGGCGCTGGCGCTGGCGAGGGTCGGGTGCGGCCCTCGTCTCCCTTCGGCGGCGAGCTCGCTTTCGAGCGCATCGCCAAGCGCTTCGGGTCGACCGCGGCGCTGCACGATGTGTCGCTCACCGTCCCCGATGGCAGCTTCTGCACGCTGCTGGGGCCTTCGGGCTGCGGCAAGACCACCCTCTTGCGCATCGCAGCCGGCTTCGTGGACCCGGATGCGGGCAGGGTGACGCTCGGCGGGCGCGACCTCGCGGACACCCCGCCGAGCCGGCGCAACATGGGCTTCGTGTTCCAGAGCTACGCGCTCTTTCCCACCAAGACCGTCGCCGAGAACATCGCCTTCCCGCTCTCCGTGCGCGGGGCAGGGCGGGCCGCCATGGCGGCGCGGGTGGCGGAGCTCTGCGCGCTGGCGGGTCTGGAGGGGCTCGAGGGGCGCTACCCGCACGAGGTCTCCGGCGGCCAGCAGCAGCGCGTCGCGCTGGCGCGCGCCCTCGCGGCCGACCCGCCGGTGCTGCTGCTCGACGAGCCGCTCGCGGCCCTCGACGCCCGCATCCGCCAGCGCCTGCGCGCCGAGGTGCGCCGGATCGTGGACGAGATCGGCGTCACCGCGATCTACGTCACCCATGACCAGGAGGAGGCCATCGCGGTCGCCGACCAGATCGTGGTGATGGACCGCGGCGTGCTCCGCCAGGCCGGCCGGCCGGAGGAGATCTATCTCGAGCCCGCCCACGCCTTCGTCGCGAGCTTTGTCGGCGCCTCCAGCCGCCTCGCCTGCGAGGTGCTGGATGCGGGCCAGATCCGCCTCGGCCCGGATGTCCTGGCGGGCACGATCAAGGCCCCGCCGGGGCCCGGCCACGCCTTCCTCCGCCCCGAGGACGTCGTGCTCGACGCGGGCGGCCGGGGCGCGGTCGTGGAGCGCGCGGCCTTTCTCGGCCCCGTCTGGCGTCTCACCCTCCGGCTCGGCGACGGCCAGGCGCTGGAGGCGGAGATCGCCACGCCGCGCTGGCAGGCCACGCCCCTGCCGCCGGGCACCCCGGTGGCCTGGTCCGTGCCGCCCGCGCGGCTCCACGTCTTCGCTGCCGATGACGCCGGCGCGGAGCGCGCGCCATGACACGGGCGCGGCTTCTCGGCCGCATCCCGGCGCTCTCCGCCCTGCTGATCGCCGGGCTCCTCGTGACCGTCTTCATCGCCGTGCCCATCGGCGCGATGCTGATCCGCAGCGCCGTCGTCGCCGGCCCGGTCCCGGTGGCCGAGCTGAAGGCGATGACCGAGGATGCCCTCGCCTTCCTGCCCGAGGAGAAGCGCGCCGAGCGCATCGCTGCCTGGTATGCCCGCGCCAAGCCGCGCGAGCGCATGGAGGCCATCGCCGCCTCGCTCACGATCCACGACCACCCGGTCGGCTGGGACCGCAAGGCCGCCTTCGACCGGCAGATCGAGGCGGCCGAGGCCGCGCTCGCAGCGCTCGAGCCTGCCGCGCGCAGCGCCGTCGAGGCCGACCTGCCCATCGCCTATGTCACGCTCTTCAAGCGCGTCCCCCTCGCTTTCATGGTCAAGGACGCGCTCGACGAGGCCGGGTTCGACGCGCTGCGTTCGGGCGAGGCCACCCGCTGGGGCTGGGACCACTATCTACGCGTCGTCACCGAGCAGCGCATGCGCAATGCGGCCCTCAACTCGCTGATCCTCGCCACCGTCACCACGGCCCTCACCCTCTCGCTCGCCTTCGCCATCGCCTACGGCATCAATCGCGGCGGCGTGTGGCGGGCGGAGGCCGCGCGCATCGGCGTGCTCGTGCCGCTCGTCTCGCCGCCGGTCGTCGTCGCCACCGCCGCGATCCTGCTGCTCGGCCGCAACGGGATCGTCACCAAGGGGGTGCTGGACGACGGGCTCGGCCTCATCGATGCGGGCGTCTCCAACCTCTACGGCTTCTCCGGCGTGCTCGTCGCGCAGGTGCTCTCCTTCCTGCCCGCCGCCTTCATCGTGCTGGACAACGTGCTCTCGAAATCCGACGGGCGCCTCGAGGAGGCCGCCGCCGCCCATGGCGCGAGCGCCTGGCAGATCTTCACGCGCGTCACCCTGCCCATGGCGCAGCCGGGGCTTCTGCGCGCCGCCACGCTCATCTTCCTCTTCGCGATGACGGATTTCGGCAACCCGCAGGTCATCGGCAAGGACATGCCGGTGCTGGCGGGCGTGCTCTATGACGAGATGGTCGGCTTTCACAACACCTCGCTCTCCTCGGCCATCGCCGTCTGGCTGATCGTGCCGGCGCTCTCCATCGCGCTCCTGCTGGGGCGGATCGGCAGGCGCAAGCGCTTCGACAGCGCGGACCAGGCGCCCTCCGCCCTGCCGGTGCCGCGCGGGCTGCGCCGCGGGCTGACGGCACTCACCTGGGGCGTGATCGGGATCACCGTGGTGATCTACGGCACCATCCTCGCCGGCTCCTTCGTCAAGGTCTGGGGGCAGGACTGGGCCTTCACCCCGCATCACTACACCTCGGTCGATGCGGTGCCGGGCTTCGTCTCCTCCGTCGTCGGCATCACGCCGGTCTGGACGAGCCTCATGGTCGCCGGCATCGCCGCCCCGCTCGGCGCGCTCATCGCCGTCGTGATCGCCTGGCTCGCCGAACGCCGGCGCGGGGTCGCGGCCGAGAGCGTCGCCCTCGTCACCCTCGTGCCGGCCATCCTGCCGGGCGTGGTCTTCGGCATCGGCTACATCGTCGCCTTCAACGCGCCCTTCGGCATCGCCGCGCTCTCGCTCAACGGCACGCACACCATCCTCGTCCTCAACATCCTGTTCGGGAACATGTTCGTGGGCGTGCTCGCGGCGCGTGCGATGCTGCGCCGTCTCGATCCGTCCGTGGAGGAGGCCGCCGAGAGCCTCGGCGCCGGGCTCGTCACGCGCTTCACCCGGATCACCCTGCCGATGATGCGCCGCGCCGCGATCCTGGGTGGGCTCTACGTGCTGATCGACGGGATGTGCACCTTCTCCGCGGTCGTCTTCCTGCAGGGCCCGGATATCGACCTCGCCTCGGTCGAGATCTTCCACGCCGCCAACGTGTCCTACTACGGCGTCGCCTGCGCGATGAGCGTCACGATCCTGCTCGTGGTCCTCACGGTGATGGCGGCCCAGGCGCTGATCGAGCGGCTCGGGCCGCGCTGGGCGCGCGCGCCGGCACTGGGGAGGCAGGCATGACCCCGCTCGCCGACCGTGATGCCGCGGTCTTCCTGCACCAGGCCGGCTCCTCGCCCGTGGAGCGGGCCTTCCGCGGCGTGGAGGGCGCCTGGGCGGAGGACGACACCGGTCACCGCTTCCTCGATTTCGCCGGCAACACCTGCCACAATATCGGCTATGCCCATCCCCGCCTGATCGCGGCACTCACGGCGCAGCTCGGCACGCTGCCCTTCACCACGAGAGGCTTCACCAACGAGCCCGCGGTGCTCTTGGCCGAGCGGCTCTGCGCGCTCTGGCCCTATGGAGAGGCGCGGGTGCTCTTCGGCCTCTCCGGCGCCGATGCGATCGAGATGGCGATGAAGATCGCCTATATCGCGACCGGCCGGCGACAGTCCCTCGCCTTCATCGACAGCTGGCACGGCGCGGCCTTCGGCGCGCTCTCGGCGGGGGGGCGCGCCTCGGAGCGCGAGGCACTGCCCGCGCTGCCGGGCTGCAGCCATGTCACGCCGTTCTGGCCCGCGGACAACCAGAGCCCCTCGCGGGCCGAGACCGCGCTGGCCGAGCTCCGGGCCCTTCTCGCCACCGGCGCCTTCGCCTTCTGCCTCGCCGAGCCGATCCGCGCACCGGCCCACCGGCCGCCGGACTGGTTCTGGCCCGCCGTGCGCGCGGCCTGCGACGCGGCGGGCACGCTGCTGATCTTCGACGAGGTGCAGTCGGGTCTCGGCAAGACCGGCCGCTTCTTCGCCTCCGAGCATTTCGGCGCGCGGCCCGACATCACCGTGCTCGGAAAGTCGCTCGGCGGCGGGGCGCTGCCGCTCTCGGCCGTCATCGCGCGCGCCGATCTCAACGTGACCGCGCATCTCGCCATCGGCCACTACACCCACCAGAAGAACCCGCTCCTCTCCCGCGCCGGGCTGGAGACGCTCGCGATCATCGAGGAGGAGGGGCTCGTTGCCCGCGCCGAACGCGTCGGCGCCGATCTGCGCCGGGCGCTCCGGGAACTCTGCGCGCCCCGGGGTCCCTTCGCCGCCCTCCGCGGCAGCGGCATGGTCACCGTGGTCGAGACCGCGCCCGGGGCCGATCTTCCGGCCCTCCGACGCGCCGCCTTCCGCAACGGTCTCCTCGCGGGCGCGGATCGTGGCGACGGCCTCGTCCTCTCCGCTCCCCTCGTCATCGGGCCGGACGAGATCGCCCACGCCGTAAACGCGCTCCGCCGGATCCTGCAGCACGCCTAGCGCGCCCTCAGCCGCCTTTCGAGATCGAGCGCCGGAAGAGGAGCAGGCTGAGGCCCGACAGGAGCACGCCGAGAACGGCGATCGAGAGGATCTCCGGCCAGACCACATCGAGCCCCGCGCCCTTGTAGACGATGGCCTGGCTGCAGGCCATGAAGTGGCGCGAGGGCAGAAGAAGCGTCGCCACCTGCAGCCAGTCCGGCTGACCTTCCACCGGGGTCTCGCCGCCCGACAGCATCAGCATGGGCAGGATGGTCAGCATCACCAGCAGGGCGAATTGCGCCATCGACCGCGACAGGGTGGCCAGAAAGACGCCGAGCGCCGTCGCGGTGAAGAGATAGAGCGCCAGCGCCCCCAGAAGAAGCGCCTTCGAACCCGCGATCGCGATGTCGAGCCCCCCTTGCAGCACCACGCTGAGCGACAGGACGGCGGCCACCATCACCACCGCCGCATTCGCCCAGATCTTCGCCGCCGCGATGTCGAACGGGGCGATCGGCATGGCCAGCAGATGCTCGATCGTGCCGTGCTCGCGCTCGCGGATCATGGCCGCGCCGGTCAGGATCGTGGTCAGCCACATGATCTGGCCGATGAGCGACACGATGCCCGCGAACTGCACCGTGTCGCGGTTGGGGTTGAAGGCGCTGTGCAGCACCAGCGCGACCGGGACCTCCTCGGCAAGATCGGCCTCCACGGCGAAGCGGCGGATCTCGGAGCCCAGGATGCTCGCGATGTAGTTGGACCCGATCCCGGCCTGCTCCATCGCCGTCGCGTCGATCAGCACCTGGATCTCGGGCGCGCGGCCGGCGCGGAGATCCTCCTCGAACCCCGGCGGCACGGCGACGACGAAGAGAAAGCGCCCCGCATCCATCGCCGCCGCCTCCGAGCCGGGCCGGATCTGGACCACCGGCTGGAACTCGG
>JBCBWF010000668.1:0-1681 GCA_039817245.1 Pseudomonadota bacterium | reverse complement strand
TCCTCGTCGAACTGGTCTGGGTGCTCGAGCGCGCTGTTCTCCGGACACGTCGTGACGTCGACGCAGGATAAGACTCAGACCACACCGCACGCCACACCGCACGGGTCGGCGGGTTCGAGCGCTCAGCAGCCGCGTGGTCCACCTACTTCACGAGCAAGGTAACCGCGTTATGCCGTGCCGCCTTTCGATCGAAGGTGTAGAGCGTCTGGCATCCGGCCCGAACGGCAGCGGCGGCAATCATATGGTCGGCGAAATCGGCAACGCCGCTTCCATAAGCGACGGCGGCGGTCACGACATCGTCCGGATCCTCCAGCACCAGCTCTTCGGCCTCGAGCAAGCCGATCAGCGTGGCCGAGATCCGAGATGCCGAATGGCCATAGGCGCGCTCGAGCACCCAGACCAGTTCGACGAGGACCTCCCGTCCGACGAAACCGGGCTCCTTCGTCGAGCAGCGGCTGAGAAGAGACTGCGCCGCCGCCGATTGGCTCGGATCGTCCTGGACGAGGAATCTGACCAGAATGTTCGTGTCCAGCCCGATCATCGATCCTGGCGCTGGCGCGCGGCAGCGGTGTCCCGGACCGCCTGGTCCATCTCGTCGAGGCTCACGGGATCGCCCTCGTAAGGAAGACTGCCGCAGAGGCTCATCACGCTCCTCGGGCGAACCAGCCGGACCTCGTCGCCGATGACGAGGTAGCGCACCTTGTCGCCGGCCTTGAGACCGAGATGCTCTCTCACGTCCTTCGGCAAGGTCGTCTGACCTTTCGAGGTAACTGTCGACTCGAGTGCCACTAGAGACCCCGTGTGGTTTCGCCTGCTCCTTCCGTTTGCTCAATATGTAAGGCTATGCACGGCTCGGCAAGGGGGTTCGACCAGCGCTCAGGGTGTGGTGGCTGGTCCAGACGTTCCCGCTGCGCGCAGCAGATGGCCGGATCGAGCCTTTCTCTCAATCGGCGCGCAAACGTGGCTCTGACTCAATCTCTGTGCAGCCCGTGGTGCAGATCGGTAATCTTATCGCAAGATGTCGCGATGGGGAGTTGCTCATGCCTGAAGCCCGAAGGGCCGCCCGGCTGTTGCCGCCCGGCCTTATGGTGGATGACGTTACGATCGAACCGGATGAGGTGATCATTGTGGCCCGTGCCCTCGGTCGAGGGGCCAAGTGCCCGTGCTGTGGTCACCTTTCCCGTCGCGTCCACGGCCGGTACGAGCGTTATCTGTCGGATGTGCCGGCCCATGGTCGCCGTGTTCGGGCGCGCCTGACGGTACGGCGTTTTCGTTGCCCGCACTGGGGATGCCACCGGAAGATCTTTGCCGAGCGCCTCGATGCGGGGATCGCGCAGCCATACGCGCGCCGAACGACCCGACTTCAGCAGTTGGTACGGTGCCTTGGCATCGCGCTTGGCGGCCGTCCCGGGCAAGGCATGGCTCGGCGACTTCTTTTCCCCGTGAGCAAGGACACGCTTCTGCGGAGCGTGCGCGCGGGTGTCGACGGCATCACCACGGCGCCACGCGTGATCGGCATCGACGACTGGGCGTGGAAGAAGGGTCACCGTTACGGAACGACTGTCTGCGATCTTGAGCGTCGCCAGGAAATGAACGCCGCCGTGCAAGCGCTCGCGGCCGAGGGCGTCGCCAGAAAAGCGATCGTTCGACGCACTGGCTGCAGCCGTCAGATCGTGCGCCG
>JBCBWF010000025.1:0-26356 GCA_039817245.1 Pseudomonadota bacterium | reverse complement strand
CTGAAGGCGCTGCTTGGCTATGCGGAGGTGCTGGAGGGCAATCTCTACGCCCTGGAGGAGCGGATCGCGGCGCGTGCGCCTGACGCCACGGTGGAGGAGGTCGACCCGGCGCCGGAGGCAGCGCCTGTGACCGAGGCCGCGCCGTCCGAGGACACCGCTGCGCCGGCAGCGGAGGCGGAAGCGCCCGCTGAGGAGACCGCGGCGACGGCGCCGGAGGCCGCTGTCGAGCCCGAGACCGCGCCGGAAGCGACTCCGCCGGAAGCGACCGAGACTCAGCCGACGGAGACTGAGGCGACCGAGACTGAGGCGACCGGTGGGACCGAACCCGCGGCCGCGACCGAGGAAGAGACGGCCGCAGCGCCGGCCGCCGAGACTGAGGGCCTCGAGCCCCTCACCCTGCGTCCGGGCGAGAGCGGCAGGATCGGCGATCTCAGCGTGTTCTTCAGCCGTACGCTCGGTGAGGAGGCGGTGCTGCATGTGAGCACGCTCGGCACCCTTCGACTGACCGCGGGCGATCTGCCGGTCGATCTCGGCAATGGCTGCACCGTGGGCCTGACCGGGGTCGAGGGCCGCTCGATCGTGCTGCAGCCGAGCTGCTGATTTCCTGAACGACGCGGGCCTCGAAGAGGCCCGCGCTTGGACGCGTCAAGGAGGCTCCGGGTCGTGGCCCGGAGCCGGCTCTTCCCGCTCCCACCCACGTCATCATGCGGGGCGGTCGGTAAACAACTGATATCCGTGTCTGCGATCTGGACGTTCCTGTTCGAAACCGTTTTGTTCACCATATGTTTTCATAATGGCTTTCATAATGACGTGGGTGGGAGCGGCCGCGGGAGGGTTTCCGAGAGCAGCTCCGAGCGTCACCCGGCGACCAGAGGGAAGCTGACGGAGATGGACCAGGCCAGCGCCAGGGCGAGCCCGATGGCGGCTGCCCAGGGATGGCCGCTCCGCCGCAGCGCCCAGTGGCTGAGGAGGCCGTAGATCGCGAAGAAGACGAGGATCACGGGCGCGACGATGAGCAGGAAGAAGAGCCGTTCGAGGTCGAGCGCCACGGCGACGCCGAGCGAGAGCACGAAGGCGAGCTTGCTCAGCGCATAGGCCCAGAGGCGGGGAGCGACCGGCGGAGCCGCCGCGCCCGGGCGGCCGCGGGTGATCCATTCGTCGGCCAGGAACCAGGGCAGCACGCCGGCAAGCATGGCCGGGATCAGCGCAGCGCGCCCCGCTGTCGGCCAGTAGCCGAAGGCGTAGCGCTCGAGGGCGAAGCCGAAGGCGAGGATCGTGAAGGCCCCGACCGCGAGGCCGCCGAGCAGGAGGCCCGGCGAAAACGCGCCGCGCCCCGGCAGGCGCGCCGGGCCAAACCGGGCCGCGATCCAGAGCCCCGCGAAGCCGACCGCGCCGTAGAGGAAGAAATGCGCCGCGAGATAATCGCCGAGGATGATGGGCAGCAGGCCGGTCGGGAGCAGCACCGCCAGCAGCGGTGTGAGGAGCGCCGGGCCCGCGATGAGCGCAAGCAGCGTTGGGCGCGGCAGGGCGGCGCCGGCGGTCGCCTCCGTGCCGATGGCCGGCAGCAGGCGCGACAGCGGCAGGGCGAGCGCCAGGAGCCCCGCGAAGAGGAGGCCGAGCCATGGCCCGCGCCGGTCGAGCGCGGCCTCCGCGACCGGGCTACGCCCGAAGGCCTCATCGAGCCATGCGGCGGCGGCGGCGAGGCTTTCGGGGTCGTAGAGCACCCCGATATGCTCGACCCCGTCGGCGAAGACGGCACGCCGCGCGGTGCCCTCGGCGAAGCTGCCATAGGTGCGCCCCTCCTCCGCCGCGGCGCCGGCGACGAGGCCGGTGACGCGGAGCGCCTCGTCCGTCAGCCCGCTCTCGTAGCCGCCGACGATGACCAGCATGTTGCGCGGCGAGGTGGCCGTGACATCGCGCGACAGGAGCGAGACGGCGATGGTGGCTGCGGCGCGGCTGCTGCCCTGCGCGGCGTGCTTGGCCAGCAGGTCGGTCGCCATGGAGTGGCCGAGAAGCGCGTGGCGGCCATCGGCGAGCGGGTGGGCGAGCGCGCCGGCGATCACCGCGTCGAGCTGGTCGAGCAGCCGTTCGGCCGCCCCGCCCGCGCCCTCGATCCGCGTGGGCATCGCCGCGGGATGCGCGCCGTGGCCCACGAAATCGAAGCTGACGGTCAGGTAGCCCGCGCGGGCCAGCGTGAAGGCGAAGGGCTCCATGAGCTGGCGCGAGCCGGCGAAGCCATGGGCGATGACCACCACCGGGGCGGGCTTGTCGAGATCGGCGCGGTGGACGACGCTGGCCGGGGTCTCGCCGATGCGGATCTCCGACTGTGCGAGCCCGCTGCGCCCGGCCTCGAGCTGCAAGAGCGCGAGCAGGATGGCGGCGATGGCCGCCACCGCGATCAGCCCGTAGCGCATCTGCCTCGTCCTTCTGCCAGGCCCCTTACGCGCGGCAGTGTGGAGCGCGCCGCTGGCAGGGCAAGGGACTGAGGGCCGCAGGGGGCTGCAGGGCGTGCGAGCCGGGATTTGCGCTGGCGCAAGGTGGCGGCCTAGACTGTGTCCGATACTCCGGCGCACGCGCGCGTGACGGGTCGTGCGCTTGAAGCCCTCGCCCGGAACGATATCTCTCGCGTTATCCACAGAGGTGCCAAGTATGAGCATGACCTTGCGAATTGCCGTCGCGGCTCTTGCGATGGCGCTGACGGCGGGCGGCGCGGTGGCGCAGCGTGGACCGGCCGCGGTGGTCGTCGCCCCGGTCGAGAACAGCGAGATCGCCGACACCTCCCCCGTGATCGCCCAGCTGGTCGGCACGGTGGATGCGCAGGTGGCCGTGCGCGCGGCCGGGATCGTCTCGGAAGTGCGTTTCCGGGTGGGCGACCGGGTGGCGGTGGGCGACGAGCTCGTGCGCCTCGACGGGCAGATCGCCGAGATCCAGCAGGACAACGCGACGGCGGCGCTGGCGGCGGCGCGGGCGAGCGTGGAGGTCGCCGAGGCGCGGGCGCGCCAGACCGCGCAGGCGCTGGAGCGCCAGGCGGGGCTGCGCAACTCGACCGCCTTCTCGCGCGGACAGTTCGAGGATCTGGAGCAGCAGGCCTCCGAGGCGCGGAGCGAGATCGCGCGCGCGCAGGCGGAGGTCGGCGTGGCCGAGGCGGCGCTGGCGCGGGCGGAATACGATCTGCGGCACACGCTGATCCGGGCGCCCTTCGCGGGCGTGGTGATCGAGCGGATGGCGCAGCCGGGGCAGTATATCGCGCTCGGCGATGCGGTGGCGCGGCTGCTGGATGTGGACCGGCTGGAGATCGAGGCGGAGGTGCCGGTGGATCTCGTGGCCGGGCTCTCGCCGGGGCGCGAGGTGGACGCGATCTTCGATGGCGGCCATCAGGCGCGCGCGGCGGTGCGCACCCTGCTGCCGGTCGAGACGGTCTCGACGCGGACCCGGACGGTGCGGTTCGCCGTGGTGGCGGAGACCTTTCCGGAGGCGCTCGCCGCGGTCGGGCGCTCGGTGACGCTGCGCCTGCCGGTGAGCGCGCCGCGGAGCGCGCCGGTGATCCCCAAGGATGCGCTGGTGCAGGGCGGCGGCGGCTGGATCGTCTATGTGGCCGACAGCGGCAAGGCGGAGCCGCGGGGCGTGGGCCTCGGCCAGCCCAATGGCGACCGGATCGAGGTGCTCTCCGGCGTGACCGTGGGCGAGCATGTGGTGATCCGCGGCAATGAGCGGCTGCGCCCGGGCCAGCCCATCGCGCCGCGGCTGGCGGACGGATCGCCGCTCAGCGAGAAGGCCGAACCGCCGGCGGAGCAGGCACCGGCGAGAGAGGCACCGGCGGCGAGCGCGCCGGCGGCCGAGGGCGGCGATCGGGCGGTGAGCGAACGCGACAGCGCGGCGCCGCGGTCGGATACGGCGGGCTCGAACCTGGCGCGCGCGCCGGTCGTGCCCTCCGGCGCAGCGGCGGCCGCGGAAGCCCCCGCGGCGACCGGCGCGACGGACGAGTAGGACCGCCGCTCCATGGATCCCATCCGCATCGCCATCGAGCGGCCCATCGCGGTGATCGCGGCGGTGCTGATGGCCGTGATGTTCGGGGCGCTGGCGCTGACGAGCATCCCCATCCAGCTCACGCCGGATGTGCGCAAGCCCGTGATCGAGGTGGAGACCAACTGGCCCGGCGCCGCCCCCGCGGAGGTGGAGCGCGAGATCGTCAACCCGCAGGAGGACGAGCTGCGCGGGCTGGAGGGGCTGGAGAACATGATCGCGCGGGCGCAGACCGGGCGCGCGCGGATCAATCTGGAGTTCGCCATCGGCACGAATATGGACCGCGCGCTGCTGCTCGTGGCCAACCGGCTCGACCGGGTCTCCGGCTATCCCGAAGAGGCGGATGAGCCGACGCTCGACACCTCCGGCTCCGACGACAACCCCATCGCCTGGATCATCCTGAAGCGCGGCGCCGGCAACGAGAAGCCGATGCAGGAATACGGTGATTTCGCCAACGACGTGATCAAGGAGCGCATCGAGCGGGTTGAGGGCGTGGCGCTGGTCAACGTCTTCGGCGGCGTGGAGCGCGAGCTGCAGATCATCGTCGATCCCGAGCGGCTGGCGCAGTACCGGCTGACGATCCCGGAGGTGCTCTCCAAGCTGCGCGCGGAATCGATCTCGCTCTCCGCCGGCGATGTGGACGAGGGCAAGCGGCAATACATCGTGCGCGCCGAGGGCGAGCTCAACACGGTCGCGGCGGTGCGCGATGTGGTGATGCGCTCGGGCGCGCTCGGCACGCTGCCGGGCGCCGGCGGCCGGGTCTATGTGCGCGACATCGCGGATGTGCGCTTCGGCTACAAGGAGCCGACGGCGCGGATCCGCCAGCGCGGCGATCCGGCCATCGCGATCAACGCGATCCGCGAGAACGGCGCGAACGTCATCGAGACCATGCGCGGGATCCGCGGCGCGCTGGACGAGCTGCGCGAGGGCGAGCTGAAGCGCGCGAACCTGACGCTCGAGCAGGTCTATGACGAGACGATCTATATCGACGGCGCGATCGATCTCGTGATCTCGAATATCTGGATCGGCGGCGTGCTGGCCGCGGTGGTCCTGCTGCTCTTCCTGCGCTCGCCGCGGGCGACGCTGGTGATCTCGCTGGCGATCCCGGTCTCGATCGTGGCGAGTTTCGTGGCGATGTCCGCGCTGGGGCGGACGCTGAACGTGATCTCGCTGGCGGGCATCGCCTTTGCCGTGGGCATGGTGGTGGATGCGGCCATCGTGGTGCTGGAGAACATCTACCGGTTGCGCCAGCTCGGCAAATCGCCGACGGAGGCGGCCTATGAGGGGGCGCGGCAGGTCTGGGGCGCGGTGCTGGTCTCGGCGCTGACCACGGTGATGGTGTTCATCCCGATCCTGGTGATGGAGCTCGAGGCGGGGCAGCTTTTCCGCGACATCGCGGTGGCGATCTCGGTCTCGGTGATCCTGTCGCTGGTGGTGGCGGTGACGGTGATCCCGGCGCTTTGTGCGCGGCTGCTCTCCGGCGGGGCGCGGCTCTCGGTGACGCCGCTGCCGATCATCGACCATTTCGGGCGGGCCTTCTCCTGGCTGATGGGGCTTTACGCCTGGCTCACGGTGCGGTTCCGGCTGCTGGGTGTGCTGGCGGTGAGCGGGATCACGGCGACGGCGATCTGGGGGGCGGTGACCTATCTGCCGAAGCTGGAATACCTGCCGGACGGGAACCGCAACCTGGTGTTCGGCGTGATCCTGCCGCCGCCGGGCTACAACCTGGCGACCACCACGGAGATCGCGGAGCGCATCGAGGGCGTGGCCCGGCCGCTCTGGCAGAAGGAGGAGGCGGGGCCGGACGAGCCGCCCGCGATGAAGCATTTCTTCTTCGTCGCTCTGCGGGGGACCACCTTTCTGGGCGGCTCGGCGAAGGATCCGGACCGGGTGGCAGACCTGATCCCGGTGCTCTCGGGGCCCATTTTCGCCGAGCCCGGGACCTTCGGCTTTATCAACAAGCGCTCGCTCTTCGGGCGCGGGATTGGCGGGGGCCGGGCGATCGAGCTGAATGTCTCGGGGAACCGGCTGGAGGATATCCTCGGCGTCGCCCAACGCGCGGCGGGGCTGATCGGGCGGCATTTTCCGCGCGAGGAGGGCAACCAGTTCCGCCCGCAGCCGGGGCTGGAGCTCGGCGCGCCGGAGGTGCGGATGCTGCCCGACCGGGTGCGGCTGGCCGATGCGGGCGTGACGGCGCGGACCCTCGCGCTGACGATCGACGCCTATAACGACGGCATCCGGGTGGAGGAGATCACCGACGGCGCCGAGCGGATCGATCTGACCCTGAAGGGCGGCGGCGCGTTGTCGGGCGAGCTGCGCACGCAGGATATCGGCAGCTTCCCGGTGGTGGCGCCGAACGGGCGGATCATCCCGGTCTCGGCGCTTTCGGAGCTGCGGCTGACGGCGGGACCGACGGAGATCCGCCACCGCGAGCGGCTGCGCACGATCACGCTGGAGATCCGGCCGGCGGCGTCGATCCCGCTGGAGACGGCGCTGGAGATGCTGCGCGACGAGGTGGTGGCGCCGCTGGAGGAGGGCGGGCTGCCGGGCGATGTGCGCCTCTCGCTCTCGGGCGCGGCGGACGAGCTGACGAAGACCTGGAATGCGCTGCAAATCAATCTGCTGCTCGCGCTGGTGATCGTCTATCTGGTGATGGCGGTGCTCTTCGAGAGCTTCATCCTGCCGCTGGTGATCCTGATCTCGGTGCCCGTGGCGGGGGCCGGCGGGGTGGCGGGGCTGGCGGTGCTGAACCTCTACCAGACGCAGCCGCTGGATATGCTGACGCTGCTCGGCTTCGTGATCCTGATCGGGATCGTGGTGAACAACGCGATCCTGCTGGTGCACCAGTCGCTCCACCATCTGCGGGTGGAGGGGATGCCGGTGAACGACGCGATCCAGGAGGCGACGAAGAACCGGATCCGGCCGATCTTCATGTCGACGCTGACATCGGTCTTCGGGATGCTGCCGCTGGTGGTGTTCCCGGGCGCGGGATCGGAGCTCTATCGCGGGCTCGGCTCCGTGGTGGTGGGGGGGCTGGCGCTGTCGGCGGTGCTGACGCTGCTGCTGGTGCCTCCGCTCCTGCGGCTGACCCTGAGCTTCGCGCCTAACCTGCCCTCGCCTGAGCCTTCGGCGCGGCCGGCGCCGGCGGAGTAGCGCAGGGCGGGCGAGGGGGCCGCGGTGCCGGATCCTTGGCGTGGCGAGCTCGGCGGACAGGCTCCCGCTCCCTCCCACGTCATTTTGGGCGGCATTCGGTAAGCGACCGGTGAACGCCTCGAGGCTCCGGAACGTTTCACTTCCGTGCCCGAAAGTTCATACTTTGTTCGACGTCACGGGACACACAATGACGTGGGTGGGCGCGGGCGCGAGGCGCGTTTTGCGGTGGGTGCGATGCCGTCGGGCGCGGCCTTGCGGTATCGCCGCGCTGGCGCGCGGCTATGCATTTTCCGCGCGTCCCTGCCCTCCGGCAGGGACGCGCCGTGGCGCCCGGATTGACCGGATCGCCCGGAGCCGAGGCGCCGGGCAAATTGCGAGGCGGGCTCAGCCGAAGAGGCCGAGGCTTTCCAGCTTCAGCATGACCTCATGGGCGCAGTCGTCCGGCGTGACGTTCAGCGTGTTGACGCGGAGTTCCGGGCTCTCCGGCTCCTCGTAGGGGTCGGAGATGCCGGTGAACTCCTTGATCTTGCCCTCGCGCGCGAGCTTGTAGAGACCCTTGCGGTCGCGCCGCTCGCATTCCTCGAGGGGCGTGGCGACATGCACCTCCACGAAGGCGCCGCTCGCTTCGACCATGTCGCGCACATCCGCGCGGGTGGCCGTGTAGGGCGCGATCGGCGCGCAGATCGCGATCCCGCCGTTCTTCGTGATCTCCGAGGCCACATAGCCGATGCGACGGATATTGATGTCGCGGTGCTCCTTGGAGAAGCCGAGCTCTGAGGAGAGATGCTTGCGCACGATATCGCCGTCGAGGATCGTCACCGGCCGGCCGCCGAGCTCCATCAGCTTCACCATCAGCGCGTTGGCGATCGTCGACTTGCCCGAGCCGGAGAGGCCGGTGAAGAACACCGTGAAGCCCTGCTTGGCGCGGGGCGGATGGGTTCGGCGCAGCTCCGTCACCACCTCCGGGAAGGAGAACCATTCGGGGATTTCGAGCCCGCTCGCGAGGCGGCGGCGCAGCTCCGTGCCCGAGATGTTGAGGACCGTCGCGTCCTTCGCCACCTCGTCCGCCGGCTGGTATTCCGCGCGCTCCTGCACATAGACCATATGCTTGAAGGGCACCATTTCGATGCCGATCTCCTCGGCATGCGCCTTGAAGAGGTCCTGCGCATCGTAGGGCCCGTAGAAATCCTCGCCGGCGGAGTTCTTGCCCGGCCCGGCATGGTCGCGGCCCACGATGAAATGGGTGCAGCCATGGTTGCGCCGGATGAGGCCGTGCCAGACCGCCTCGCGCGGGCCGGCCATGCGCATGGCCAGGTTCAGCAGGCTGAGATGCGTTGTGGCGGCGGGGTATTTGTCGAGCACTGCCTCGTAGCAGCGCACGCGCGTGAAGTGGTCCACATCGCCGGGCTTGGTCATGCCGACGATGGGGTGGATGAGCAGGTTCGCCTGCGCCTCCTTGGCGGCGCGGAAGGTGAGCTCCTGATGCGCGCGGTGCAGCGGGTTGCGTGTCTGGAAGGCCACGACGCGGCGCCAGCCGAGCTTGCGGAAGAAGGCGCGCAGCTCGTTCGGCGTGTCGCGCCGTGCCTTGTAGTCGTAGTGGATCGGCTGCTGCAGGCCGGTGACCGGGCCGCCGAGATAGACGGGGCCCGCGGCGTCGTGCAGGTAGCGCACCGCCGGATGCGCCTTGTCGTCGGCGCCGAAGACCTTGGCCGCCTCGTTCGCCTTGTCCGGGCTGTAGCGGTCGCTGACCGAGAGGATCGCGAGGATCACGCCCTCGGGGTCGCGCAGCGCGATGTCCTGCCCGGGCTCGATGCTCTCGGCGAAGGCGGCGGAGACATCGAGGGTAATCGGTATCGGCCAGAGCGAGCCGTCCGCGAGGCGCATCTCCTCGACGACGCGGGTGTAGTCCGCCTCGCCGAGAAAGCCCTTCAGCGGGAAGAAGCCGCCGTTCATGAGCAGCTCGAGATCGCAGAGCTGGCGGTGCGTGAGGTCCCAGGCCGGCAGCTGCGCCGCCTCTGCCTTGAGCTTCGCCGCACTTTCCGGCGAAACATAGAGCTCGGGAATCGGGGAAAGCGGGGTCATGCCGGACGCTCCTGCGCCGCCGGGGGCGGGCGCGGTTTGGCGATGTACCCAGGTTACGCGGCCAAGCCCGGGCAGGGACCGCCTTGACTACGGGAAAGGGGCGGGAGAACCCCGCCGACGCCGCGCTTGTGCATCGCAAAATGGGCAACGTCAACCGCTGCGCCAATCGCTCCGATGCGGGACAACCCAGGGTGTGAACCGTCGTGATCCCGTCCCGTGGATGGACAGCGTGCCGGCCCGCGCATAGGCACGGAGGCAGGGTGTCGTGCGGCCGCGCGACCGGCAGATGTGGCGATGGCGGGGAGGGCCGGGCATGCAGGATGCAGAGGCGCGGGAGTTTCTGAAGGGGCTGTTCGAGGCGGCGGTGGCGGCGGCCGATCCCATGGCGCTGGTGCCCCAGCACCTGCCGGCGCATCTGCCGGAGCCGCCGGCGGGGCGGACGGTGGTGATCGGCGCCGGCAAGGCGTCGGCGCGGATGGCGGAGGCGCTGGAGACAGCGGCGGCGGCAAGGGGCTACGGGGCGCTCTCGGGGCTCGTGGTCACCCGCTACGGGCATGCGCGGCCCTGCAGCCGGATCGAGATCGTCGAAGCCGCGCATCCGGTGCCGGACGAGGCGGGGCGCGCGGCGGCGGAGCGGATGCTGGCGCTGGTCTCCGGGCTCGGGGCGGAGGATCTGGTGATCGCGCTCATCTCCGGCGGGGGCTCGGCGCTCCTCACGCTGCCGGCGGGAGAGATCACGCTGGCGGAGAAGCAGGCGGTGAACCGCGCGCTCCTGGCCTCGGGTGCCGCGATCGGCGAGATGAACGTGCTGCGCAAGCATCTGAGCCGCGTGAAGGGCGGGCGGCTGGCGGCTGCGGCAGCGCCTGCGCGGCTGCTCGGGCTGCTCATCTCGGATGTGCCGGGGGACGACCCGGCGGTGATCGCCTCCGGCCCGACCGTCGGGGAGCGCTCGACGCCGGCGGATGCGATGGCGATCCTGGAGCGCTACGGGATCGAGGCGCCGGAGGCGGTGCGCCGTCAGCTCGCCAGCGGCGACCGCTGCCCGGTGCCGGAGGATCCCAGGCTGGCCGGGGCGGAGAACCGGGTGATCGCGGCGCCCCAGTTGAGCCTGGAGGCGGCGGCGGCGAAGGCGCGGGCGGCGGGGATCGCGCCGCTCATCCTGGGTGACAGCCTGGAGGGGGAGAGCCGGGAGGCCGGCAAGCTGATGGCGGGGATCGCCGCGCAGGTGCTGGCGCATGGTCAGCCGCTGCCGCGCCCCTGCGTGCTCCTCTCCGGCGGGGAGACCACGGTCACGCTCCGCGGCACGGGGCGTGGCGGGCGGAATGTGGAGTTCCTGCTGGCGCTGGCGGTGGCGCTGGAGGGACGGCCGGTGCATGCGCTTGCCGGTGATACCGACGGGGTAGACGGCGCGGAGGAGGTGGCCGGCGCACTGATCGGGCCGGACACGCTGGCGCGCGCTGCGGCGCTCGGCCTCGACCTGCGCGCGGAGCTCGCGGACAACAACGCCCATGCGGTGTTCGAGGCGCTCGGCGATCAGGTGATCACCGGGCCGACGCTGACCAATGTGAACGACTTCCGCGCGATCCTGATACCCTGACCGCCCTGGCGCGGCGTCTGAGGGTGCCCCGGCCCTGAGCCGGGGCGTCCCTGGGCCCTGTCGACACTGCGGCGGTGCCGGCCGGAGGGGATGGATTCTGGCGCCTCGCCCTGACAATCCTATCGGGCTTCTTGGCTCTTGCGGCCGCTCCCACCCACGTCATTTTGCGGCGCCGTTCGTGAACGGAGCGTGAGCGTTTCCGCCCTGTCGCCGGTCCGTTGCACATTTCTCATGTTCATCCTATGTTCTCATTCGCAACCCTACAATGTCGTGGGTGGGAGCGGCCGCGGATGGGAGGTTTGCCGGTCGGGTCGCGGTCAGATCAGGCCGTCATAGGCCCGCCTCGGGATCTCCACCTCGATCACCGTGAAGCGCTCCGCTGCCAGCGCATCCTCGAGCGCGGGACCCGCCTCGCCCGGGCCGCGCACCGTAATGCCCTCGCCCCCGAAAAGCCGGGCAAGGCCCGCGAAATCCGTGCGCTGGAAGTCGACGCCGGCGTTCTGCAGCCCCTCGCGGCGCTGTTTGAGCTCGATCAGGGCCAGCGAGCGGTCGACGAACACCACGACCACCACCGGCAACCCGCTGTCGCGCAGCGTCGCGAACTCGCCGAGCACCATCTCCGCGCAGGCATCGCCCATGAAGGCCACGGCCGCCCGGCCCGGATCGGCGATCTTGTGCCCCAGCGCCAGCGGCAGCGCGCAGCCCATGGTGCAGAGCCCGGTGGACTGCAAGAGCGCGCGCGGCCGGCGGCAGAAGAAGTGCTGGCTGAGGAGGATCCGGTGCGCGCCGCTGTCGACCGTGCTCACCGCCTCCGCCGGCAGGACCGCGAGCATTTCCGCCATGGCCACATCCGGGCCCCAGTTCCGCTCGGCCCGGAGCGCTTCGAGCAGGGCTGCGCGCAGGCGCGCGCCCGCCTCGGCGCCGCCCGTAACCTCGGCCTTCGCCGGCAGGCCCGCTTCCAGTGCGGCCAGCCCGCCGGTCACCGACGAGATCCAGGCATGCGCCGCGCCGTGCATGTCGTGCGCGTTCTCCGCATGGGCGAACTCGATGGTCTTCTCCGGCTCCCAGGGGCGGCGCCAGCCGGTGCGCATCTCGATGGGGTCGTAGCCGAGGGAGAGCACGCAGTCCGCCTCCTCGAAGGCGGCGAGCACGATGGCATCGGCCTTCGGCGATAGCCCGTGGCCGCCGAGGCTGAGGGGATGGCTCTCCGGCAGCACCCCCTTGGCCTTGTAGGTGGTGACGAGCGGCACCCCGTGGCGTTCGACGAAACGGCGCAGCGCCGCCGGTCCGCCCGGCTCGTTCAGCACATCGAGCCCCGCGATCGCCACCGGCCGACGGCTCGCGGCCCAGAGCGCGCGGGCGGCCTCGAGCCCCGTCGAGCCCGGTGCCGGCGCGCCGAGCTGGGAGGGCGGCTGGGAGGGGGGCACCGGCGCCATGGGCTCGGGCGCTGCCGCCACCCGGATCGGCAGGTCGAGATGCACCGGGCCCGGCCGGCCGGAGAGCGCGATGCGCAGCGCCTTGTCGATCTGCACGGCGACGGCCCCGGTGGTGACCTGCAGGCTCGCCTTGCAGACCGTGCGCATCGCCTCCGCGTGGTCGAAGACCTGATGGGTGTAACTCGCCGCCTCCGCCGGATCGATCATGCCCGAGAGCACGATCAGCGGCACGCGGTCCTGCTCGGCATTGGCGACCACGTTGAAGGCATTGGCGAGGCCCGGGCCGACGGTTGCCACCAGCACGCCCGGTGCGCCGGTCGCGTGCCAGGTGCCTTCGGCCATGAAGCCCGCTGCGTTCTCGTGCTTGGCGAGGTGGAAGCGGATGCCGGCGCGCTCCAGCGCATCGATCAGGGTCAGCACCTCGCCGCCCGGGATCCCGAACGCGTGGCGGACGCCCGCGGCGTGCAGGCGCTGGGCGATCAGATCGGCGGCGGTGAGGGGCGCGCTCATCGGGCTCGGCTCCGTTCGGAAGGGCCCGTCGCGGGCCGGGGCGCCGCTGACCCGCCGGATCGCGGGGTGCGCGACAAATGTCGCGCGACTATTATGCGGAGGCTTCCGGGTGGCAAGCGCGCAACTGCAACGCGTGCGGGACTGACACGCTTGCGCGCGCACATTCTTGTGCGCGCAGCGGGCGGGCCTTGCCGGCGGGGCGTCGGCAGAGGGAGGGGCGGCGCTGCCCTTCAGTCCCCGTCGAAGGCGCAGAGTGCGGTGACCGGCACGCCCAGCGCGCGCAGCCGGCCCGAGCCGCCGAGATCGGGCAGATCGACGAGGAAGACCGCCGCCGTCACCTCCGCGCCGAGCCGGCGGATGAGCTTGACGCCCGCCGAGGCCGTGCCGCCGGTGGCGAGCAGATCGTCGACCAGGAGCACGCGCGCGCCGCTGGAGACCGCGTCCGAATGCAGCTCCACGATCGCCTCGCCATATTCGAGGCTGTAGGCCTCGGCGATGGTCGCGCCGGGCAGCTTGCCCTTCTTGCGCACCGGCACGAAGGGCAGGCCCAGCCGGTAGGCCACGGCGCCGCCGAGGATGAACCCGCGCGCATCCATGCCGGCGACCGCGTCGATCCGGTTATCGCCATAGGGATCGGACATGGCCGCGATGGCCTCGCGGAATGCCTCCGCATGGCCGAAGAGGGTGGTCACGTCGCGAAACTGCACGCCCGGGACAGGAAAGTCCGGGATCGTGCGGATATACTGCGCGAGATCGGGTCTGGCGGTCATCGGGCCCTCGCAACTGCTGCGCGATCCCGGATAGTCGAGCGTTTCCAGGAGGGCAATGGGCCTTGCCCGGGACCGCGCTCAGAATGCGCGCGCACCCGCCGGCGGGGCGCCCGAGAGCAGCGCGTGGCAGCAGGCGGCGCGGGCAGGAGCGGGCCAGCGATGCGCCTGGCGCGGCACCGCCGGCAGCAGGCAGAGGGCGGCGCGGATGGCCGCGTCGGTCCGCGGGCTGAGGATGCCGTCCGACGGGCCGCCATAGAGGCCGAGGGCGCGGAGGTCCTGCTGGAGTTGCGAGATCTGCGAGGATGTCATGGCGCTGCCTCTTACCCTGCTGCCGGGCGGCAACGATCCCGCGCCGGCGCGCGCGTTGCGCGGCGGTCGGGCGGTGCGCGCGGGCTCGGCGTGGACAGGGCGGGGCCGCTCGGGCATAGATCGCCGGGGGTGCCGAGGGGCTCATGAGGGGGCGCGCCATGCATATCCTGCACATCTCCGCGGATTTTCCCGATCCGCTGGTGCCGGCGAAGACGCGCGCCGTGGCGAGCCTGCTGGAGCTCGTCGCCGAGCATGCGCATACGGTCTATTCGCTCAACAGCGTGAAGTTCGCCCGCGGGGTGCATGCCCTGCCCTTCGGGCCGGAGGGGGAGTGGCGCGCGCTCAGCTTCGGCGCCTGGCCGAAGGGGCTGTGGCTGACGGCGAGCCTCGCCATGGTGGCCGAGGCGATCCTGGAGGATGTGGCGGCGCGGGGGCTGAGGCCGGATGCCGTGCATGCCCACAAGCTCTCGATGGAGGGGCTGGTGGGCGAGACGGTGGCCGCACGGCTCGGCGTGCCGCTGATCGTCTCCTCGCAGGGCAATACGGATACGAAGATCATCGCGGTGCGGCGGGATCTGGTGCCGCGCTGGGCGCGGATCTGGCACGGGGCGGCGGCGGTGCTGCCCTTCGCGCCCTGGACGGAGGCATGGCTGTCGGCGCGGCTCGGGGCGCGGGAGGGGCCGGTCTACCTGCTGCCCTGCCCCACGCCGGCGGACGGGATCACGCCGCCGCGCGCTGCGGCCGAGCCGCTGGTGGTGACGGCGTTCAACCTCGCCTTCTACGGCAACAAGAACGCGCTGGCGCTGATGGAGGCGGCGTCGCGCACGGCGCGGGCCCTGCCGGGGCTGACGCTGGAGATCATCGGCGGCGGCGATGCGGCCGCCTTCCACCGGCTGAGCGAGGCGGCGACCGGGGCGGGGCCGGCCCGGGTGCGCCTGCCCGGCCCCGCGGCGCATGGCACGATCCAGGCGCGGTTCAACGCGGCCGGGGCCTTTGCGCTCGCCTCGCACCGGGAGAGCTTCGGGCTCGTCTTCGTCGAGGCGCTGCTGGCGGGCTGCCCCATCGTGCACACGGCCGGGATGGGGTTCGACGGCTATCTCGAGGACGGGGAGGTGTCGCTCCGCGTGCCGTCGCGCGATACCGGGGCGATCGCGGAGGCGATGACGCGGATCCTGCGCGAGGAAGCGGGCTTCAAGGCCCGGCTCGCGGCGCTGCAGGAGAGCGGCGGGCTCGCGCGCTTCCGCCGCGACGCGATCGCCGACACGTATCGCGCGGCGCTGGCCGCTGCCCTGCCGGCCGGGCCATCGGTGCAGGCGGGTTAGGACGACCTGCCTTCGGTGAGGATCCGGCCGGTGGGGGTGCGGCCGCTCCCACCCACGTCATTTTGCGCAACGCTTGGTAAATGTCGGATGACCGTCAGAGCGCCCCTGCCCCTTCAGCGCGAAGTGCGTATGTTCACTGAATGTTCGTAACTTCGCGACTATCGTGACGCGGGAGGGAGCGGCCGCAGCCGGGTTTTCGAGCGAGCGGCCCCGCCGCCGGTGGACGGCTGCCGGTCGAGGAGTACCGGGCGGTCTGAGGGTGTCCCGGGCTTGACCCGGGACCGCCTTGCGCGGTTGTCGAGGCGCTGCGTTCGACGCGGCGGCGAAGCCGCGACGCTTAGCGGCGGGCGATCTTGGCGAAGGCGCGGTCGTAGGCGGCGAGGAGCGGGGGGATGGAGTGCTCCCAGGAAAAGCGCTCGATCACCCGGGCGCGGCCGGCCTTGCCCATGCGGGCGCGCGCCTCTGCGTCGTCGAGCAGCTCCGCGATCTTCGCGGCGAAGTCCTCGGCGTCGTTCTTGGCGGCGTAGAGCGACGCCTCGCCGGCGCTCTCGCGCCCCTCATGCAGGTCGAACTGCACGATCGGCTTCTCCAGCGCCATATACTCCAGGATCTTGTTCATGGTGCTGAGATCGTTCATCGGCGTCGCCCGGTCCGGGTTCACGCAGATATCGGCCGTGTTCAGCATGTCGAGGAGCAGGTCGTCCGGCGCGCGGCCGGTGAAGGTGAAGAAGCGCGCGAGCCCCCGCGCCTCCGCCTCCGCGCGGATCGCGTCGAGCTCCGGCCCGCCCCCGACGATCCCGAAATGTACATCGTCCCGCCCCAGCGGGCCGGTGAGATGGGCGGCTGCGTCGAGCAGGAGATCGAGCCCCTCCTGCCGGCCGATCACGCCCACATAGCCGATGAGATGCCCGGCACCCTGCTTCAGCGCCGGCACGGGCGGGCGGATCTGCAGGCGCTCGAGCCGCGGGCCGGAGCGGACCACGAACACGTCCTCCGGCGCCATGCCGCCGCGCTCCATGGCGATGCGCCGGTAGCTCTCATTCGTCGCGATCGACACCAGCGCAGTGCGGAAGGTCATCCGCTCCAGCCAGCACATCGCGCGCCAGAGAAAGCCGCGGCTCTCGAACTTGGTCTCGTAGAGCTCGGGGCAGATGTCGTGGTGGTCGAAGATGTAGCGCACGCCGAAGGGGCGCAGCGCCAGCGCGTTGAGGAAGATGAGATCCGGCGGATTGCAGCCATGGATCACGTCGATCCCGCCCTTGCGCAGCACCCGGACCGAGAGGCGGAGCTGGTGGAAGAGCGCGGTCGCATATTCGCGCAGATAGCCGAGCGCGCCGCGCGCCTCGGTCAGCGGGTGGCGGTGGATCTCGATGCCGTCGATGACCTCGAAGCGCGCCTCGTGGCCCTTGCCGGTGGGGCAGATCACCGAGACCGTATAGCCGTGCTCCTTCAGCGTCGTCGCCTCGGACCAGACGCGGCGGTCGAAGGGGACGGGCAGGTTCTCGACGATGATGAGGACGCGGCGGCCCGCCCCCGGAAGGGCGGGGGCGCTACCAGTTGACGCCGTCATAGCGCTCCCCCAGGGCCTCGGTCTCGCGCACGCGCACCAGGTCGTAGACCCGCTGTTCGGGCCGCAGCATTGCCGGCAGGCCCTTGAATTCGGGGGCGTTGTTGCCGATCACCACCAGCTCGCCATGGGCGACTGTGACCTCCAGATCGTCCGACAGGATGTTCGCGATATGGGGGATGACATTCAGGATGTAGTCCCGGTTCGCGCCGATCAGCCGGGCCAGATGGACATTGCGGTCGTAGATGCGCAGATCGAGCCCCTTGCCGATCAGCCGCTCCACCAGCGCGACCTGGGGGCTTTCGCGCAGGTCGTCGGTGCCCGCCTTGAAGCTGATGCCGAGCATGGCGATGCGCCGCGCGCCCGAGGCCAGCACCGCGTCGACCGCGCGGTCGATCTGGTGGGCGTTGGTCGGCATGAGGCTGTTCAGGAGCGGCAGGTCCAGGTCGAGCTCGCGGCCCTTGTAGGCGAGCGCGCGCACATCCTTGGGCAGGCAGGAGCCGCCGAAGGCAAAGCCCGGGCGCAGATAATAGGGCGAGATGTTGAGCTTGGTGTCCTGGCAGAAGATCTCCATGACGCGGTGGCTGTCCACGCCCACGGCCTTGGCGATGTTGCCGATCTCGTTGCCGAAGGCGACCTTCACGGCGTGCCACGAATTGTCCGCGTATTTCACGAGTTCGGCGACCTCGACGGAGGTGGCGAATTTCGGGCCCGGCAGGTCGGCATAGAGGGCGAGGACCTCTTCGGCGGTGGCCTCGTCCGTGGCGCCGACCACGGTCTTGGGCGGGTTGTCGTAGTCGTAGACGGCAGTCGACTCGCGCAGGAACTCGGGGTTGTTGGCGACGCGGACGAGATCGCCGGCGGCGGCGCGCAGGGTGGGGATGACGAGGCCGCGCATGGTGCCGGGCAGGATGGTGGAGCGCATGACCACGAGATGGGGCGCGCCGGTGGCCGCGATCGCCGCGCCGATCTGCTCGCAGGCGCGCTCCACGGCGGTGGTGTCGAGGCTGCCATTGCGCCGCGAGGGCGTGCCGACGCAGACGAGGCTGAGATCGGAGGCGGCCACCGCCTCGGCCGGATCGTCGGTGGCGCGCAGCGTGCCGCCCGCGACCGCCTCGGCGACGAGCTCGCCGACGAAGCTCTCAACGATCGGGGCCTGGCCCTGGTTCAGCAGGGTGACCTTGGTGGGCTGGGGGTCGACGCCGACGACCTTGTGGCCGTCCCGCGCCAGGCAGGCGGCCGAGACGAGGCCGACATATCCGAGACCGAACACCGCGATCCGCATTTCGTGCTCTCCCCCCTGCCGTGGCCGTGCGGGCTAGGCCATGCGGGCCCCGCGCCGCCCGCGCCGTCGTTGCGCAGGGCATAGCGCCGGGAACCCGGTGCGGTCTAGCCCATGTTGCGATGCAGCAATGATGTGAGGCGTCGCCGGGCGGGGCCGGCGCGCCGGTCAGTTGGTCTCGAGCTCGCTCAGCTTGCGTTCGACGATATCGAGATGGGCGAATTTGTCGGCGGCCGCGAGGTCGCGCGCGCGCTTGAGATGCGTGATCGCGAGCTCTTTCTGGCCGAGGGCGGCGTAGGTCATGCCGACATGGTAGTTGACGGCAGCGCTCTCCGGCAGGGCGTCGACGGCGGGCTTGAGGCTGCGCAGGGCGTTCTCGTAGTCCCCGGAGAGGTAGAGGGTCCAGCCGAAGGTGTCCTGCATCTGCGGGATCTGCGAGCTGCGCAGGCGCCGGGCGATGTTGCGCGCGCGCTCGACGGAGGCGGGATCGTCCGCGCGATACTCCGCCAGCAGGCTCGCGAGGTTGTTGGCGACGATCAGCGAATCCGGCCGGTCGATGAAGAGCTGCTCGTATTGCGCGATGGCGTCGTCATAGTCGCCGCGGGTCTCCTGCATGCCGGCGAGCAGCAGGCGCAGCGCAGTGGCGCCCTTGGTCTTCTCGACCCCCTCCTCCAGCGTCGCGAAGGCGGCGGCGGTGTCGCCCGTGCCGAGCTGCAGGCGGAAGAGGCCGCCATAGCCGGAGGGTTCCTCCGGGTTGTCCGCGATCAGGCGGTCGTATTCGGTGCGCGCCTTCTCGGTCTCCCCGCTGCTGCGGTAGAGCGCGGCGAGGAGGACGCGGGCCTGCACATTTTCCGGATTGTCCGCGAGGATATTCTGGACGAATTCGAGCGCCTCATCGGTCTTCTCGCCGCGCACGAGGTCGCGGACATAGGCGGCCATGGTCTGCTCGCGGGTGCTCTCGTCCTCCACCAGCGTGCGCAGGATGGCGGTGCTCTCGTCGAAGCGCTCCTGCGCGCTCAGCGATGCGGCGATAACGCGCTCGGCGGTGGAGCCGCCGCCCTGGAGCTGGCGGAGCTGAGATGCCACGGTCTCCGCGCCGACGAAATCGCCGAGGCGCAGGCGCAGATCGGCGAGCGAGGAGAGGACCTGCTGGTTGCCGGGGGCGCGGCGCGCGGTCTCGGTCAGCACCGTCTCGGCGCCCTGCAGGTTGTTGCTGGAGAGCAGGAAGCGCGCGTAGCGGAGCGCGGTGGCGGGCCGGTAGTCCGACGCGCGGGTGGCCTGGGCGAGCTGCTCGCCGGCCAGCGAGTTGTTGCCGTTCAGCAGGAAGGCCTGGGCGGAGAGCTCGAGCAGGCGCACATCCTGCGGC
Source organism: Pseudomonadota bacterium (assembly GCA_039817245.1). GTDB lineage: Bacteria > Pseudomonadota > Alphaproteobacteria > Rhodobacterales > Rhodobacteraceae > Thermohalobaculum. The sequence goes on along the minus strand of JBCBWF010000025.1, from coordinate 6,939 downwards.
GCTTCGCCGAGGGCGCGGCGGAGGGTGAGGATGGCCTCCTCGAACGCGCCGGACTCGATCTGCATCGCGCCGCGCATCGCCAGCGCGTCCACATTGTCCGCATCCGTCGCGAGCACCTCGTCGACGAGGGTCACGGCCGCGTCCACATCGCCCTCGCGGATGGCGAGGCGGGCGATGCTGACCTGCGCCTCGAGCGCATGGCTGCCGCCGCCATCGGCGATGGCGCGCATCCGCGCGCGCGCGGCGGCCAGGTCGCCCTTGGCGATGTCGAGCGAGGCGAGCGCCTGGATGAAGGGCCAGGGGTCCTCCTCGCTCTTGACCAGACGCTCGAGCTCGGCGCGCGCGGCGGCCTCGCCCTGGGTGCGGCCGATGAACTGGGCGACGCGGAGCTCGTGGGCCGCATCGTCCGGATCGTTGGCGGCGATAGCGCGCAGTTGCTCCTCGCCGGCCGCGTAGTCACCCTTGGCCACGTAGCGCTGGGCGAGGGTGCTGCGGATCTGCGGCACATCCGGGAACACGCGGGTCATGGCGTGCAGATGTTCGGTCAGCTCCGCGTCCCGCCCGACATCGGCCAGGAGGCGGAGCTTGAGGAAATGGATCGCGATCTCCTCGGGATGCTTCTCGATCATGTTGTTGGACATGGCGAGGGCATCCTCGGTCTCGCCGGCATCCACGCGATCGGTGATCAGGATGACATTGGCGCCGGGATGGTCCGGATCGCGGACGAGGGCCTTGCGGGCGAGCTCCACCGCCTGGACGCGGTTGCCGAGCTGGTAGGCCACCGAGGCGCGCACGGCGAGGACGTTCACATCGTCCGGCGCGATCTCCATGGTCTCCTCCGCGAGCTCGAGCGCGGCGTTGAGCTGGTTGGCGAGGATCAGGTACTGAGTGATGCGGACCCGGGCCTCGGTGTTCTTGGTGTCGAGCTCGGCGGCCGTGCGGTAGTGGGTGACGGCCGCGGGCAGGTCGCCGCGCGCCTCCAGCAGCTTGGCGTAGCCGAGATGGGCGGCGACGTATTCGCGGTCGAGCTTCAGGGCGTTGCGGAACTCGATCTCCGCCTTCTCCGTCTGCCCCGCCTCGGCGAATTCGACGGCGTTCTCGTAGTGCTTGACGACGCGCTCCTCCACGCTGTCGCAGCCGGCGAGGACGAGCGTGATGGCGCAGAGGCCGGCCCCGGCCAGGCGGCGCATCCTGCGAGGCAGTCGGGCGGTAGCGGAGTTGAGCACGACGGTTCCCTGTCCTGTTTCGGAGCAGCCTGTCCCAGATCGCATCACAATAAGACCTTTGTTTGGCACGGATAAAGAGCCGCTGCGGTCCGAACCGGCGGGCTCAGTAGGCGTTTCTTTGCAAAAGCACGACGAAGGCGGTGATCGCGAGGATCCGCAGGTCGAAGATCAGCGACCAGTTCTCGGCGTAGTGGATGTCGTGGCGCACGCGGGCCTTCATCTTGGCGAGCGCCTTGGTCTCCCCGCGCAGGCCGTTGACCTGGGCCCAGCCGGTGATGCCGGGCTTGACCTTGTGGCGTGCGAAGTAGCCGCGGATCTGGCGGCCATAGTCCTCGTTGTGGTCGAGCGCATGGGGGCGGGGGCCGACGAGGGACATGTTGCCCTCCAGCACGTTCAGAAGCTGGGGCAGCTCGTCGATGGAGGTGGCGCGGATGAAGCGGCCGACGCGGGTGATGCGCGGATCGCCCTTGGTGGCCTGCTTGGTCACAGTGGCCGGCACCGCCTCGTGATGCATCGAGCGGAACTTGTAGATCTCGAAGACCTGGTTGTTGAAGCCGAGGCGGCGCTGCTTGAAGAGGATCGGCCCCGGGCTGTCCAGCTTGATCGCGATGGCGGTGACGATGAGGACCGGCGAGAGCACGATCAGGCAGACGATGGTGAGCACATAGTCCTCCGCCATCTTGAGCAGGAAGCTCCAGCCGGAGATCGGGCGCTGCACGACCTCGAAGACCGGGAGCTGGCTCACATTGCCCATCACCGGGCGCCAGGCGAGCTGGTAGCCGACGAGATCGGTGCTGATGGCCACGTTGATCGGCAGCTCGCGCAGCGCATCCAGGGTCTCGCGCACATGCTTGTCGTCCGTCCACGGCAGGGCGACGATGATATCGTCCACCCGGTTGGTGCGGGCATAGGCCAGCATCGCCTCGAAACCGCCGCGCACCGGCACCCCCTCGACCTCGTGCACCTGCGGATGGCGCTCGGTGTCGAACACTGCAGCGACGGTGGTGAAATACGGGTTTATCTCGTTCAGGCGGCGCAGGAAGTGATGCGCCTGCTCGCCGGTGCCGAGCACCACCAGGCGCCGCCCGATCACGCCGCGCCGGCCGAGCCGCTGCAGCACCCCCCAGGTGGCGATACGGCTGGCGACGAGGACGACGACGCTGAGGATGGCGAAGCAGAGCAGCCATCGCTTTGCGAAGATGTCGAAGGCCTTGAGCGTGACCACGATGGTGAGAAACAGGAGGAACGCGGTGATGAGGGCGACGATCAGGAAATCCGACCGGCTCACCGGCCGCATGATCGCGTCCACCTCGTACATGTTTGCGCGCGAGAGCAGCACGGTGGTGGCGATGATCACGAAGCCCACGCAGAACACGTAGTAGTCGAGCGTGAAGGTGTTGACGAAGGCGGGGAAGATCACGTTGGTCGCCAGCGCGGCCGCGGCAATTGCCAGCATGTCGAAGGCCAGCACGATCACGGGCACGACCGATATCGAGAGATAGCCCCGCTCGCCGGTGACCTGTCTGTTGGTCCACGTCACAGTCGAATCCATGACTCTCTCTCTCATGCCCTCGCTTTCCTGCGTATCACACTCTCGCCCCTGCAGGTCTGCGGCATTGCAATCGCCGGGTGCCTGCGGGATCCCCGCTCAGGGAAAAATTGCGAGACTGCGGGAAAAGGAAAGAAAGACGCGGTTGGAGAACGCATCGCCGTCGTCACTGTCGGCGAAGCGTAAGGTATAGCCGACCCGCGCACTCCAGTCTTGCGAAAGAGAGATGCTGTAGCTCGGGGAGATCTGGGCGAAGACCTCGCGGTCGTCGGTGGTGGAGCCGTCCAGCGCCTCGATGACGTCGACCCGGCGCGAGAGCGTGCTGTTGAGCGAGACGCTCTGGATCGAGTCGATGCGGTGCGAGACGGAGAGGCCGAGCGTGCTGGTGTTGCGCAGCTCGCCCGTGGAGGCGGGCGCCACCGATTGCGAGAAGGTGAGCCCGAAGGAGGTGCGCGGCATGCTGTAGCTGAGGTTGAAGCCGCCGACGCCGCTGACCGTGCTGTCCGTCTCGCGGACGATCTGGCCGAACTCGTCGAACACGTCCTCCTCGGTCTCGACATAGGCGAGGCCCGCGCGGCCGGTGAGGCTGAGCTGCTGGGACACCGTGCGCTGGAAGCCGACGGTGCCGTTGACGCTGAAGGCCTCGCTGTTCTCGAAATCGTCCGCCATGAAGCGCTGGGCGCTGGTGGCGAAGATCAGCGAGGTGCGCGGCGAGATCACCCGCGCGAGCGAGACGCCGGCGGTGATGGTGGTGTTGTCGTCCAGCTCGTCGTCGTTCTCGCTGAAGCGCACGATCCGGGTGCCGGCGCTGAAGCCGAGGGTGTTGCGCGCCGAGAGCTCGTAGCCCGCATTGACGCCGAAGCCGAGATTGGTCCGCCGTGCCTCCGCATCGATGACGATGCCGTCGGACTCGAAGCCGCCCTCCTCGTCGAACTCGGTGAAGGTCTGCGAGGCGCGGGAGAAGGAGAAGTCGCTGCCGAGGTTGAGCCGGCCCCCGTCGAAGCTGACCGCACCGCGGGCGTTGGGGTTGAAGGTGCTGAGGCCCTCCGCATCCTCCGAACCGCCGAAGAAGCGCAGGCGGGTGCCGCTGCCGAGGGTCCACTGCGTGCGCGGGGTCTCGTAGCCGAGATTGAAGTTCAGCCCGGTGGTGGAGCCGTAGGAGAGGCCGTCGTCCTCGTCGTCCTCGTCATCGGTGTTGATGCCGATATTGCTGATCAGCTCGCCCGTCTGGGAGAAGCTGCCGATGAGCGACCAGTCCTGCGCGCCGGCGGGGGCCGCGCCGAGCAGAAGGGCGAGAAGGAGGGGGATGGCGGCCTGTGCCGGACCTGGCAGCGGGGCGCGCCTGGGGGGGGGCGCCATGGGTCGTCTCACTCAAACAGGCCGCGTTCCGGCACAACGATGACATCGCCGTTCAGGAGTGGGAGCACCTGTACCGGCATCTCCCCGTCCTCGATGACGTCGTAGTCGAAGGTGAAGATGGTCTCCCCATCCTCGCTGTGGCGGCGGATCTGGATGCGGCGCTTGGCGGCGAAGACGCCCGGCCCGCCCGCCAGCGCGAGGGCCTGCAGCGCGCTCAGCGGATTGTCCTGCGAGAACTCGAAGGCGCCGGGGTTCGCCACCTGGCCGATCACGAAGACGCGGCCGAGCAGCTCTTCCTCCTCCTCCTCGACGGCGACCTCCTCCGGCGGGCGGAGCGTGATCAGCGAGACGGTGACGGTGGGCGGGGTGATGAAGTCCTCGCTCAGCCGGCGCAGGATGGTCTGCTGCACCTGTTCCGGCGTGCGCCCGCCGGCCTGGATGGTGCCGGCGATGGGCAGCGCGATCTTGCCGTCCGGCCGCACGAGCACCTGGCGGGTGAGGTTGGGGTCCTCCAGGACGCTGACCTCCACCACATCGCCCGGTTGCAGCGTGAATGCCTGCCCGATGGCTGCGCCGGCTGCCGCCAGCGTGACCAGAATACCAAAGACGATCCCGCGCATCGGCCCCTCCGCCACTTTAAACCGGGCGCATAACAGCATGGTCGCCAACCAGAATACAGGGTCGGTGTTAACTGATTCGCGGACCCGACTCGGAGTGTCTGAAAGTGGGGCGGTGCGGCAACAGGTGCCGTCAGTCCCCGTCCCCCGAGCCATAGCCATAACCGTAGCCATAGCGTCCGGTTCCATAGCCGTAGCCATAGGAGTAGGGATCGCGGGACGGATCGAGATGCTTGTTGAGAAGCACGCCGAGGAAGTTGGAGTTGGCCGACAGGAGCCGCTCGGACTCGTCGATATCCGCCGTCTTGCTCTCCCCCGCCGCGACGACGAGCATCACGCAGTCCGCCGCCGGCAGGAAGGTGAGCGTATCGTCGTTCACGAGAAGCGGCGGCAGGTCGAAGATCATCACATCGGGCTTCAGCACCCGCTGGGTGGCGGAGAGGGCGTGCTCGGTGCTCTCCGCGTCCAGCAGCTCGGCGCTGTCTCGCACGCGGACATTGTTGAGACCGAAGGCGAGGTTCTCGCCGAAGCGGCTCATGTACTTCTCCGGCGAGGTCTTGCCGGTGAGGAACCAGCTGATCTGGCGCTTGCCGGACGCGCCGATCGAGGAGGCGACGCGCGGCGCCTTGAGGTCCATATCGATCAGGCAGGTGCGGAAATTGGGGTGGCGCGCCAGGCTGAAGGCGAGGTTCACCGACACCACGGTCTTGCCGCAGCCCTTGGTGGGCGAGGTGATGGCGATGCGCGACCAGCCATTATCCCGCAGCACCTTCATGACGCGGGTGCGCAGCACGTCGAAGGTGACATGGGCGGGATCGCTCTTCTGGAAGGCGACGATGCGCTCGGCGCGCATCTTGTCCGGGTCCAGCGGGAGCTCCGGCAGGTTCTGCCAGACCTCGCGGAGCTGGGCCTGGGACTGGCTCTGCGGGGCGCTGAACGACGCGGCGCCGAGCGGGCCGATGACGCCGTCGCGCCGCGCGCGGGCCTTGCTGATCGCATCCTTGAGACGCTCGACCATTCGCTTCTCTCCTCGCCTATCCGGCCGGTCAGCCGCCGAACCTGGCTTTGATGAGATCGACCGCGCGTATCAGCCCCGTCTTCTCGATGATCCGCTGCAGGATCGTCTCGAGGGGCAGGTAGTACTGGTCGATCAGGTATAGTGAGAGTGGCACCACCACCAGGAGCAGGAGCGTGACGATCCGGAAGCGCCATACGGCGCGGCGGACCTCCCGCTCGGTGCGGATATAGGGGATGGTCACGATGGGGCGGAGATTGAGCCGGCGCTCCAGATCCGTGACGGTCCGGATGCTCTGGTTCATCAGCTCCGCCAGGATGACGAGCGCGAAGGCGGCGGCGAAGCCCGCGCCCATGCCGCCCGCGGCGATGAGCCGGCGGTTGGGCGAGATGGGCCGCTCCGGCACCTGGGCCTGCTCGATCACCTCGAAGCGCTCGGCCTGGCGGTTGACCTCGAGCTTCTCCCCGGTCTCGGCCACGGCGAGCTTGGCCACCGTGTCCTGGTAGCGCGCACTGAGATCGGCCTGGCGGCGCTCCATCCCGTTGAGCTGCATCTCGACCGTGGGCGCCTTGGCGATGGACTGCTCGAGGACGAGCTGGCGGTCGACGGCGTCCGACTGCTGCTTCTCGAGAAGGGCGATCTGGCGGTCGATGAGCACGATCTGGCGCTTGATCTCTTCTTCCTTCTCGGCGATCAGCGCGCCCTCGTCGGCGGCGTTCTCGCTCGGGCCCATGGTGGAGCGGATCGCCTCGATCTGCACCAGCAGCGCCTTCACCTGCGGGTGACGGTCGGAGAAGACGGCGCGCTTGACGGCGAGCTCGCGGCGCAGGCGCTGGAGCTCGCGCTCCTCCGGGGAGAGACGGTCGCGGATGCTATCCACCGACACGCCCTCCTCGAGCGTGCGCACGAGCGTCTTGCGGTCGTCCTGCAGCACCAGCATCTTGCGCTCGCGCTCGAACATCCGCTCCTGCAGGCGCGAGAGCTCGCCGCGGCGGAACTCGACGCCCGAGGGCAGGGCGAGCTCGTTGTCGCGCTTGTAGGCGCTGATCTGGCCCTCCAGATCCATGAGCTGGGCGGCGAGCTGGTCCGCCTCCGTCTGGAAGAAGGCCTTGGTCTCCTGGGCGCGCGCGCTGCGGGTCTCGATGTTCTGCTCGAGGATGATCGTGACGAACT
>JBCBWF010000590.1:0-2404 GCA_039817245.1 Pseudomonadota bacterium | reverse complement strand
CGAGCGCCAGCGCCTCTGTATAGCGCTCGCCGGGCGCCCCGCTCTGGCGCGGATCGAGCCCGTCCGGCCCCGCCATCGCCTCCAGCATCAGCGCATTGTCCGCCACCGTGCGGGTCATCGGCCCGGCATGGTCGACCGTCAGCTCCACCGCGAAGATGCCGGTATAGGGCACGAGCCCATGGGTCGGCTTAAGCCCCACGATCCCGCACCAGGAGGCGGGCACGCGGATCGAGCCGCCCTGGTCCCCGCCCGTCGCCATATCCACGATCCCGGCCGCCACCAGCGCCGCCGAGCCCGAGGAGGAGCCGCCCGCATTGTGCCCGGGTGCGGCCGGGTTCTCCACCGGGCCGGGCACGGAGGTGTGGCTGCCGCCCGAGGCGCAGTAATACTCGCACACCGCCTTGCCCAGGATCTCCGCGCCGGCATCCAGCAGGCGCGTCACCACGGTCGCGTCCATCTCCGGCACGTAGCCCTCGAGCACCGAGGCGCCGTTCTGCATCGGCACCCCGGCGAGGCAGGTGTTGTCCTTGATCGCCACAGTCCGCCCGGCCAGAGGGCCCGTCCGCGCGCCGGCGATCCGGGTCTGCACCGCCCAGGCGCCGAAGGGGTTGTCCGCCGGATCCGGCCGCTGTCCGGGCGTGCGCGGATACCGCACCGTTGGCATCGGCTCCACCAGCCCGTCCACGGTCTCGTAGGCCTCCACCAGCCCCTGCATCAGCCCGAGAAAGGACTCCGCATCCGCATCGCTGAGGCTCAGACCGAGGGCGCGCCCCGTCTCCTGCAGCGCGGCCGCGGTGGGGCGGCGGACGGCCATCTCACATGGCCTTCCAGTCGCCCGCGCCCTCGAAGGCGGCCGCTGCCTGGTAGATGGTCGTTTCCGCGTAGTGCTTGCCCACCAGCATCGCCCCGATCGGCAGCCCGTCCGCCATCCCGCAGGGCAGCGACATCGCCGGATGGCCCGTGATGTCGAAGGGTGCCGTGTTCTCCAGCATCTCGAAGGCGCGCTGCAGCGTCTCGGCCAGCGGCGCATCCGGCGCGGGCAGGGGGGTCGCCTTCATCGGCGTCGTCGGCATCAACAGCAGATCGTAGGCCCCGAGCATCTGGTCATAGGCCGCCCGCAGCTTCCGCGCGAGGTTCTGCGCCTTGGCGTAGTAATGCCCGCGATGGTGGCGCTGAAAGTACTCGCCGGTGAACATCGTGATCTTCAGGCTCTCGGAGAGTTCGTCCGCGCGGCTGCGCCAGTTGGCGTGATGGTCGAGCAGCGAGGTGGTGTAGAGCCCCTCCCAGCCAGTTCCCATCCCGTTGCCCTTCATCATCTGGTTGGTGGAGCCCTCCACCGCGATGGGCAGCCAGATCGCCATCGCCTTGTTGTGCATCGGGATCGAGACCTCGTCGACCGTGGCGCCGAGGCTGCGCAGGGTCTCGGCCGCGCGGCGCACGCTCTCATCCACCGCCGCCTCGCTCTCGGGCCGCCCGAAGCCCTCGCGCACCATGGCGATCCTGAGCCCCCGCGCGCCGCGGCCGAGCGCTGCGGTGTAGTGGTCGGTGCGCGGCGCGTACTGGCGCGGGTCCAGCCCGTCCGGCCCTGCCAGCACCTCCAGCAGCAGCGCGTTGTCGGCCACCGTCTGGGTCATGGGCCCTGTGTGGTCGATGGTGTTCTCGATCGGCATCACGCCCGTATAGGGCACCAGACCGTGGGTCGGCTTCATGCCGTAGCAGCCACACCAGGAGGCCGGCATCCGGATCGAGCCGCCCTGATCGCCGCCGATGGCCATGTCCACCTCGCCATTGGCCACCACCACGCCCGACCCCGAGGACGAGCCGCCGGCGGAATAGCCCATCCGGTGCGGGTTGTGCGTCAGCCCCGTCGCATTGGTGTGGCTGCCGCCGGAGAGGCAGAAATACTCCGCATGCACCTTGCCCTTGATGGTGCCGCCGGCCTCCAGGATACGCGTCACGATGGTCGCGTCGATATCGGGCGTGTAGCCCTTCATCGTCGAGGCGCCGTTCATCAGCGGCACGCCGGCCACGCAGACATTGTCCTTCACCGCGATGGTCTTGCCGGCGAGCGGGCCGCGCGGGGCGCCCTGGATGTCCACCTTCACATACCAGGCGTTGAACGGGTTCTCCTCGGGCGAGGGGCGGTAGCCGGCCGTGCGCGGGAACTCCACCGCCGGCAGGTTGTCCGGCATCGCGTCGAGCTCGTCATAGCGCTGCATCGAGGCTTCCATGAGCTCCAGGAACTCGGCGATACGCGCGTCTGAGAGGTTCATCCCGAAGTCCCGGACGATCGCCTTGAGCTGGCTGAAGCTGGGGCGCTGGACGGTCATGCGGGATAGCCTCCGGTTGAGGTCGTTGGGCTGGGGTGCAGGCGACGGAGCGGGGGGCGAGGCCGGGGCCGAGG
>JBCBWF010000458.1:0-4030 GCA_039817245.1 Pseudomonadota bacterium | reverse complement strand
TGCGGATCTCGGACGTCCCTGCCGCCGTCATCCGATGCTCCTTCGAGGATCACGTGACCCCGGTCGCGACCACCTGTGCCGTGGTCCGGGGCGGCGAGATCAGCAGGACGGTCTCTGCGCCTGCGGAGGCGATGGTGGAGCGCGATGACGTTCGCCTCTTCAGCGGGCTCCGGGCCGACCCCTTCTTCTTCTCCATCGGGCATTCCGAGAAGATCGTCGCCCGTTCCGACGCCTTCCCGCCACCGGTCGCCCCCCGTTCCGCCGACGACATGATCGACGGAGAGCAGGACTGGCAGCCCGACCGCCTCGACCGGTTGGTCGAGATGCTTCTGCAGGATCGCCTGGCGATCAACCGCGCCGCGCCCTGCGACCCGGACGGTGCCGACCTCTCCATCGAACGCGCCCTCCTGCGGGACGATGAGGCCCGCTTCGGGATGGGCGTCGACGGCCCCTACAGCGTGAGCGAGAAGGCGCTTTCGCCCGGGTTCCCCTATCTCGCCGAGGCCCGGGAAGAGCAATGGCCGGACGGGCTGGAGTTCTACCAGGAAGCGAAGCGCCGGCAGGTCATCGACTGACCCGACCCCCACGAACCGGAGCAGGAAACCATGAGCACAGCAATGCCCCCTGGCCGACGTCTCGGAATACGCGCGCCGCATTCGAAGCGCGCTTCGGGGCCGAGAACGCCGATTTCCTGCAAGAAGCCATGAACACCGGCGATCCACTCGCCGATGCTCTGGGCGTCCCCTTCCACCACGAGACCTACATGAAACTCGGACGCTACATCTCAAGCGTGCGCGGCGAACAGGCAAAGCTGCGGAACAGCGCGGAAGACTGGAAGCTCGCGATCAGTGCGGGCATGAAGTCGTCCGCCGACCGACTGGGCGCTGGTATCGGCGGGCAAACTTCCTACCAGGCGGCCGCAGCAGGCACGCTCGACAGTCACCTGATCTGAGCGGGTCGCCTGAGATGATGTTCTCGCATCATTTCGACATCCCGATGGGCTGTGCCGTGCATGCCAAGTCTTCGCGTTTCTTGGGCAAGGGCGATCCGGTTGTTTCAGTCCGCAGGGCAGTCGCCTTGCGCTGTCTCCGGTGCGTGAGAGAGCCGGGGACAGCACCGCAAGAGCTGCCTGAACATTGCTGGGCGAGCCCGGCTGAGCGCGACGCCCGAGGATGATCCTCGTGCGGGAAAGGCCAACCGAGGAGGAACGAGGCCATGACACACCCCAAGACCATCTCAACCACCGCATTCTGCACCACCATCGCCCTCATCGCGTCGACCGCCGCGGCCGATGTCGGCGGCGTCTGGAAGACCGAGAGCAATGACGAGGGGCGCTATCTCTACGTCACCATCGCGCCTTGCGCCTCCGACGCGTCCAAGACTTGCGGCACGATCAGCCGGGCGTTCACGCCCCAAGGCGAAGACACCGGCTACGCCAATCTCGGCAGAGCCATCATCGAAGACATGACCAGCAGCGACGGCATCGAGTTCGATGACGGCACGATCTGGAACCCGTCGGACGGCGACACCTATTCGTCCGAGATGAAGCTGAAGGGCGACGTCCTCGAGGTGGATGGCTGCTTCGCCTTCATCTGCAAGGAACAGACCTGGACCCGCGTGCGGTAAGGACGGGGCTTCGCTGGCGAGACGGCGTGCCTCGCAGGTGCCGAGATTGTCGGTCTCGGCACCATGCCAGGTCCCCACGCGGTCGATCATCTCCCGGGGTGCCGCGATCTTCGCCGCTGTCCGCCCGGCCATCGACTGACACGACCGAGACCGGCGCTGCGTCCTTCGGAGACCGCTCATCCGGACCGTGAAATTGCGGAGGAGACTTGGCATGCCGATGTGCCGCAGGACGCGAGACATGTGGACGTCGGATCACGGTCCGAGTTCCACGCCGACAATCTCGGACATGGACGCCGAGGCAGCCGGCGATCCGGACGCCGAGCCCCGAAAGGTTGAGCCAAACCACCACCGCCCAGAACCGACCCGCTCGTTCGACAGCGCCCGTCGCTTCGTCAAAACCGTGCTTCGGCTGTTCTCTCGTAGCCGGTGACTGGCAGACACAGATCTCCAGCACACACAAACGCGCATGATGCCCCGGCAAGAGCGCCCGTTGACCCAAAGTCGACTTCGACCGCGGAGCGAGCAGGGGTACGCGGTGCAGGCGTTGCAATGGCTGAGGTTCGGGCTGGGCGCGTCGTCGCGGCGCCCGGCTGCGGGGGAGCGTGAGCATGGGAGCCCGCTTTGACCGGCCGCGCTCGGGAATCCGGCAATCTTGAACCCGTGGTATGTGATTTCGCCTTGCAATATCGTCCCGGCGCTACAAGTTCGCAGTTGCTACTGAATGTCGGGGAGACAGGCATGTTCGGCTTCATGAAGGCCAAGGCGGTCACGCCGGAGACCGCCCTGCCGGGGCGCAGCGCGCCCATCGAGACGGCGGCGACGCATTTTCTCTCGGGCGCGCCGCTCAAGGGCCCCCATCCGGCCGGCAGCGAGATGGCCTGCTTCGGCATGGGCTGCTTCTGGGGTGCGGAGCGGCTGTTCTGGGAGACCCCGGGCGTGCTCGTCACCATGGTCGGCTATGCCGGCGGCTACACGCCCAACCCCACCTATCGCGAGGTCTGCAGCGGCCAGACCATGCATACCGAGGTGGTCGGCGTCGTCTTCGATCCCGCGAAACTCCCCTACGAGGCGCTGCTGCGCGTCTTCTGGGAGGGCCACGACCCCACCCAGGGCATGCGCCAGGGCAACGATGTGGGCACGCAGTACCGCTCAGCCCTCTTCACCTATTCGCCCGAGCAGCTCGCCGCGGCCCGCGCCACGCGCGATGCCTATGAGACGCGGCTGAAGGCGGCCGGCTTCGGCCCGATCACCACCGAGATCGGCCCCGCGCCCGAGTTCTTCTTCGCCGAGGACTACCACCAGCAGTATCTCGCCAAGAACCCGGCCGGCTATTGCGGCATCGGCGGCGTCGGCGTGAGCTGCCCCGTGGGCGTCAACGCCTGAGGCGCGCGGCCCGCGGACCCTACCGCGGCGCCACCGGCCCGGTATCCGGCACGTAGGCCCCGAAGGCGTGCCGGAAAAACGCCAGGCACTGCGTGAGGTTGTACCCCCCGCCGGTCCGGTCGAGATAGGGGTCGAGCTCCAGCACCACCGGCACCGAGGGCACCGACCCGGCCAGCAACCCCTCCAGCGCGTCGAAAAGCGCGCGCTTGCCCGCGATCCGGGCGGGCGCATCCGCGTAGGCGCTGTCGGTCCACGGCATCCGCACCACCACCGTCTCGCAGCCCCGCGCGGTCACCGGCGCGGGCGGCTCGGCGAGGTAGATCTCGAACATCCCGCCCTCCGAGAACCGGTAGCCGAGATCCGGGTCCACCACCGCGCCCTCGCGCACCAGCATATCCGCCGTGATCTCCAGCGGCAGATGGTGGTAGCTGCGCCCCTTGTGGCCGATCAGGGAGGGCAGGGCAATCGACTGGCAGAGTGCAACGCAAGAGGATCGGAAGCAGCTCTATGGCGTTTGCCGAGAGATCCTTGAGCGCACCGGTACAACTTGGACGAAACTCTTCCGGGAAGCGCTCGATGTCGAACGCGACACCTCGGACGGCGCGCTGGCCACATTCAGAAATGGTCGGATTTCCCGCAAAGACGCCACCGGCATTGCCGAGTGGATCATCACCCATCACCTCGATGTTGCCGTTGGGAAGGCTCCGTCGCTCTTCGACCCGGCGGCAAAGTCGGATTGGGTGCGGTTCCTCGACGAACATGGCGAGTATGGGCGGGTCCGTGTGATCGTAGAGGGGCGGGATCGTGGGCTCATACAGCGGGCCGCCGATGCGCCGATTGCGACGGAACCGATCCCTCTTGGCACCCCGTTCTGGTTTGAGATCGACAGCCCGCGCGCTGGATCAGTGATCGCGCTCGAAGGGTATCGCAAGCTCTGGTATCCGTTCTCACCCCATTGCGATGGTGTCTCACTTTCGGCGGAATGCTCAGAAGGGACACAAACCCTCCCGCGGGACTCAGC
>JBCBWF010000214.1:0-8451 GCA_039817245.1 Pseudomonadota bacterium | reverse complement strand
GCCCACCGCCTCGTTATAGGCGCCGACCGCGCTGCCGAGGCTGTTGCCGAGGAGGACGAGATCCACGCACCGAGCCTCGTCGACACCGAGCCCCAGGGCTTCTCCCGCCCCGAACTCGCCCCCCGCCTCCCCGGCGCCGCCGAATAAGGGCTCACCTCCAAGGCCCGGGCCCTCGCACGGAACCGGCCCCCCGGTTCTCTCAGCCGACCGGCCCCGCGTCATCGCTCCCGAACCGCCCGCAAACCGGGCGCTCCGGCCAGGCTTGGCCCACCGCTCGAGGAACCCCGCAGGGGTGAGGAGAGCCAGAAACGCATCGCCGTGCACCGCACGGCGATACCGCCTGCCTCGCGCCGTCAGAAGACCAGCGCCTTCGCCTCGCGCACGGCCGGCAGCGCCGCGATCTCCGCCAGCACCGCGTCGGAGAGCGGCTCGTCCACGCCCAGGAGCGTGATCGCCTCGCCCCCCTTCTCCGAACGCCCGAGATGGAAGGTCGCGATATTCACCCCGATCTCGCCCGTCTTCATCCCCAGCGCCCCGATGAACCCCGGCTGGTCGGTGTTCGTGGTGTAGAGCATGAAGGGCTGCGGCTCCGCCTCCAGCCCGATCCCCTTGATCTGGATGAACCGCGGCCGGCCGTCCGAGAACAGCGTCGCCGCCACCGTCCGCGTCTTCTGCGCCGTCGTCACGCTCAGCCGCATATAGGTCCCGTAGGCCCCCTGCGCGTCGCGCCGCGTCTCGGCGATGCGGATGCCGCGCTCCTTGGCCAGCACCGGGGCGGAGACCATGTTCACCGCCCCCTCGCCCATCTGCGGCGCCAGCATCGCCGCTGTGAGCGCCGCGGTCAGCGGCTTCAGGTTCAGCTCCGCCACGCGCCCCACATACTCGATCTCGATCTCCCGGATCGGCTCCTCCGTGAGCTGGCCGGCAAAGCCGCCCAGCACCTCGGCCACGCGCACCCAGGGCCGCAGCACCGGCGCCTCCTCCGCCGTGATCGAGGGTGCATTGATCGCGTTCGCGATCGCCCCGTGATTGAGATAGTCGGCCATCTGCTCGGCCACCTGCAGCGCCACGTTCTCCTGCGCCTCGGAGGTCGAGGCCCCGAGATGCGGCGTCACCACCACATTGGGCAGCCCGAAGAGCGGGTTCTCCCGCGCAGGCTCGGTGGCGAACACATCGAAGGCCGCGCCCGCCAGCCGGCCCTCCGTCAGCGCCACCGCAACGGCCGCCTCGTCCACCAGCCCGCCACGCGCACAGTTCACCAGCCGCGCGCCGGGCTTCATCAGCGCGATCCGCTCCGCCGAGAGCAGGTTCGCGGTCTTCTCCGTCTTCGGCAGATGCAGCGTCACGAAATCCGCGCGCCCCAGCAGCTCGTCCAGCTCGAGCTTCTCGACGCCCAGCTCGCGCGCCCGCTCCGCCGAGAGGAACGGGTCATACGCCACCACCTTCATCTTCAGCCCGATCGCGCGCGACGCGACCACCGAGCCGATATTGCCGCAGCCGATCACCCCCAGCGTCTTGCCGGTGATCTCCACCCCCATGAAGGCGGATTTCTCCCACTTGCCCGCATGGGTCGAGGCATTGGCCGCCGGGATCTGCCGCGCCACCGCGAACATCATCGCGATCGCATGCTCGGCCGTGGTGATCGAGTTCCCGAAGGGCGTGTTCATCACCACGATCCCGCGCGCCGAGGCGGCGGCGATGTCGATATTGTCCACGCCGATCCCGGCCCGGCCGATCACCTTCAGGTTCTCGGCCTTCGCGATGATCTCGGCGGTGGCCTTGGTGGCCGAGCGCACCGCCAGCCCGTCATAGGCCCCGATGCGCGCGGCCAGCGCCTCGGGGTCCTTGCCGAGATCGGGCTCGAAATCCACCGCGATCCCCGCATCGCGGAAGATCGCCACGGCGGCGTCGGAAAGCTTGTCGGAAATCAGTACCTTGGGCATCAGAAGCTCCATATCGGCCTCCCCGCAGCCCGCCCCCGAACCGCGGGCGGGTGGGTGGAGGGAGGGGGCGGGCTGCGGCACCGGCCACGCGCGCCCCGGAAAAGGGTTGAGCGAGAGAGAACGGGGCCGAGCGCGCCTCAGCGCTCAGCCGGCCAGCTCCGCGCGCGCCACGGCGAAGGCCCAGTCGAGCCACCCGGTCAGCCGCGCCACATCCGCGGCCTCCACCGTCGCCCCGCACCAGATCCTCAGCCCCGGCGGTGCATCGCGATAGCCGTTGATGTCATAGGCCGCGTCCTCCGCCTCCAGGAGCGAGGCCACGCGCTTGGCCACCGCCTTCTGCGCGGCCTCGTCGAGAGCCGCCACCGCCGGATCCACGATCTTCAGGCAGACCGAGGTGTTCGAGCGACAGGCGGGCTCGGCCACCAGGTTCTCCACCCAGTCCCGCGCATCCACCCAGTCCTGCAGCGCGCGGAAATTCGCATCCGCCCGCGCCTGCAGCGCCGCCAGCCCGCCGATGCCCTCGGCCCAGTCCAGCGCATCCACGTAATCGGCCACCGCCAGCATGGAGGGCGTGTTGATCGTCTCGCCCCGAAAGACGCCGTCGATCAGCTTGCCACCCTTGGTGAGCCGGAAGAGCTTCGGCAGCGCGCGGTCCGGCGCATAGCTCTCCAGCCGCGCCACCGCCCGCGGCGACAGGATCAGCACCCCGTGCGCCGCCTCGCCCCCCATCACCTTCTGCCAGGAGAAGGTGGCCACATCGATCTTCGGCCAGTCGATCGCCTGCGCGAAGGCCGCCGAGGTGGCGTCGCAGAAGCTCAGCCCCTCCCGGTCCGCCGCGATCCAGTCCGCATCCGGCACCCGCGCGCCCGAGGTCGTGCCGTTCCAGGTAAAGCAGATATCCGCATCGCGCCGCACCTGGCCGAGATCCGGCAGCGCGCCGTAATCCGCCTCGATCACCCGGCAATCCGCGAGCTTGAGCTGCTTCACCGCATCCGTCACCCAGCCCTTGCCGAAGCTCTCCCAGGCCAGCATGTCCACCGGCCGCGCGCCCAGCATCGACCACATCGCCATCTCGTAGGCGCCGGTGTCGGAGGCGGGCACGATCCCCACCCGGTAATCCGCCGGCAGGCCGAGCAGCGCATGCGTGCGGTCCACCGCCGCGGCGAGCTGCGCCTTCGGGCCCTTCGCGCGGTGCGAGCGGCCGAGCATCGCCTTCGTGGCCACCGCCTCGGCGCTCCATCCCGGCCGCTTGGCGCAAGGCCCGGAGGAGAAACACGGATTGTCGGGTCTGATCTGGGGCTTCTCGGCGGGCACGGCCTCCATCACGGAGGCGCCCGCAGCCGCAGCCTGCGGCGTGGGGGACAACGTCATGCGACGCTCCATCCTAAGAGGGCGGGATCCCTGAGCCCGCCGCCACCCGCCCTCACTCGGCGACGCGCCCACTCCGCGGATACGCCTTCCACCCCGCGGCGTCAACGCCCCCGTCCGGAACCGTCGGCACGACGGCCGGTCGCGATACGGTCACTGGGCTTCGTCGGCGCAGGCGCCTAGGCTCTTCCCGCCGTACCGCCCCCCGAGATCCGCTCCAACGGGATCACCGCGATGAAAACCCTCGTCTTCCTCGGCTCCTCCCGGGTCAGCACCCCGCCCCGCCCCGCAAGGCTGGGCGAGCGCGTCGCACGCGTCTTCGTCTCGCTGCTAGAGACCGGCGGGCACGAGGCCATCCTGGTGGACCCGCTGACGCTCAACCTCGCCACGCCCTTCAAGCCCCATTTCGCCTATGCCAAGGGCGCGGCACCGGCCGAACTGGAGGAGCTGGCCCGGACAATTGCAGCGGCGGACGGCTTCGTGATGGTCAGCCCCGAATACAACCACTCCATGAGCCCCGCCCTCGCCGACATGCTCAACCACTTCGGCAGCGGGCTCTTTTCCTTCAAGCCGAGCGCGATCGTGACCTATTCCGCCGGCCAGTGGGGCGGGGCCCGGGCCGCCGTCAACATGCGCACCTTCCTGAGCGAGATCGGCTGTCTCCCGGTCTCCGCCATGGTCCACATCCCCAGGGCGCAGGAGGTGCTCGACGCCGATGGCCGCTTCGCCGACGGGGTCGATCGCGACCGCTGGGAAGGCTATTTCGGCCGGACCCTCTCCCAGCTCCTCTGGTGGGCCGAAGCGGCCCGGCGCCAGCGCGCGGATGCCATCCCGACCGACCCGTTCGATCGCGACCCGTCCCAGCGAAACGCCCCCTCCTGAGCGCCCCGATCACGCGCCTTTGCATGCGCGCCGAGCGGGCGGGGTTGGAGGTACCGCAGGCGGGACATAGGCTCGGCACGCGCCGCCGAGTCGGCGCCCATCGCGGAGGGCCCCGATGCCGATCTTCGATCACCCCGAATTCGACGGCCATGAGAGCGTCTTCTTCGCGCAGAACCGCGAGGACGGGCTGCGCACCATCATCGCCGTGCACGACACCACGCTCGGCCCCGCCCTCGGCGGCTGCCGGATCTGGAACTATGGCGACGAGGCCGAGGCGCTCACCGATGTGCTCCGCCTCTCGCGCGGGATGAGCCTCAAGGCCGCGCTCGCGGGCCTGCCCCTCGGCGGCGGCAAATCGGTGATCCTGGCGGACAGCCGACGCGACAAGACGCCGGCCATGATGCGCGCCATGGGCCGCGCGGTGGAGCGGCTCGGCGGCGCCTATATCGTGGCCGAGGATGTCGGCGCCTCGGTCGCCGATATGGACGAGGTCGCCAAGGAGACCGCCCATGTGGCCGGCACCTCCGCCGAGGCCGGCGATCCCTCGCCCTGGACCGCGGAGGGGGTGTTTCTCGCCATGCAGGCCGCCGCGCGCCACCGGTTGGGGCGCGAGCTCGCAGACCTCCGCATCTGCCTCCTCGGCCTCGGCCATGTGGGCGGCCGGCTCGCGGAGCTTCTGGCCGGCGCCGGCGCGCGCCTCGCCATCGCCGATATCCGCGCCGGGGCGGTGGCCGCGCTTGCCGCGCGCACCGGGGCCGAAGCGATCGACCCCGCCGGCGCCCATGCCGCGGAGGCCGACATCTTCGCCCCCTGCGCCCTCGGCGCCGGGCTCCATGCGCGCAGCATCCCCGAGATCCGCGCCTCCATCGTCTGCGGGGCCGCCAACAACCAGCTCGCCACCCCGGCAGACGACCGGCGCCTGGCCGAGCGCGGCATCCTCTACTGCCCGGACTATCTGGTGAATGCCGGCGGGCTCATCTCCGTCGCCCGGCCCAAGACCACGCTCACGGACGAGGCGGCGCGGCGCAAGCTCGCCGCCATCCCGGACACGCTGCTCGAGGTCTTTGCGCTGGCCGAGCGCGAGGCGAGCGCGCCGGGTGCTGCGGCAGACCGGCTCGCCCGCGCGCGCATCGCCGCCGCCTGAGCCCCCGGGCTCGCCTCCGCCACGAAGCCTTCGGCCGAGCGCGCCTCAGCGCAGCCGCTTCACCAGCGCGCCCGCCATCTGGCGCAGGCGCCGCTTCAGCGAGTAGCGCTCGGTGGCCTTCTGGCGGATCGTCTCCGCGCTCCAGCCGCGCTCATAGCTGCAGCGCGGGCTCAGCCAGCTGCCCGCCCGCGCGCGCCGGTTGTCCGAGCTGTAGACCGCGCGGAACCCCTGCAGGCTGCGCAGGACCCGCCGGTCGTAGCTCCCGAAGGGTATCGCGAAGCGCTCCACTGGCGCGCCCAGCGCATCGGCGATCCGGGCGCGCGCCTCTGTGGTCTCGCGCGCCAGCGTCGCGTCGTCGGCCCGGCGCAGATCGATATGCCCCCAGCCATGGCTGCCGATCTCCATGCCCGCCCCGGCCATCGCGCGCAGATCCTCCGCGCCGAGGTAATGGGGCTCGCCGATCCGCCCGGCGCAGACGAAGAACGTCGCCCCGAGCGCGCGCGCCGCCAGCGCCGGCACCGCCGCCTCCAGATCGCTGAGATTGCCGTCGTCGAAGGTGATCTCGAGCGCGCAGCCGCCCTCCCGCGCAGCCGCCAGCGCCGCATCGAGCAGCTCCGGGAAGAGCGCTGCCGGGCACCAGTAGGGCCGCTCATCCGCCGGGATCTCTGGCCGCGGCTCCCCGATGCCGTGGAAATTCAGGATCAGCCGTTCCGCCTCGCCGCCCATCCCGGCCTCCCCTGCCGCCGCTCCCGCATCGCGCACCGCGCCACCGCCAGGCGGGCAGCGCAAGGCATCCCTAACGCTTTATCCGCCATGCTGCAGCCCGTGCGTGCAAGTCAGGAGTGTTGTGTGAAAAAAGTCTTTCTGCTGGAGGATGTGGAGCCCAACGCCGTCCTCATCGCCTGTTTCCTCGAGCTCAGCGGGTGGGACCAGCTCGAACGCGCCACCACGCTGCGCGAGGCCGAGCGGCATATCGATGCGGCGGATATGGCGGACTATGCCGCCTGGATCATCGATATCGAGCTGCCGGACGGGGAGAGCTACGGGATCCTGGACATGCTGAAGGCCCGGCAGGCGCGCAACATCTTCGCCTACACCGTGCGCTGCTCGCCGAGCGAGGTGGTGTGGCTGCAGGCGCGCGGCTTCGACCATGTCTACCCCAAGCCGCTCCGCCTGGGCGCCTTCGCGGAGCATTTCGAGCACGCGGTGGAGGCGGCCTGAGCCGCCCCGCCGCTACTCCCGGCTGCGCGGCGTGATGTCGAGCTCCAGCCGCTCGCCGTCGCGCTCCACGGCCACGCCCACGGTCTCGCCCGGCTTCAGCCCGTTCAGCGTGCGCACGAAGTCGTAGATGTTGGAGACCTCCTCGCCGGCGAGGCCGCGCAGGATGTCGCCGCCCCGCAGCCCCGCCTCCTCGGCCGGCCCGCCCTTCACCACGCCGGACAGCGGCACGCCCGTCTGCCCCTCGCCCGCATAGTCCGGGATCGTGCCGAGGAAGACATTGCTCATCCGCCGCCCGCCCTGGCCCTCCGGCCGCGCCACCTCGCGATAGGCCGGCTCCTCCGCGTCGCGCACCCGCGAGCGCGCAACGAGCGCCACGAAGCGCGCGACATCCTTCAGCCCCTCGTAGTTGAGCTTGTCCGCCGTATCGCGCGGGGTGTGGTAGTCCCCATGCGCGCCGGTGAAGATCGACAGGATCGGCACGCCGGCGAGGTAGAGCCGCGTCGCATCGGTCGGCAGATAGGTGTCCTGCGAGGTGACGACCGGCAGTCCGATCACGGCGTTGCGCCGCTCGATCTCCCGCGCCCAGACCGGCGAGGAGCCGAGCCCGGAGATCACCACCCGGTCCTCCAGCCGGCCCACCATGTCCATGTTGATATAGGCGGAGACGAGATCGGCCAGATCCTCCGCCCCGGAGCTCTCCACCAGCGCATCGACGAAGTGGGCCGCGCCGAGGAGGCCCAGCTCCTCGCCGGACCAGGCCGCGAAGACCACATCGCGCGCGCCCTTCAGCTTGCCCGCCGCATGGTCGGCGGCGAGCGTCTCGGCCACCTCGATCATCGCGGCGACGCCGGATGCGTTGTCGTCCGCGCCGGGATGGATCCTGCCCTTCTCCTCCCCGCGCGCCAGCGAGCCGGAGGTCTCGCCGCGCCCGAGATGGTCCACATGCGCGCCGATCATCAGCGGGGGCAGCCCGCCCTCGGCCACACCGTCGAGCTCGAGGCGGGCCAGCACGTTGCGCCCGGCGTTCTTCTCGAAGTCGAGCGCGATCTCGGCGGTGACGCTCACGCCGATCAGGTCGCGCCCATCCGCCTCGCCCGCCTCGATGCGCGCGGTCATCGGTCCGAGATCGTCGCCGAGGATGGAGAGCATCCGCGCGCCGACCGCGCGCCTGACCGCCAGCACCGGCAGGCCGGCGGCACCCGAGGTCGCCTCATAGGCCAGCGCCGGCAGCCCGTCCCCGAAGCCCTCATTGGGCGGGGGCATGAAGATCACGCCGGCGGCCCCGCGCGACTTCGCCACCGAAGCCTTGTAGCGCAGATCCGCAAACCGCGCGTAATAGGTGCGCGCCCCGGCGCCCAGATCGCCGGGCATGTCGCGCCAGAGAAGCACCCATTTGCCGGTGGCATCGAGATCGCCGTAGCTGTCGATGGCAGGCGTCTTGCCGTCCGACGGCGCCACGAGCCCGTAACCCGCGAAGAGCACGCCCGCCTCCGCCGCCGCCCCGGTCCGCGAGAAGGCGAGCGGGCGCCAGGTCTCCGCCCCCTGTGCCGCAGCCGCACCGTCCACCGAGACGCTGAGCGCATTGCCCTCCGCCAGCGCGACCCCGGCGGTGAACGCGAAGCGCTGGAACATCGTGCCACCGTCCCCCGCAGGCGCGAGCCCGAGCGAGGCGAAGGCATCCGCCACATAGGCCGTGGCCAGCCGCTCGCCCTCGGTGCCGGTGAGCCGGCCGGCCATCGCCTCGTCCGTCAACGCCTCAACATGGCGGCGCAGATCCGCCTCGGCGATCTCGGGCGCCGTGGCGGGCGCTGCCGCGGCGCGCAGCGGTGCCTCCGCCAGAAGGGCCAGCGCCGCCTCGTGGTCCCAGTCCGCCAGGAAGATCTGGCTCTGCTT
>JBCBWF010000569.1:0-2593 GCA_039817245.1 Pseudomonadota bacterium | reverse complement strand
GACCGCGTTGCGCGGCACCGGATGCGGGGTGCGCGTGCCGACGAGGCCCGTGGCGAACTGTTCGAGATTGGTCTTGCCCACGACGAGCGCGCCGGCCGCGCGCAGGCGCGCCACGGCGACGGCGTCGCGCTCGTCGTGGGCAAGACCAATCTCGACCAGTTCGCCACGGGCCTCGTCGGCACGCGCACCCCGCATCCGGTGCCGCGCAACGCGGTCGACCCGGCGCTCGTGCCCGGCGGCTCCTCCTCCGGCTCGGCGGTCGCGGTCGCCCATGGCCTCGTCGCCTTCTCCCTCGGCACCGATACCGCCGGCTCCGGCCGCGTGCCCGCCGCGCTCAACAATATCGTGGGCCTGAAGCCCAGCCTCGGCGCTATCTCCGCCACCGGCCTCGTGCCCGCCTGCCGCACGCTCGACACCATCTCCGTCTTCGCGCTGACCGCCGAGGACGCCTACGACGCCCTGCGCGCCGCCGCCGCCTATGACGCGGCCGATCCCTATTCCCGGCCCGTGCCCCTGCCGCCCCCAGGCGCCTGCCCCGCGGGCCTGCGCGTCGGCATCCCCGGCGCCGGGAGCCTGCCCTTCTTCGGCGACAGAGTGCAGGAGGCGAGCTTCCGCGCCAGCGTCGCCGCCCTCGCCGAGGCGGGCCTGCAGGTCGTCGAGCTCGATTTCGCCCCGTTCCACGCCATCGCCGAGATGCTCTACGAGGGCGCCTGGGTGGCCGAGCGCCACGCCGCGGTGGAAGAGATCCTCACCCGCAGCCCCGAGGCGCTGTACCCGGTCACCCGGCGCATCATCGCGCCCTCCACCGGCCTCTCCGCCACCGATGCGTTCCGCGGCTTCTACCGGCTCGAGGCGCTGAAGCGTGCGGTGGAGCCCGCGCTCGCCGCCGTCGATCTGCTCTGCGTGCCCAGCGTCCCCACGCTCTGCTCGCTCGCCGAGATCGAAACCGATCCGGTGGGCCCCAACAGCCGGCTCGGCACCTACACCAATTTCGTCAACCTGCTGGGCCTCTCTGGCCTCGCGCTGCCCACCGCGCCGCGCGCGGATGGCCGGCCCGGCAGCGTCACGCTCCTCGCCGGCGCCGGGCAGGACGCGCTCCTCGCCAGCATCGCCCTCGGCCCGATGCGCCGGGCCGGCGGCGCGCTCGATCCCGGCCGCCTCGGCGCCACCGCGCATGTCCCGCCGGCGCCGCCCGCGCCAGCCACCGGCCCGCTTCCCGGCGAGATCGAGATCGCCGTCTGCGGCGCCCATATGGCGGGCCTGCCGCTCAATGGCGAGCTCGCCTGCCGCGGCGGCCGGTTCCTCCGCGCGGTCGAGACCGCGCCCCTCTACCGGCTCTACGCCCTTCCCGGCGGCCCGCCGCTCCGCCCCGGCCTCGTCCGCTTCGAGACCGGCGGCGCGGCCATCGGCGTCGAGGTCTGGGCCCTGCCGGCGGAGGCGGTCGGCCCCTTCCTCGCCGGCATCCCGTCGCCCCTCGGCCTCGGCACCCTGCAGCTCGCCGACGGCACCGCGCCCAAGGGCTTTCTCTGCGAGCAGGCGGCCCTCGCGGGCGCGGAGGATGTCACCCCCTTCGGCTGCTGGCGCGCCGTCCTCGCCGCGCGCGCGGGCTGAGCGCGTGGCCGCCGCGGGATCAGGGCGCGAGGCTCACATGCGCCGAGGCGATCCGCCAGCCGGCCGGAGTGCGCATCCACACCTGGCTCTGCGCCCCGCGCCGGCCCGACCCGGTCCGCCTGTACTCCGCATTCGCGACGCCGAGATCCGCGCTCAGCGCCGTGATCTCCACCCGCGTCAGCTCCCGCGCCACATCGCCCGCATCGCGCCCGCGCCGGAAGTCGGCGATCTCCTCGAAGCCGTAATGCCCCCCGGCCGCGCCGAGCCGCACTGCCCGCGGATCCTCCCAGAAGAACGCGATCAGCGCCTCCACATCGTTGCTCACCAGGGCCGTCTCATAGGCGTCGAAGGCGCGGCGGATCTCGGCCTCCACCTCCGCCGCTGCCGCCTTGCTGTCGAACGCTGCCGCCATCGCCCGGCCCTCCCTGTCGCTCTCCTCCGGCCTATCACGCGAAAGGACGCTGCGTGAACGAAACCGACCCGCGCGCCCCCGAAGACCCGCTCGACGCGCATATCGACACCGCCTCCGCGCTCGTCGGCCTCTCGATCCCGGAGGAGCATCGCGCCGGCGTGCGCGCGTTCCTGGAGGTCGCGCGCCAGATGGAGGCTGCGCTCGCGGCCCTGCCGCCGGAGGACACTGAGCTCGCCCTCGCCCCCGTCTACCGCCTCCCCGAGCCGCCGGAGGCCGAGACGTGAGCGCCACCGGCCCTCGCGCCTCCGCAGCCGAGATTGCCGCCGCCGTCGCCGAAGGCCGCGTCACCGCCGCCGACGTCACCGAAGCCGCCCTCGCGCGCATCGCGACCGAGGACAAAACAGTCAACGCCTTCACCGCCGTCACGCAGGAGCGCGCCCGCGCCGAGGCCGCCGCCATCGATGCCGCCCGCGCCGCCGGCCGCCCGCTCGGCCCTCTGGCCGGGGTGCCCTATGCCGTGAAGAACCTCTTCGACGTGGCCGGCCTCGCCACCCGCGCGGGCGCGCGCAT
>JBCBWF010000462.1:0-3941 GCA_039817245.1 Pseudomonadota bacterium | reverse complement strand
GGTGACGGGCAATGAGCGCGACCTGGTGCGCGGGCGGGCGAACACGCTGCGCCTGGCGCTGTCGGGCCAGATTGAGGGGCGCGCGGGCGAGGACGTGTTCGCCTCCGACGCGATGGCCGAGACGATGAAGCTCTGCGTCTCCTGCAAGGCCTGCCGGCGGGAATGCCCGATGTCGGTGGATATGGCCAAGCTGAAGGTGGAGGTGACGGCGGCGCGGGTGGCCGCACGCGGGCTGGCGCTGCGCGAGCGGCTGGTGGCGCATATGCCGCGCTATGCGCCCTGGGCGGCGCGGGTGGCGGGGCTGATGAACCTGCGCAACCGGGTGCCGTCGCTGGCGCGGGCGATGGAGCGGCTGACCGGGATTGCGGCGGCGCGGCCCCTGCCTGAGTGGCGGGCGGACTGGTTTCGCGGGACGGGCGGGGTGTCGCTGGAGGCGGCCGATGTCGTGCTCTTCGCCGACAGCTTCAACCGCTGGTTCGAGCCGGAGAACCTGCGCGCGGCCGAGGCGGTGCTGCTGGCTGCGGGGCTCAAGGTGGCGCATGCGGGGGGCGGGGGGCGGCCGCTCTGCTGCGGGCGGACCTTTCTCGCCACGGGGCTCGCGGAGGACGCGCGGGCGGAGATGGCGCGCACCGCCGCGGCGCTGGCGCCGGCGCTGGAGCGCGGGGTGCCGGTGGTGGGGCTCGAACCCTCCTGCCTGATGAGCTTTCGCGACGAGGCGCCTCAGCTTCTGGGGGCGGACTGGCGGGCCGAGTGGGGCGCACAGGTGATGCTTTTCGAGAGCTTTCTCGAGGCGCGGCTGGCGGCGGGGATGGCGCTGCCGCTGGGCCCGGTGGCGGCGCGGCGCGCGCTCCTGCACGGGCATTGCCATCAGAAGGCGTTCGACCAGATGGGGCCGGTGCAGCGGCTGCTCGCGCGGATCCCGGAACTGGAGGTGTCGCTGATCGCGTCGTCTTGCTGCGGGATGGCCGGGAGCTTCGGGTATCAGGCGGAGACGCTGGCGGAGAGCCGGGCGATGGCGGAGCTGAGCCTGCTGCCGCGGATCCGGGAGGCGGATGCCGAGACGGTGGTACTGGCGGACGGGACCTCCTGCCGCCACCAGATCGCCGATGGGGCGGGACGTGAGGCACTGCATGTGGCGCGGCTGCTGGCCGAGGCGGTGGCCGCGGGCCGGAAGACTGCGGATCGGGTGGGGGCATGACCCCGGTCTCGCCCATCGAGCGCAAGCCGCTGCATCAGGACCTGACCGACCGGCTGCGCGCGTTGATCGTGGAGGGGACGCTGGCGCCGGGGGAGAAGCTGAACGAGACCGCCCTCAGCGCGGCCTTCGGGGTCTCGCGCACGCCGCTGCGCGAGGCGATCGCGCGGCTGGCGAGCGAGGGGTTCGTGACGCTCGCGCCGCATCGGGGGGCGCGGGTGTCGGCGCTGACCCTGGATGCGCTGGAGGAGGCGTTCCCGGTGATGGGGGCGCTCGAGGCGCTCGCGGGGCGGCTTGCGGCGAAGGCGGCGACGGAGGCGGAGATCGAAGCGATCGCCGCGCTGCAGGCGGAGTTGCGCGCCCATCACCGCGCGGGCGACCGGGCGGCCTATTTCCGCTGCAACGAGGCGATCCACGATGCGATCCTGGCAGCGGCGCGCAACCCGACGCTGGCGCGGACAAGCCGGACTCTGGGCCTTGGCCTGCGCCGTGCGCGCTACTTCGCGAACCTGACGCAAGCGCGCTGGGCGGAGGCGGTCGCGGAGCACGACGCGATCCTGGAGGCGCTGCGCCGGCGCGATGGCGAGCGGCTTGGGGCGCTGTTGCAGGCCCATCTCGCGGCCAAGCTCGCCAGCATTCGCACCGCGCTCCTGGCGAGGCCTGCGGAGGCGGGGGCTGACTTGGCGGCCGGGACGGAGCGTTTTCTCGGGCGGCCATGAACCGCTCCTGCGGCCGCGCCCTCCCACGTCATTGTGGACTACAGAAAGAGAACATGACGTGAAGAAAATGCATTAGGGGCCATGAGCAACCAAATCAGCCTCGGTTAGAGAACATTCATGGAACTACGAGAAACCTGTCGTGGGAGGGCGTGGGCGCAAGGGGGGGCGCAGCGTTCGTGGCGGGCGCGGGGGCTTGGCTGTGCGACCGCGTCGCCCCTGCCCAATGCTGTGGTTGCCTCCGCGGCGCGCCTCTCTATGCTCGCGCCAACCCTGCCCGGGCGCGGGCGGGCTCCGGGCGGGCCGTGCTGGCCGCGCGCCCGATGCGCGCTGCAAGGGAGAGCCCCGATGGCCACCGTGGCATCCACCCTCCGGCCGGAGGAGATCGATGCGATCCTCGCCGGCACCCATGCCAACCCCTTCTCGCTGCTCGGCCCCCACCGCCAGGCGGATGGGCGCTGGCGCGTGATCGCCCATGTTCCCGGTGCGGAAGCCGTGACGCTCACCGCCCCCGATGGCGGCGCGCTCGCCCCCATGGCGCCCCTGCGCGCAGGCGCGCTCTTCGCGGCCGATCTCGCGTCCGATCCCGGCCCCTACCGCCTCTCCGCCCGCCAGGGCACGGCCGCCTGGACGCTCGACGACCCCTACCGCTTCGGCCCCGTCCTCGGCGCGCAGGACGAGCATTTCATCGCCGAGGGCACCCATCTGCGCCTCTGGCAGGTACTCGGCGCGCGGCCCTGCACGCATGAGGGGGCGAGCGGCGTGGTCTTCGCCGTCTGGGCCCCCGCTGCCCGGCGCGTCTCCGTCGTCGGCGATTTCAACGGTTGGGACGGGCGGCGCCATGTCATGCGCTGGCGCGGCTCCTCGGGTGTCGCCGAGATCTTCATCCCCGGCCTCGAAGCGGGGATCACCTACAAATACGAGATCCTGGATGCCGCCGGCCATATCTGCCTGAAGGCCGACCCTGTGGCCTTCGGCGCCGAGCATCCGCCCGCCACAGCCTCCGTCGTCCGCGACATCCGCGGCGCGGACTGGACGGATGGCGACTGGATGGCCGGCCGCGCCGCGCGCCATCGGCCCGATGCGCCCATCTCGATCTATGAGGTCCACCTGCCCTCCTGGCAGCGCGGCGACCGGGGCCGCCCCCTCTCATGGGACGCGCTGGCAGAGCGGCTCGTGCCCTACGCCGCCGATCTCGGCTTCACCCATCTCGAGCTGATGCCGATCACCGAGTATCCCTTCGACGGCTCCTGGGGCTACCAGCCGATCGGGCTCTTCGCGCCCACCTCCCGCCTCGGCGGGCCGGACGGTTTCCGACGCTTCGTCGCCGCCTGCCACGGTGCGGGCCTTGGCGTGATCCTCGACTGGGTGGTCGGCCACTTCCCCACCGACGCGCATGGCCTTGCGCGCTTCGACGGTACCGCGCTCTACGAGCATGAGGACCCGCGCGAGGGCTTCCACCAGGACTGGAACACGCTGATCTTCAACTACGGCCGGCGCGAGGTGCAGAACTACCTCGTCGCCAACGCGCTCTACTGGCTCGAGGAGTTCCATCTCGACGGGCTGCGCGTCGATGCCGTCGCCTCCATGCTCTATCGCGACTACTCGCGCAAAGCCGGCGAGTGGCTGCCCAACGCCCAGGGCGGGCGCGAGAACCTGGAGGCCATCGCCTTCCTGCAGCGCATGAACCGCGAGGTCTATGCCCACCATCCCGGCGCCATGACGCTGGCCGAGGAATCCACCGCCTGGCCCGGGGTCTCGCGCCCCGTGCACCATGGCGGGCTCGGCTTCGGCTTCAAATGGAACATGGGCTGGATGAACGACACCCTCCGCTACATGGGCGAGGAGCACGAGCATCGCCGCCACCACCACAACCTCATGACCTTCGGGCTGATCTACGCCTTCTCGGAGCATTTCATCCTGCCGCTCAGCCATGACGAGGTGGTGCATGGCAAGGGCTCGATCCTCAACCGCATGCCCGGCTACGACCATGAGCGCTTCGCCAATCTGCGCGCCTACTACGCCTTCAT
>JBCBWF010000319.1:0-5989 GCA_039817245.1 Pseudomonadota bacterium | reverse complement strand
GTATCCCGACGCCGCCCTCGCCTGGGCCCGGAGCCGGGCCCCAGTTCGCGCCGGAGCATCTGCAGGCGGTCGGCATGCTGATCCTTGGCGGGGCGCTCGGGCTCTTCGGCTTCTTCGCCACGCGCTGGTTCCGCGGCCACAGCGAGGAGGCGCGGCGCGAGATCCGGTTCGCGGCCACCGCGGCGGTGAATGCGCCGGATGCCCATGACAAGCTCAGCGAGACGCTGATGCACGAGATCGAGGAGTATCAGGCGCTGGCCCGGTCGGTCGGCGACCGGATCCTGACGCTGACCATGATCAAGGTCGCCAAGGAGTGGCTGGAGGCAGGCGGCGGGGAGGAGGGGCACCGCGCGCTCGCCACCTTCATCGAGCTCCACGACAAGGTCTCCGCCCGACTGCGGCCCTGGTGGCTGGACTACGACCGTGCCATCGGCCGGGCGATCAGCACGGTCTCGCTCGCGGGCAGCGCGGTGGCGGTGATCTCCGGGGTGCAGGGCCTTCTCTGAGCGATGCCGCCCATCGGGGTCCCGGGCTTGACCCGGGACCTCCTTGAGCGCTCAGGGAGGCCCCGGGTCGAGCCCGCGGCACCCGGCAGCGTTTCGACCGACACCCGGCCGGGGCGGGCTCAGACGAGGAACTCCCAGATGCCGGGCTCGGTCTCGGCGAGAGCGTCGACGACAGGAGCATTGGCGCGGTTCTCCGCGCTTTCGGCGAAGGCACGCAGGAGTACATTGCGGTCGTTCCCGCTATCGGCCAGCACCGCGGACCAGAAGGCGAAGCCATCGGCGTCGGGCGCACGGTTCAGGACGTTGTCGTAGAGCGTGGTGACATAGGCCTCGTCGCTGAGCGTGTCAGGGTCGCCGAAGCGCGCGGCGAACTCGTCGCTCTCGAGGAAGAACGCGGCGATGGCCTCGTCCGTCAGACCCTCCCCCGCCCGGTCGATCCAGAAGTTGAGCCCCGCCTCGTCGATGGCGCCGTCGCGGTCGAGTGCTGCCTCGTAGAGAAGCGCGATGCTCTGGGCGCGGTCGATGCGCGCGGCCTCGCTGCCCTCGAGAAGGCTTTCGCCGCTTTCTCCGAGATAGGCGAAGCCGTCGATCTCGTCGAAGCGCAGGAACTGGCCGGCGCCGAACGGGCCCTCGGTGACCGGCTCGCGCGTGCCGGGCTCGTAGGAGAGGGGCGCGAGATCGAACCGGCCGAGATAGCCGTCGCGGAAGTCGCTGAGTTCGGGCGGTGGCAGGGCAGGGCCCGTGATGGGCAGAAGCAGGGTCGCCGCGTCGATATCGTCGAAGCCGGTGCTGGGATAGTCGTCGATATCCGTGAGCTCCAGCAGCACGGTCGAGCCCGGGACGGCAGCGTCGTTCGGCCCGATCGCATCGGCGAAATCGATGGTCTGGGTCTCGCCGGTGGTGATGTTGACGATGTCGACCGGCTCATCCGGCGTGAAGCTGTGGAGCGTGAGGCCCTCGGCCTCGGTCACCAGGCGGATGGTCTGCAGGCCGCGGAAGGGGCCGTTCTCGGGCGTGCCGAGGAACTCGAAGAGGACGATGTCGGCCTTGTAGACGGATGGCATCGCTCGCTTCCTCCTGCCATGACGCGCGCGGGACGGCAGTGTAGCACCCTTGGGCCGCACGAGGGGAGGGCGCCGGGCCGGGTGGCGGCGCTTGCGGCGGGCAGGGCCGGGCTTATAGTCGCGCAATCAGCGAGGAGCGAGCCTGCGGGATGGATGACGGCCCCCATGACGGCCCAGAGACGGCGGCGGCGACGGCTCCGGCAGCGGAGGCTCCGCCCGCCCAGGCGCCCTACCAGGTTCTGGCGCGCAAGTATCGTCCCGGGCATTTTCGCGACCTGATCGGGCAGGAGGCGATGGTGCGCACGCTCACCAACGCCTTCGCCCACGACAGGATCGCGCATGCTTTCATCCTGACCGGCGTGCGCGGGGTGGGCAAGACGACGACGGCGCGGATCATCGCCAAGGGGCTGAACTGCACGGGCCGGGGCGACCGGCCGACCGTCGATCCCTGCGGCGAATGCCCCGCCTGCCTGGCCATCTCGGCGGGCCGGCATGTGGATGTGCTGGAGATGGATGCCGCCTCGAACACCGGCGTCGGGGATGTGCGCGAGATCATCGAGAGCGTGCGCTACCGCGCGGTGGAGGCGCGCTACAAGGTCTACATCGTGGACGAGGTGCACATGCTCTCGACCTCGGCCTTCAACGCGCTCCTGAAGACGCTGGAGGAGCCGCCGGAGCATGTGGTCTTCCTCTTCGCGACGACCGAGATCCGGAAGGTGCCCGTGACGGTGCTGTCGCGCTGCCAGCGCTTCGATCTGCGCCGGATCGAGCCGGAGGTCATGCTCGGGCATCTCGAGGGGATCGCGGCGAAGGAAGGCGCGCAGGTGAGCCGCGAGGCGCTGGGTCTGATCACCCGCGCGGCGGAGGGCTCGGTTCGCGATGCGCTCTCGCTTCTCGACCAGGCGATCGCGCATGGCGCGGTGGCGGGCGGGGAGACGGATGCGGCCACCGTGCGCACCATGCTCGGGCTGGCGGATCGGGCCCGGGTCTTCGATCTCTTCGAGGCGGTGATGGCGGGGGATTGCGCCGGCGCGCTCGAGGAGCTCTCGCGCCAGTATGCCGAGGGGGCGGATCCCGCGCTGGTGCTGCGCGATCTCGCGGAGACCACGCATTGGCTGTCGGTGCTCAAGATCTCCGAGGCCCTCGGCGAGGACCCGACCGTGGCGCCGGAGGAGCGCCGGCGCGGCACGGCGCTGGCGGCCCGGCTCTCCATGCGGGTGCTCACGCGGGCCTGGCAGATGCTGCTGAAGGCGATGGAGGAGCTGCCGCGTGCGCCCTCGGCGATCATGGCCGCGGAGATGGCGATCATCCGGCTGACCCATGTCGCCGATCTGCCGAGCCCCGAGGAGCTGGTGCGCCAGCTCTCCGAGCCTCAGCCGGCGGGCGGTGCGCCGGGCCCCGGCGGAGCGGCGCCGGGCGGCGGCGGGCCGCGCGCGGCGCTGCAGGCGGTCGCTGCGCCGGGCGCACCGGGCGGGGGCGGTGTGCAGGCCCGGGCAGCGCGGGCTGCGCAGGCGCGCGAGGCGCCGGGGCCCGGCGCCGCCCCCGCCCTCAGCTTCGACGATCTCGAGGCGGTGGCCGCGGCGCTGAGTGCCGCGCGCAACCCGCTGCTCGCAGGCGAGGTGGCGCGGCATCTGCGCCCCGTCGCGTTGCGCCCGGGCGTGCTGGAGGTGGCGCTCGGGCCGCGGGCGCCGCAGGATCTGCCGGGCCGGCTGGCCGCGGCCCTCACCCGGCTCGACGGCGCGCAGCGCTGGTCCGTCGTCGTCTCCTCCCGCCCCGGCGGCGAGACGCTGGCCGAGAGGCGCGCCGCCGCCGAGACCGCGCGCGCCGAGGAGGCCGCACAGCATCCGCTGGTGGCGGCGGCGCTGGCCGCCTTCCCCGGCGCGCGCCTCGCCGCCATCCGCCCCCTCGCCGACGAGGCGCCCGATCCGGCCCCCGATCGCGCCGCCGAGGAAGCAGCCGGCATGGAGGGCGACGATATCGTGCCGATTGACCCCGACGACGATATCCTCGACACCGACGATCCATTCGCGGAGGAGACCTGACATGCTCAAGGGTTTGGGCGACATGGCGAAGCTCATGAAGGAGGCCGGCGCCTTCCAGGCAAAGCTCGCCGAGGCGCAGGAGCGCATCGCCGCCATCGAGGCCGAGGGCCAGTCCGGCGCCGGGATGGTGAAGGCGACGGCGACCGGCAAGGGCGAGCTCGTGCGCCTGGAGGTGGACCCCTCGCTGCTCGACGGCACCGAGGAGAAGGCGGTGCTCGAGGACCTGATCGTGGCCGCCGTGAACGACGCCGTCAGCCGCGCCAAGGAGGCCGGCGCCGCCGAGATGGCCAAGCTCACCGAGGGCCTGCCCCTGCCCCCGGGCTTCAAGCCGCCGTTCTGAGCCGGCCTGCGCCCGCCCGATCGACGTCACGGCGCCGATCGGGGTCCCGGGCTCGACCCGGGACCTCCTTGAGCGCCGGCGAGGCCGCCACGGTTCCCGGATTGTGACAGACCGCACAGTTTCGTCGGCTGCGCTGCGCAAATGTGCCGGCGTTGTCGGTTGCGTCTCGGGGATCGGTGCGTCCGGTCG
This sequence comes from Pseudomonadota bacterium, assembly GCA_039817245.1. GTDB lineage: Bacteria > Pseudomonadota > Alphaproteobacteria > Rhodobacterales > Rhodobacteraceae > Thermohalobaculum. The sequence continues at coordinate 1,848 of JBCBWF010000319.1, read as the reverse complement.
CGTGTGTTCCGCGTGCCTTCCCCGGGCGGCCGATACAAGGCTGCGACGGGAGGGAAAGACAGGACCATGCTCTGGTCTCGCGACATCGTTTCGCCGGCGGAGGCGGAATGGGCGACCGACGGTTTTCAATGGCTCATCGAGCGCTTCGGGGCGGAGACCTTCTTCGACGAGACGCGCCTCGTGCTGCCGACCCGCGCCTTCTTCGATGCACCCGGCGGCCGCTCGCATGCGACCGCGCTCGCGGTGTTCGAGCAGGTGCGCGGGCATATGGGGATGGCCGACTGGCCCTGCCGGCTCGAGCGCCAGACGCCGGATGCGGACACCGCGCTTGGCGATCTCGCCCTGTTGCGCGACGCGCCGGCGGGCCCGCTCGGCACCTTCGGGGTCGACGACGCGTCGGAGGTGGTGATCACCTACAACCCCGCGCTGCTCGACCGGCCGCTGGCCTTCATCGCCACCATGGCGCATGAACTCGCCCACTACCTCCTCGCTTCGGAGGCCGAGGAGACGCCGGGCGGCGAGGCGCTGCACGAGCTCTTCACCGATCTTACGGTCATCGCCTGCGGGTTCGGGGTGATCGAGCTCGAATCGGGTTTCGAGACGGACAGCTGGGAAGCCGGTTTCATGCAGGGCTGGTCGCTCAGCCATGTGGGGTATCTCAGCCAGGAGATGCGGGCCTATGCGCTGGCGCTGTTCCTGCGCGCGCGCGCGGAAGACGCGGTCGCCGCCGAAGCGCATCTCTCCGACGACAAGCGGCGCCTGCTCGGCCGCGCGCTGCGCATGCTCGATCGCGACCGCTGGGCGGTGGAGCGATTGTCCTCGCTGCGTCCGGCGCGCTAGCCTGCGCGCCAGCGCCGGCGGTGCTGTGCCGGAGCGCTGCTTCGGCGCGGTGCGACCGGGCGTCAGAGTAGGCAGCGAGCGGGGCGAAGATGGCCGGGCCGGAGATCGGGGCGCTGGAGCGCATGATCGACCTCATGGCGAAGCTGCCGGGGCTTGGGCCCCGTTCGGCGCGCCGCGCGGCCCTGGCGCTGGTCAAGCGCCGGGAGCGTTTGCTGGAGCCGCTGGCTGCCGCCATCGCCGAGGTCGCCGCGACCGTGCAGACCTGCCAGCGCTGCGGCAATCTCACCAGCAGCGAGATCTGCGGGATCTGCCGCGATCCCATGCGCGAGGCCACGCGGCTCTGCGTGGTGGAGGATGTGGCCGATCTCTGGGCGATCGAGCGCTCCGGCGCGTTTCGCGGGCTCTACCATGTGCTTGGCGGCACGCTGTCGGCGCTCGACGGTGTGACGCCGGAGAGCCTGCGCATTCCCGCGCTGGCGGCGCGGGTGCGCGCGGAAGCGGTGGAGGAAGTCATCCTCGCGCTCAATGCCACCGTCGACGGCCAGACGACGGCGCATGTGATCTCGGAGTACCTGGAGGATAGCGGCGCCGCGGTCACCTCGCTCGCCAAGGGCGTGCCGGTGGGCGGCGAACTCGACTATCTCGACGATGGAACGCTAAGCGCCGCTCTCAGTCAGCGGCGCGCACTATAGCAGCAAATCACTCTGGTTATCGGCGTGGCCCGGAACGCTGGTAAACGGGAAACACACGCTCGGTCATCTTCGCCCGGCCGGCACTCGATGCCCGCACCCGATGTGCAACGCCCGCAATTCATCAACCGCTACAAGGATTTTTATCGAGGACCCGCGTGGCCGAACTAGGGCGTGCGCGGGACGAATATAGGGGTTCAATGTGTGGGAAAACCTTTCAATTGCCCTAGATATTGAAACGCGCGCTCGCCTTCTGCGGGTGTCCAGCAAAAACAGACGCGGCCGCTGAAGTTCGGACGTAATGCGACCTTAATTCTTC
>JBCBWF010000146.1:0-11156 GCA_039817245.1 Pseudomonadota bacterium | reverse complement strand
CGTTGATCGAGAAACCGATCACCGCGCTGCGTTTCGGCAAGCGGCCGATCTTCTTGTTCCCCGCATAGCTGAGCGTGGAGAAGCGGGGGCGGGAGACGAAGCGCGCCCGCGGCTCCAGCGCGCGCGAGAGCCGGCTGTCGAGCGTCGTCAGCGAGATCGTCACCTGCGCGAGCCCGTCCCGCCCCATCGCCGCCAGCCGGTCCAGATCCTCTGTCACCGACGCTCCCTTGGTGGTGATCGAGACCGGATGGCGATAGGCCTCCAGCACCGCCAGCACCTGGCGCATGATCCGGTGCTCGCGCTCGATCGGCTGGTAGGGGTCGGTATTCGTGCCGATGGCGATGGGCCGGCACCGATAGCCCGGCCGGCGCAGCGCCGTCTCCAGCAGCTCCGCCGCCCGCGGCTTCACCACCAGCCGGGTCTCGAAATCGAGCCCCGGCGAGAGGCCGAGCTGTGCGTGGCTCGGCCGCGCGAAGCAGTAGATGCAGCCATGCTCGCAGCCGCGATAGGGGTTCACCGAGCGGTCGAAGGGCACATCGGGCGAGGTGTTGCGGGTCAGGATGCTGCGGCTCGCATCCACCAGCACGGTGGTGCGGCGCGGCGCCTCGGCCTCGCCTTCCCAGCCATCGTCCACGCGCTCCGCGGCGAAACGCTCGAAGCGCCCGGTCGGATTGCTCGCCGCTCCGCGCCCCCGCCGGCTCGCCTCCGGCAAACGTTCCGTGAACAACTCGCCCACTGGTTGTATGCCTCCATCTGAATCGGAACTTAAATAGAACAATAATCGAACACGCTCTCGGCGCCAATCCCATCCATGCTCAAAAACCCGGCGGCGGAGGGCGGGGCGGATCAAGGATCGCGCCAGCAACCGGCCGCTCCCTTATCGCTCCCGCGGCGCCTCCGGCCCGGGCGAACCGGCGCGGCTTGGCCCACCGCTCGAGGAACCCCGCAGGGGTGAGGAGAGCCAGACAAGCATCGCCGTGCACCGCACGGCGATCCCGCCAGGCTCGCCCCCTGAGCGACCCGGCCCTCAGCGGAAAAGATAGACCGGGCTCGACCAGGCCCGGTGCCCGTCCACCTGCTGCACGCGCACAAAGAGCCGCGTATCGCCCGCCGCGCGCAGCGCCGCGCGATGGCGGAGCTTCACCCGCACCGCCTCCGGCGCCTCCGGCAGCCGCTGCAGCGAGAGCCGCCGCCCGAGCCCGCCCGCCTCGAACACCAGGGGCTCGAGCCCCAGCGCCCCGATCTCCGCCTCCGCCGAGACATGCGCGGTCTCCACCGCGATCCGCCCCGCATCGCCATCGGCGAGCCAGAGATCGATCGCCCCGAAATTGCCCGAGGTCACCGCGCTCCAGGCCAACGCCCCGGCCCCCTGCTCCCCGATCCCCCGATCGAGGTTCCAGTTGTTGATCATCGCCGCATCGCGGATCGCATTGCCGGTCACGCTCAGCCGCCCGTCCCAGCGCGTCGTGCGCGAGCGGCCGCGATACTCCGCCCCCTCGTAGCAGAGCCGCACCCGCGCCCCGAGCTCATCCGCCCCGTAAGGCCGGTGCGTCTTGAGCTGATCCGGCCCGTCGAAGAGATCCACCCGCTCGATCGGCGCGGTCCCCACCGCCTCGATCTCCACCACCGCGCCCTCGCCCGCGCACCGCGCGATATCGCCCATCAGGAGCCGCTCCGCCGGCGCGCTCGGCGCATCCGCAAACACCGCCGGATCGCGCTCGAACCGCTCCGCCCCGCCCTCGGGCACCACCCGCACATCCAGATACGACCGGTTACCGGTGGTTCCGTAATGCCGCCGCGCGCGCAGCGCCTCGAAAATCCCGTCCCGGCTGAGCGCGGAGGCGAGATAACAGGTCAGCCCCCCATAGGCGCCGAAGAAGCTCGCCCCCGGAAAGCTCGCCCCGGGCCGGCCCTTGTGCCCGTCCGAATTGCAGACGACCCCCACCCGGTAGCCCTTCTCGAAGGCATCCGCGAGCAGCCATTCGAAGGTCCCCCAGGAGGAATGCACCTCCACCGAGGCCTCCAGCCGGCCGTCATGGGCAAACTTGATATCCGCATAGCGCCCGCCGCAATGGGCCCAGACCACGCAGTCCTCGTCCCTGAGCCGCTCGAACAGCACATGCGCGTCATGCGCATCGCGCGCCTCGTCCGAGAGATCCGCCACCTGCGCATGCGAGGAGCGATAGATCGGCCGTCCCTCCTCGCGATAGAAAACGTTCCGGTCCCCCCCGATCGCGGTGTTCGCCGACCACTCATAGCCCGGGATCGCCACGAACCGCCCGGGCTCGTCCAGCCGCGCGGTCAGCACGTTCAGATCCTCCCAGAACGCCCCGGTGATCTGGAAGTCGTTGCCCTGATGCGAACACACATCCACGAAGGCCCGGTCGCGGGCGAACAGGAAGTAGGCCTCCGCCGTGTTGGTGCCGAGCGTCTCGTTGGACTGCCCGTGCAGATCCCCCCAGAAATGCAGCCAGTCCGGCGCCTCGGCGATGCGCAGCGGATTGCTCCGGCAAAGTGCGGCACCCGCCGCATCCTCCACCGCGATCACCAGGTCCTCGCCCGGCTCCGCCGAGAGCCCGTCCAGCACCAGCGCAAAGGCCCCGGGCTCGAAGCGCGCCATCTCCGGCAGCCCCGCCACCGGGCGCGAGGGGACCAGCCGCAGGTCGCGCTCCACCCGGTCGCTCGGATTGCCCCAGGCATCCTCCGCCTTGATCGACAGCCGGAACGCATCGCCCGGCCGGCGCAAGGTCGGCAGCACCGCGCGCCAGGTCACCGGCGGGCCGGGGCGGATGTCGATATGCGGGCTCTCGGGCAGCGCCACATAGTCATAGGTCGCGATCGCGTCGACGAAGACCTTGAACTCGAAAACCGCCTCGCAATAGGTCTGCACCCGCACCCCCTTCGAGCCGCCGGAGCGGTCGCCGAAGCGGATGGTGATCGTGTCCCCCTCGCTCAGGAAATGCTTCTGCACGCCAATATAGAGCGCGCGGCTCCAGGGTCGGATATTGCGCTTGAACTCCCAGCGGCAGTCCAGCACCGCGCCGTTCGAGGCGACCACCGTGGTGTAGCCGGGCGCGGCCGGGTCGTCGAACTGCACCGGCCCGAAATCCGTGGCGAAGCGCATCGCCACCTTGATCGAGCCCGTATCGTCGATCCCGAACCGCCCCGCGGTGTAGACCAGCTCGAAACTCTGCCAGGAGCCGGCCTCCACCGGCCCGTCCGGGGTAAGCCGCGCAGACCCCATCAGATCCGCGCGATAGGTCGAGTAGGGCATGGAGGCTCTCCGGTGAACGCAAGGGCAGGGGAACAGGCGCGAACGCGCCCGCCGAGTAGACGCCGCGACAACGCCGGAGGCAACGCTCCCGCGCCCGCCGCACCCCGCCCCGCGGCAGCGCAGCCAGGGTTGCGGGTGTCCCGGGCTCGACCCGGGACCTCCTTGAGTTTCCCGGACGCCCCGGCGCAAGCTGGTCCGGCGACGCTCAGGAAAGGACGCCCCATGGCGCCCCCCAAGACCCATGACGGACAGCGCCCGTGACCGCGCGCGGCTTCGAAGGCGCGGAATACCGCCACCGCCTCGCCCGCGCCCAGGCGCTCATGGCGGAGGCGGGCCTCGACGCGCTCCTGCTCACCACCGAGCCCGAAATACGTTATTTTACCGGGTTTCTTTCCCGCTTCTGGGAGAGCCCGACGCGCCCCTGGTTCCTTGTCGTCCCCGCCGCCGGCGCACCTGTCGCCGTCATCCCGTCCATCGGCGCGGCGCTCATGGGGCAGAGCTGGATCGCCGATATCCGCACCTGGCGCTCCCCCGATCCGGAGGATGACGGCCTCTCCCTTCTCGCCGCCACGCTCTCGGAACAGGCGGGTCGCCGGGGCCGCATCGGCACGCCCATGGGGCCCGAGACGCATCTGCGCATGCCGCTCGCAGGCTTCGAGGCGCTCAAGGCCCGCCTCGCCCCGGCCGAGATCGTGGAGGATGCGGGCATCCTCCGCCGCCTCCGCCTCGTCAAGTCGGAGGCCGAGATCGCCAAGATCGCCGAGGCCTGCGCCATCGCCGGCCGGGCCTTCGCGCGGGTCCCCGAGATCGCCGCCGCCGGCACACCGCTCGCCCGGGTTTTCCAGGATTTCCAGCGCCTTGCGCTCGAGGAGGGGGCGGATTGGGTGCCCTATCTCGCCGGCGCCGCCGCGGAGGGCGGCTATGCGGATGTCATCTCGCCGGCCACCGACACGCCCCTCGCCCCGGGCGATGTCCTGATGCTCGACACCGGCGCGGTCTGGGACGGCTATTTCTGCGACTTCGACCGCAACTTCTCCGTCGGCCCGCCGGCGCCCGCCATCGCCGCCGCCCATGCGCGGCTCGTCGAGGCGACCGAGGCCGCCTTCGCCATCGCCCGCCCCGGCGCCACCGCCGCCGATCTCTTCCACGCCATGCACGCCGTCGCCGGCGGCGGGGCGGCCGCGGAGGCCGGCCGCCTCGGCCACGGCCTCGGCATGCAACTCACTGAATGGCCATCGCTTATTCCCGGAGACCACACGCCCCTCGTCCCCGGCATGGTCCTCACCCTCGAGCCCAGCATCGAGGTCGCCCCCAGCGCTCAACGGGGCTGCCTTCTCGTCCACGAGGAGGACATCGTGATCCGCGAGACGGGCGCCGAGTACCTGACCCGCCCCGCAGACCCCGTCCTGCCCTTTCTGGAGACCCGCCGATGACCCGTTTCGCCTACCATCTGGAGGCCCCCGCCGGCCCCGCGCTCGGTCTCGTGGTGCTGGAGGCCGATGCGACCATCGAGCACGACTTCCGCCGGATCCTGCCCGCCTCCGCCCGTCTCCATATCAGCCGGGTGCCGAGCGCGCCGGACGTCACCTCCGAGACGCTGCAGGCCATGGAGGCCCATCTGCCGGCCGCCGCCGGCCTCCTCCCCGCTTCGGTCGATTTCGACACCATCGGCTATGGCTGCACGTCCGGCACGGCGCAGATCGGGGCGGGGCGCATCGCCGAGCTCGTGCGCCGCGGCAAGCCCTGCCGGACCGTGACCGAGCCGCTGAGCGCCCTGGTCGCCGCCTGCGCCGCCCTCGGCCTGAACCGCCTGGCGTTCCTGTCGCCCTATGTCGACCCGGTCTCCGAACGCCTGCGCGGCGCCCTCGCCAGGGCCGGGATCGCCACCCCCGTGTTCGGCACCTTCGCCGAGCAGGAAGAGGCCCGCGTCGCCCAGATCGCCCCCGCCTCGACGCGCGCAGCCGGGGCCACCCTTGTGTCGCAAGCCGGAGCCGGCGAGGTCGATGCGCTCTTTCTTTCCTGCACCAATCTGCGCACGCTCGCGGTGATCGACGCTCTGGAGGCAGAAACGGGCCTGCCGGTCCTCTCCAGCAACCAGGTGCTCGCCTGGCACATGGCCCGCCTCGCCGATCCGGGCCTCGCGCTCACCGGTCCCGGACGCCTCCTGCAAAATGTAACCGGTTTCGCACCGCCCGCCGGGGCTGCCTCGGCCGCGCTCTAAAACACCTTGAGCGGTGCCACCTTCTCGGGCACGGTCCAGAGGTCGAACAAAAAAGCGCCTGACGGGGCAGAATCGACACAGCGACCACACTGGCTTTCGCAGGGAGACGATCATGAAAATCGGCAGCTGGATAGGGAGCGGACTCGCCGCCGCCCTGATGGTGTTCAGTGCTTGTGCTGCAAATGCACAAAAATCAGGCGGAACGTTTGTCTACATTGTCCAGCCGGAGCCGCCTTCTCTGGCATCCTACCTCTCGACGTCGGGCCCGATCGGTCTCGTCGCCCCGAAAATCTATGACGGGCTCTTCGACTACGACAACGATCTCAACATCGTGCCGGCCCTCGCCGAGAGCTACACGGTGAGCGACGACGGCAAGACGGTGACCTTCACGCTGCGCCAGGGCGTGCAATGGCACGACGGCGCGCCCTTCACCTCGGCGGACGTGCAGTTCACCGTGATGGAGGTCCTCAAGAAGGTCCACCCGCGCGGCCCGAACTCCTTCCGCGAAGTGACCTCGATCGACACGCCGGACGAGCACACCGCGGTCTTCAACCTGGCCAACCCCGCGCCCTACATGCTCCGCGCGCTCTCGGGCTATGAGAGCCCGATCGTGCCGAAGCACCTGCTCGAGGGTCAGGATCCGCGCACCGCCGATCTCGCCAACAACCCGGTCGGCACCGGCGCATACAAGTTCGTCGAGTGGAAGAAGGGCCAGTATGTCCGCCTCGACAAGAACGAGAACTACTGGAAGGAAGGCCTGCCCTATATCGACCGCGTGGTCGGCCGCTTCATCCCGGACGCCTCCACCCGCACCGCGGCGATGGAGAACGAGGAAGTGCTCTACGGCGCCTACGGCGCGATCCCGAACATCGATGCGGTGCGCCTGAAGGACCTCGACAACATCGACGTCACCACTGACGGCTACTCGATGATCAACCCGATGGCGCTCATCGAGTTCAACACCACCGACGGCCCGTTCGAGGACGAGACCATCCGCAAGGCGATCTCGCTGGCCATGAACCGCGAGTTCCTGATCGAGAACATCTGGTTCGGCTACGGCAAGCCCGCCACCAGCGCGCTCTCCTCCAACTTCGCGCCGGTCGGCCTCTATGCCGAAGGCATGCCGAACTATCCCGCCGGCGGCAATGTCGAGGAAGCCAAGGCGCTTCTGAAGGCGGCCGGCTACGATCCGGACGGCTCCGAGCCCGTCGCCAAGGCCGTGCTCGACCTCATCCCCTACGGCGAAGACTGGCGCCGCGCGGGCGAGTACATGAAGCAGGCGCTGGGCGATATCGGCATCGAACTCGAGCTGCGCTACGAGGACGTGCCGACCTGGCTGAAGCGCGTCTACGCTGACTACGACTTCAAGATGAACGTCAACTACTTCTACCAGCTGCCCGATCCGGTGCTCGGCGTGCATCGCCACTACGGCACCGACCAGATCCGCCAGGGCACGCACTTCGTGAACTCCTCGCGCTACTCGAACCCCGAGCTCGACGCCCTGCTCGCGGCCGGTGCGACGGAGTCCGATGCCACGAAGCGCGGCGAGATCTACAGCCAGGTGCAGTCGATCCTCGCGGACGACATGCCGGTGGTGAACCTCTTCGAGATGCAGTTCCTCACCGTCTTCAACACCAAGCTGAAGGATCACGCGACCTCGGCCCTCGGCGCCTACGGCCCGTTCGAGCGCGCCTGGCTCGACGAGTGATCGCCTGATCGGCAGGCGCCGGCCCCACCGCTCGGGCCGGCGCCGTTTCAGGGAAAACCACCATGAACCATTCCGCCCGCCGGCTTCGCTATGTGGTGAAGCGCCTGCTCCAGGCCGTGCCGATCGTGCTGGCCATCGTCGTGCTCAACTTCTTCCTCCTCCAACTCGCCGAGGGGGATGCGGTCGACGTGCTCGCGGGCGAGGCGGGGTCTGCCACGCCGGAATACATGGCGGAGCTGCGGGCCAAGTTCGGGCTCGACCAGCCCTTGCTCGTGCAGCTCGGCATCTACCTGAAGAACGTGCTCTTCTTCGATCTCGGCTATTCGTTTCGCCACGAGATGCCCGTCTCCGAGCTGATCTTCGACCGGATGTTCGCCACGCTGCTGCTGATGGTCTCCACCATCCTGCTCGCGGTCGGCTTCGGCATCCTGCTCGGCCTGCTCGCGGCCACCGGGCTCAACACCTGGCGCGACACCGCGATCTCGATCTTCGCGCTGATCACCTACGCCACGCCGCTCTTCTGGGTAGGGCTGATGCTGATCGTCGTGTTCTCACTCAATCTCGGCTGGTTCCCCACGAGCGGGATGGAGAACATCGCCGCCTTCCATGAGGGCTGGGACCGTGTCTTCGACATCGCGCACCATCTGGTGCTGCCGACGATCACGCTCTCGCTCTTCTATCTCGCGCTCTACACGCGGCTGATGCGCGCCTCGATGCTCGAGCAGTCGGGGCAGGACTATGTCACCACCGCGCGCGCCAAGGGGCTGACCGAGCGGCGCATCGTCTTTGTCCATGTGCTGCGCAATGCGCTCCTGCCGGTCGTCACCATGGCCGGCGTGCAGGTGGGCGCGCTGATCGGAGGATCGGTGATCGTGGAAAGCGTCTTTGCCTGGCCGGGGCTCGGCATGCTCGCCTTCGAGGCGCTGTTCTCGCGCGACCTCAACCTCCTGCTCGGCATCTTCCTGCTCTCCGCGCTTCTCGTCGTCGCGGTCAACCTGGTCGTCGACATCATCTACTCGTCGCTCGATCCGCGCATCGAGGTGGGCTGATGCTGGCTTTCTGGAACCGCTTCAGGCGCAACCGCTCTGCCGTGCTGGGGCTCGGGATCCTCACGGTGATCCTGATCATCGCGGCCACCGCAAACCTCTTCTACCCGGAGGATCCCTTCAGCCTCGCGGGCCGCGCGATGTCCCCCCCGGGCGAGAACGGGTTCCTGCTGGGCAGTGACAGCCTCGGCCGCGACGTGGCCGCCGGCATCGCCCATGGCGCCAAGACCTCGCTCCTGATCGGGCTCGTCGCCACGCTCGTCGCGGTTTTCATCGGCGCGATCATGGGGGCCTTCGCCGGCTATTATGGCGGCTGGATCGACGACATCCTGATGCGCACCACCGAAATGTTCCAGACGATCCCCTCCTTCGTCTTCGCCATCCTGCTGGTGGCGATCATGAAGCCCTCGATCGAGAGCATCATCGTCGCGATCGCAGTGGTCTCGTGGCCCGGCGTCGCCCGCCTCGTGCGCGGCGAGTTCCTGGCGCTGAGGAACCGCGAATTCGTGCAGGCGTGCCAGACCGTCGGCATGAGCGATCTGCGCATCATGCTCGGCGAGATCCTGCCGAACTGCCTCTCGCCCATCATCGTCATCGGCTCGCTCATGGTCGCCACGGCGATCCTCATCGAGAGCGGCCTGGCCTTTCTCGGCCTCGGCGATCCGAACATCATGAGCTGGGGCTTCCAGATCGGCGCGGGCCGCACGCTTCTGCGCTCCGCCTGGTGGGTCTGCGCCTTCCCCGGGATCGCCATCCTGCTCACGGTGCTGGCCATCAACCTCGTCGGCGAGGGGCTCAACGACGCCCTGAACCCGCGCCTCCGGGAACGCCAATGACCGCACCTCTCCTCGATATCCGCAATCTCCACGTGGCCCTGCCGGAGGGCTCGCAGCGGCCCTATGCGGTCGAGGATGCCTCCATGCGCCTCGGCGAGAACGAGATCCTCTGCGTCGTCGGCGAGAGCGGCTCCGGCAAATCGCTCACCGCCCGCGCCGTCATGGGGCTCCTGCCCGCCCCGCATGTGCGCGTCGAGAAGGGGGCCATCGAGTTCGCCGGCGAGGATCTCACCCAGGTCAGCCAGGCGCGCCTGCGCGACATCCGCGGCTCCGATATCTCCATGATCTTCCAGGAGCCGATGACCGCCCTCAACCCGGTCATGACCATCGGCCGCCAGATCGACGAGGTCTTCCGCTTCCATGTCCGCATGTCGGGCCGGGAGCGGCGCGAACGCGCGCTGCAGCTTCTGGCCGATGTGCATCTGCCCGATCCCGCGCAGATCATGGGCGCGTATCCCCATGAGCTCTCCGGCGGGCAGCGCCAGCGCGCCATGATCGCCATGGCGCTCGCGCTCGATCCCAAGATCCTGATCGCCGACGAGCCGACCACCGCGCTCGACGTCACCACGCAGGCCCAGATCCTGAAGCTCGTGAAGGAGATGCAGGCTGCGCACAACACCGGCGTGCTCTTCATCACCCACGACTTCGGCGTGGTCGCCGATATCGCCGACCAGGTCGTGGTTATGCAGGGCGGTCGCGTGGTGGAGGCAGGTCCCGCCGGCCAGATCCTGAACCACCCCGAGCACGACTACACCAAGGCACTCATCGCTTCCGTGCCCAGCCTCAGCCCGCGCCCGGCGCGCCCCCGCGCGGAGGAGGCGGTGCTGCGCATCGAGGACCTGAACAAGGTCTATCGCGGCGGGCGCAGCTTCTTCGGCCTCGGCAAGGAGACCCGCACCGTCACCGCCGCCGTCGATGTGAACCTCGATCTCCGCCGCGGCGAGACCCTCGGCATCGTGGGCGAGAGCGGGTCCGGCAAATCCACGGTCGCGCGCTGCATCGTGCGGCTGACGGATGCCGATTCCGGCCGCATCCTGCTCGACGGCGAGGATCTGCGCCCCCTCGGCCGCTCCGCGCTGCGCGCCTACCGCTCCAAGATCCAGATGGTCTTCCAGGATCCCTTCGCCTCGCTCAACCCGCGCAGGCGCGTCGGCAGCATCATCGCGCAGGGCATGCGCCTGCAGGGCACGAGCGCCGAGACGGCGCGCGAGAAGGCCCGTTCGTTGCTCGAGATCGTCGGCCTCGATGAGCGCGCCTTCAACCGCTTCCCGCACGAGTTCTCTGGCGGCCAGCGCCAGCGCATCGGCATCGCTCGCGCCCTCGCCCTCGATCCGGAGGTGCTGGTGGCGGATGAGCCGGTCTCCGCCCTCGATGTCTCCATCCAGGCGCAGATCCTGCTCCTGCTCGACGAGATCCGCGAACGGATGAACCTCTCGATGGTGTTCATCACCCACGACCTGCGTGTCGCCGCCCAGGTCTGCGACCAGCTCGCGGTGATGCGCCATGGCCGGGTGGTCGAGGCCGGCCCGACCGCGGCGATCTTCGCCGATCCGCAGGACCCCTATACCCGCGACCTTCTCGGCGCCGTGCCCGGCAAGGACTGGCACCCCCCGCAAGCCGCCGAGCCGGCCTGATCGGCGACGGCGGCCGGGGCTCGGCGGATACCGCCACGGTCCTCACCCGCAGCGGCAACGCCCGAGCGGCCCGCCAGTCACCGGCAGGCCGTTCTCCAGCACCATCCGCGCGAGATGCCCGCCGTCAGAGATCCCAGCCGCCGACGGATTTCACTTCCAGGAAGTCCTCGAGCCCCCAGATGCCGCCCTCACGCCCGTTGCCGGACTGGCGGTACCCGCCGAACGGGGCGCCCGGCCCGCGGGACTTGCCGTTGATCTCCACCATCCCGCTCCGCAGCGCCCGGGCCGACCGGCGCGCCTTTTCCACGTCCTGGGTCTGGACATAGTTGGTCAGGCCATACGCGGTGTCGTTCGCCATCTCGATCGCCTGGTCCTCGCTGTCGAAGGGCGTGATCGAGAGGACCGGGCCGAAGATCTCCTCGCGCCAGATGGTCATG
>JBCBWF010000128.1:0-12054 GCA_039817245.1 Pseudomonadota bacterium | reverse complement strand
GCCTCGGGCTCCACGCCGTCGAGCACGCCCGCGCGGCGCGTCATCGAGCCCGTATGCCCGTGCTCGAGCTGGCGCCCGGTGGTGAGGATCATCGGGCACTTCGAATCCGGCGCCTCGGCCGGCGGCACGATCTGGGCGGGCGTGAACTTGGCGCGGCCGCCGGGGCGGGGGAAGCCCTCGCCGAACACCACCGCCTCGCCCGGCTGGTCCGGTGCGTGGCAGGGATAGGTCACCGCCCCCTCGGCCTCCAGCCGGCCCCAGGTGATGTTGCGCAGCGACTTCATGCCCATCTTCATCTCGGCGAAGACCTCGGAGGGGTGCTCGTAGCTCCAGTCGAGGCCGAGGCGCTTGGCGAGCTGGACGATGATCCACCAGTCCTCCTTCGCCTCGCCGGGCGCCTCCAGCGCCTTGCGGCCCATCTGCACCTGGCGGTTGGTGTTGGTCACCGTGCCGGTCTTCTCGGGCCAGGCGGAGGCGGGCAGGATCACATCGGCGTAGTTGGCGGTCTCGGTGAGGAAGATGTCCTGCACCACGAGATGGTCGAGATGGGCGAGCGCCTTGCGGGCATGCTCCACATCCGGGTCGGACATCGCCGGGTTCTCGCCGAGGATATACATGCCGCGGATCTCGCCGCGATAGACCGCGTCGATGATCTCCACGACCGTGAGGCCCGGCTCGTCGAACACCTCCATCTGCCAGATCGAGCGGAAGAGCTCGCGCGCGCCGGCATCCTTCACCGACTGGTAGTCCGGCAGCACCATGGGGATGAGGCCCGCATCGGAGGCGCCCTGCACGTTGTTCTGGCCGCGCAGCGGATGCAGCCCCGTGCCCGGCCGGCCCACATGGCCCGCCAGCAGCGCGAGCGAGATAAGGCAGCGCGAATTGTCCGTGCCGTGGACATGCTGCGAGATGCCCATGCCCCAGAAGATCATGCCGGCCTTGGCCGAGGCGAAGGTGCGCGCGACATCGCGCAGGACCGCGGGCTCGATGCCGCAGATCGGCGCCATCTTCTCGGGGCTGAAGCCCTTCAGGTGGTCGCGGAGCTGGAAGAAGCCCTCGGTGAAGCCCTCCACATAGTTCCGGTCGTAGAGCTTCTCGTCGACGATGGTGTGCATGATCGCGTTCAGCATCGCCACATCGGTGCCGGGGCGGAACTGGAGCATGTGGCTGGCATGGCGCTTCAGGCCCTGGCCGCGCGGATCCATGACGATGAGCTTGCCGCCGCGTTTGGCGAACTGCTTGAAATAGGTGGCGGCGACCGGGTGGTTCTCGGTCGGGTTCGCGCCGATGACGATGGCGACGTCGGCGTTCTCGATCTCGTTGAAGGTGGCCGTCACCGCGCCGGATCCGACATTCTCCATGAGCGCTGCCACCGAGGAGGCATGGCAGAGCCGGGTGCAGTGATCGACATTGTTGTGCCCGAAGCCCGTGCGGATGAGCTTCTGGAAGAGATAGGCCTCCTCGTTCGAGCATTTCGCCGAGCCGAAGCCCGCGACGGAGCGGCCCGAGAAGAAGCCGCGCAGCTTGGCGAGGCCGCCGGCGGCGGCGTCGAGCGCCTCGCCCCAGGTCGCCTCGCGGAAATGCGTCCAGGGGTTGTTCGGATCGACGTTGAGGCCCTTCTCGGGCGCGTCGTGCCGGCGCACCAGCGGCTTGGTGATGCGGTGCTTGTGGTGGATGTAGTCGAAGCCGAAGCGGCCCTTCACGCAGAGGCGGTTCTCGTTGGAGGGCCCTTCGATGCCCTCGACCCAGGCGATCTTGTCCTCCTTGATCTTGAAGGAGAGCTGGCAGCCGACGCCGCAATAGGGGCAGACGGACTGGACCTCGCGGTCGTAGTCCTTGGTGGAGCCGCGCTCGTCCTCGTCGACCGCGGCCGCGGGCATCAGCGCGCCGGTGGGGCAGGCCTGGACGCATTCGCCGCAGGCGACGCAGGTGCTCTCGCCCATGGGATCGTCGAAATCGAACACGATCTTGGCGTCGTGGCCGCGCCCGGCCATGCCGATCACGTCGTTGACCTGGACCTCGCGGCAGGCGCGCACGCAGAGATTGCAGTGGATGCAGGCGTCGAGATTGACGCGCATGGCGAGGTGGCTGTCGTCGAGCAGCGGCACGCGCTCGGTCTCGACGTAGGGAAAGCGGCTCTCCTCGACGCCCTGCAGCTCCGCCATCTCCCAGAGATGGCTGTCGCGGTCATGGGCGTTCTCGCGCGCGGGCTGGTCGGCGACGAGGAGCTCCATCACGAGGGCGCGGGACTTCTCGGCGCGCTCGCTGGCGGTGTTGACGACCATGCCCGGGCGGGGCTGGCGGATGCAGGAGGCCACGAGCGTGCGCTCGCCCTCCACCTCGACCATGCAGGCGCGGCAGTTGCCGTCCGCGCGGTAGCCCGGCGCGTCGCGGTGGCAGAGATGCGGGATCGTGCTGCCCTGGCGCTTTGCGACGCTCCAGATGGTCTCGCCGGGCTGGGCCTCCACCTCGCGGCCGTCGAGCGTGAAGGTGATCGTGGGGATTTTTGCGCCGTCGGGCATGGGAAGCTCCTTAGCAGGCAGCGTCGTAGCGGATGAGGACCTGGTCGGTCAGGCGTCCGCCGAGGCTCTCGTAGAGGCCGATGGCGGCGGTGTTCGTGCGGTCGGTGGTGACATCGGCGCGCTCGCCCTCGTCCGTGCGGACGCGGGCGAGGAAGCTCTGCATGAGGGCGGTGCCGACGCCCGTGCCGCGCGCGGCACGGGCGACATAGACTTCCTTGACCCACCAGGCGGCGCGCATCCGCGTGCCGGGCCAGGTGCGCACCGCGGTGAGCATGCCGGCGAGCGGGCGGTCCCCGGGCACGGCGACGAGGAGCGTGGTGTCGCGCAGCGTGGCGAGGACCGTGTCGATCCGGGCGGCGATGTCCTCGGGGCCGATGGCGGCGTCGCCGTCGTAATGCGCTTCCATCTCCGCGCAGAGCGCGATGAAGGCCTCGCGGTCCTCGGGGATGTAGTCGCGCACGATCATGCTCAGATCTCGTCCGCGAAATGTTTCATGGTGAGGCGGATCGGGTTGGGCGCCGCCTGGCCGAGGCCGCAGATGGAGGCGTCGGCCATCACCTGGCAGAGATCCTCGAGGAGGTCCTGGTCCCAGCGGTCGGCCTGCATGAGCTTCACCGCCTTCTCGCAGCCGACCCGGCAGGGGGTGCACTGGCCGCAGCTCTCGTCCTCGAAAAAGCGGAGCATGTTGAGCGCGGCGTCGCGCACGCGGTCCTGGTCGGAGAGGACCACGACGGCGGCCGAGCCGATGAAGGTGCCGTGCGGCTGGAGCGTGTCGAAGTCGAGCGGCACGTCGTCGAGCGTGGCGGGCAGGAGGCCGGAGGAGGGGCCGCCGGGCTGGTAGGCCTTGAAGACATGGCCCTCCGCCATGCCGCCGGCGGCTGCGATGATGTCGAGGATGGTGGAGCCCGCGGGCAGGAGATAGACGCCCGGGGCGGCCACGCGGCCGGAGACCGAGTAGGAGCGCAGGCCCTTGCGGCCGTTCTTCTCGGTGCCGTTCAGCACCTCGGGGCCTTCGCGGCAGATGCGCGCGACCCAGTGCAGGGTCTCGACATTGTGCACGAGGGTGGGGCGGCCGAAGACGCCGACCTGGGCGACATAGGGCGGGCGGTGGCGGGGCAGGCCGCGCTTGCCCTCGATCGATTCGATCATCGCGCTCTCTTCGCCGCAGATATAGGCGCCGGCGCCGCGGCGCAGGTCGATATAGCCGGGGGCGACGAGCTCGGCGGCCTCCAGCGCTGCGATTTCGCGGCGCAGGATCTCGAGGACGGCGGGGTATTCGTCGCGCATGTAGAGAAAGACGGTCTCGGCCTCGACGGCCCAGGCGGCGATCAGCATGCCCTCCAGGAAGAGATGCGGCTCGCGCTCGAGGTAGTAGCGGTCCTTGAAGGTGCCGGGCTCGCCCTCGTCGCCATTGACGGCGAGGTAGCGCGGGCCCGCCTCGGCGCGGACGAAGGACCATTTGCGCCCCGACGGGAAGCCTGCGCCGCCGAGACCGCGCAGGCCCGCCTCGAGGAGCGTGTCCTGCACGGCCTCGGGATCCTTGGCGCCGGCGCGGAAGGCCTTGAGCGTGGCGTAGCCGCCGGCGGCGCTGTAGTCCGCGAAGGTCTCGTAGGCGGGCATTTCCGGGTGGAAATCGGCGGCGGCGATGACGGCGGCGACCTTTTCCGGCGTCGCGTGGTCCACATGGCGGTGGCCGATCTCGAGCACGGGCGCGGTGTCGCAGCGGCCCATGCAGGGGGCGCGCAGGACGCGGACCTCGTCCGGGCTGTGGCCGGCCTCCAGCGCGGCCTTGAGCGCCTGGGCGCCGGCGAGCTCGCAGGAGAGCGAGTCGCAGACGCGGATCGTGAGCGCGGGCGGCGGGGTTTCGTCCTCCATCACCACGTCGAAATGGGCGTAGAAGGTGGCGACCTCGTAGACCTCGGCCTGGGCGAGGCGCAGCTCCTCGGCGAGCGCGCGCAGATGGGCCGCGGAGAGGTGGCCGTGGGCGTCCTGCACGAGGTGGAGGAACTCGATCAGCAGGTCCGCGCGGCGCGGGCGGTCGCCGAGGAGGCGGCGGATCTCGGCGAGGGCGGTGTCCTCGTACTGCCGGCCCTTCGGCGTGGCGCGGCCCTTACCCCGGCCCGATTTCCAGACCCCAGGCTTCTGATCGAGCGGCGCCATGGCGTTCTCCCGGCTAGTGGCATGCGTTGCCACAGTGTTCGGTCAGACGCGCGCGCGAGGCAAAGAGAGTTTCGATATGCGCCGATAAGCGGGGCTTATGAGCGGTCGGAGGATTGTTGCGCGGGCGCTGTGGAGGGCGCCGAGGCGGGCGGATGCGCGGGCATCGGGGCGCCGGCGATCTCGGTGGCGAGGTTGAGGAGCGCGGTGACGGCGGGGGCCTCGAAGGCCGTGTCCGGCGTGAAGGCGGCGATGGAGCGGCGGAGCTCCGGCTCGACGAGATCGAGCGTGGCGAGATCGGCGGCGACGCCGGCGCGCGTCTCCGCGGCATTGGCCGGGGCGATGGTGGCCGCGCCGCTTTCGGCGAGGAAGGCGTAGAGGGTGGAAAGCGAGTTGGTCTCGAAGACCGGGCGCGCGCGGGCGCCGGCGCGGCGGAAGGCGCTGTCGATGATCTGGCGGTTCTTCATGTCCGGCGAGAGCAGGGCGAGCGGGAGGGTGGCGGCCTCGGCCCAGCTGAGCGCGCGCCGGCCCGGCGGAAGGACCGCGGCAGAGGCGAGGAGGACGTAGCTCTCGCGGTAGAGGAAGCGTTCGGGCCCGCCGGTGAGGTCGCTGCGCATGCGCCGGGCGCCGCTCTCGCGGCCCGCCTCGCCGCCCGTGTCGCCCCCTGTCTCGCCGCCCGTTTCGCTGCCCGTGTCGCTGCTTTCGACGGTGTAGGAGATGCCGATATCGAACCGGCCGGCGACGAGGCCCGCGGCGATCTCGCGCGCCGAGGCGGAGCGGACGGTGAGGGCGACCGCCGGGTAGCGGCGGAGCGCTTCGGCGCTGAGGCGCGCGGCGAAGCCGAGGGCGGTGGGGATGACGCCGAGCGTGACATGCCCGGCGACGGTGCCGCGGGCGGTGCCGAGCTCGGCGAGCATGGCCTCGTGCTCGGCAAGGATGCGCCGGGCCCAGCGCAGGAGGCGCTGGCCGTCCTCGGTGAAGCCGGCGAAGCGTGCCCCACGGCGCACCAGCGGCACGCCGAGGGCGGCCTCGAGATTGGCGATTCGCAGCGAGAGCGCTGGCTGGGAGATGCCGCAGGCCTCCGCCGCGCGGGTGAAATGCTCATGGCGCGCGAGGGCGACGAAGAGCTGGAGGTCACGCAGTTCGAGGCGCATCGGCGCTCCTTGGCGAGGGACGCGCCAGCCTAGCGCGCGGCGCGGGGGGCGCGGAAGGGGCGCAGAGAAGCGGCTGGCGGCTTCGGGGCGCCCAGGCAATGTCAGGCAATGTCAGAGAATGGCCGGGCGGTATCGCCGCGCTGCGCGCGCCGATGCTCTCTTGCGCTCTTCTCGCCCCTGCGGGGCTCGGCGAGCGGTGGGCCCGGCCGCACCCTGACGCTCCGTGCCCTAGCGGAGCGTCCGCCTAGAGGCGCCATGGCGTCTGCGCGAGGGGGGCGCGGCCGATGGGAGCGCCTGGCGCCGAGCGAGGGAGCGGGCGGTGGCGGCGGATGCTCGACCCGGAGCGCCGCAGACTGGCGCGCTTGGCCCTTGGAGGTGATCAGGGCCAAGCGCCCCGTTCCGGCGGAGGAGGTGCATGGTCGGAGCGAGGCCCTCCGCGTTGGCTTTGCCCTCTCGGTCGGCACCAGTCCGGCCCACTCCGCATGCGCTGTCCCTATCGTTTGTTCACACAATGTTCCGATTCTCGGTAACACAATGACGTGGGTGGGCGCGGGCGCTGCAGGGTCAGGTGAGCGCGCGGGTGGCACCGAGGAGAAGGGTGGCGCCGAGCCCGGCGAAGAAGACGGCGACGCCCGCATTGATCCAGCGGCCCGCGCGCAGATACGCGGCGGCGGCAGGCCGGGTGGAGAAGAGGAGCGCGTAGGCCGCGTGGCAGGCGCAGGCGACCAGGACCGAGCCCGCGATCATCACTGCCATCGCCGCGGGGCTCGCGGACGCGACCGGGAAGATGGAGACGAGCACGAGCCAGGTGGTCAGCGCCTTCGGGTTGGTGGCGAGGATGCCGAGGGTGCGCGCAAAGGCCTCGCGCGGCGCCATCAGCCGGCCCTCCGCCTGCGCCGGGCTCCAGCTGAGCGCCGTGCCCGCATAGCGCCAGGCGAACCAGAGCAGGAGCCCGCCGCCGAGCGCGCTCAGCGCCGGTGCCAGCCAGGGCCGTTCCTGGAAGAGGGCGGCTGCGCCGAGCACCGCGGCGGCGCCCCAGACCAGCACGCCGAGCCCCACCGCCGGGACCACCGCCATCGCCACCCGCCGGCCGGAGCCGAGCGCGATGGCGATGGTGTTGAGCACGTTGGGCCCCGGCGAGAACAGGTTGCCGGCGAAGACGATCCAGGCCGCCATCATCTCCGCCCAGGGCATGGCGCCGAGCCCGCCGGGCGCGGGAGCGATGGCGGCCGCCGTCATCGCCGCGCGATCACTCCTTGGGCGCTGTGGCCAGCATGGCCGGCGTCTCGCGGAAATCGGCGAACCAGGCGGCGAGGCCCGGCGCGCTCGAGCGCCAGTTCAGATGGTCGAAGCGCAGGTCGAGATAGCCGAGCGCCGAGGCGATCGCGATATGGTCGATCCGCACCGGCGCATCCAGGCTCGCGGCCTGGCCTTCCAGCACGCCGAGGGTCCGGGTGATCTTGGCGAGCCAGGCATCCCTGACCGCCGAGACCTGCATGGCCGGGGCGCGCAGGCGCGTCTCGTAGACCGCCGAGATGCCCGAATCCATCATCCCGTCCGCCGCCGCCTCGCGGGTCAGCACCGCGAACTGGCCGGCATCGGTCGGGTAGAGCCCGCCGCCGGAGAGGCTGTCGAGATAGCGGCAGATCACGCGGCTGTCGTAGAGCGCCTCGCCCGCATCGGTGACGAGGCAGGGCACCTTGCCGAGCGGGTTGGCGCTCAGCGTCTGGCGGTTCGGGGCCAGCGGGGTGCCGGAGCCGGGGACGAGCTGGACCTTCTCCACCAGGCCCTTCAGGTACAGCACCAGCATGACCTTGCGGACATAGGGCGAGGTGGCGGAGTGGTAGAGCTTCACGGATCTGTCCTTTCGTTCTGGCTCCGGGCGGGCGCGGCTTCGGCGTTCTCCGTCTGCTCCCGGGCCCTGATCAGGCGGGCGAGCACCATCGAGGTGCGGGGTATGTAGCGGTAGGGCGCGGAGGGCCGCACGGCCGCCCGCCGGGTCATACGATAGAGCGCAAAGACGATCAGAAAAAGATGCGCCACCGCTATGAAACCGAACATCGCACCGGGCCCGTTGGCCGCGATCATCTCCGCCGCGATGACCGGCGCGAAGATCGCCCCTGCCGAGAAGAAAAAGATGATCGCGGCGTTGAGTTCCACCACGAAGTCGGGCGGCGCGAAATCATTGGCGTAGGCGGCGGCGACGGAGTGGATCGGGTAGGCGGTGACGCCGAAGACGAAGGCGGCGAGGTAGATCTCCTCGGGGCTCGGCTCCGGCAGGCCCACGGCGATCCAGACGCAGCCGACGATCGCCGCGACCGAGAGGCCGATGAGCACGAGCCGGCGGTCGACGATATCGGCGAGCCAGCCCACCGGGTACTGCGCCATCACGCCGCCGAGCACGGCGGAGGCGAGGAAGATGGCGATCTGGCCCTGGCCGAGCCCGTTCTCGAGCCCGTAGACCGGGCCGACCATGCGCAGCGAGGCGCCGGAGATGGCGGCGACGACGACGCCCATCATGGCGGTCGGCGAGAGGCGCCAGGCCTTCAGCGGCTGCAGGCGCGGCGCATCCGGCGTCTCGGGCGCGACCCGGCGCGAGAGCGCCAGCGGCAGGAGGCAGAGACAGCAGAAGACCGCCACGATGTTGTAGGCGACATAGCTTGCCGGATCGAGCACCGCGATCATGCCCTGCGCCGCGATCTGCCCGCAGAGATCGACCACGCGGAAGGCGCCGTAGACCCGGCCGCGGTTCTCGTTCCGCGTCTTGGCCTGCAGCCAGCTCTCGATGACCGTGTAGGCGCCCGCGATGGCCATGCCGGTGAGCATCCGAAGGAGCGCCCAGAGGATCGGGCCCTCGAGCACCGGGTGCAGGAGCGCGCCGGTGGCCCCGATCGCGGCGGCCACGGCGAAGCAGCGCGAATGGCCGACCGAGCCGATCAGCCGCGGCGTGACGAAGCAGCCGATGAGAAAGCCGAGGAAATGCGCCGAGCCGAGGATGCCGATCTCGGAGGCGGAGAAGCCGCGCGCGGTGCCGGCGAGGACATCGAGCGGGCCGAGCGAGCCCGAGCCCATCTGCACGAGGAAGATGGAGAGAAAGAGCGCGCCGAAGGAGATAAGGGCTGACATGTCGCGCCACCCGGCGTGGCGCCGGGCGCCTTTGCGGGCGGGATGCGAGAGCGCTGACCATGCACCCGCTGCGCCCGCCATGCCAGCCGGTTTTCGACGCGGGCTGTCGCAAAGCCGCAGGAGCGGTGCACGAATGCGTGCGCGCCCGCGCCGGCGGGCCGCGGTGTCGCGCCCGGGCCACGCATGCTTGCCCGCACCTCGGGCGCGTTGCTAAGGCTGCCGCGACAAAGGGAGAGGCGCGCGTGGCGGCGGATACGGTTCGGACGGCGACATCGGGAGCGGGGCCCGGGACCGGGGCAGGTGCGGGCGCGGGTCCCGGTGCGGGCGCAGGTGCTGGGACGCCCTCGGCACCGGCGGCGCGCAGTGAGGCGCCCGAGCCGGCGGCGCGGCGCGGTGCGCTCGGCGGCACGGCGGCGGCGGAGCCCGGGGCGGGCGCGCCGGAGCCCGGCAAGAAGCCCGAGGAGCGCGCGAAATCCGCCAAGCTCGCGCCGCTGGCCAAGCTCGCGCCGTTCCTGAAGCCCTATCGCTGGCGGATCATCGGGGTTGCGGTGGCGCTGGTGCTGGCCGCGGCCTTCACGCTGGCGGTGCCGGTGGCGACGGGCCGGGTGATCGATGTGATCGATGCGGGCGATTTCGCGCTGATCGACGAGTATTTCCTCTCGCTCCTCGGCGTGGCGGCCGCGCTGGCGGTGGCGACGGCGCTGCGGTTCTATCTCGTCTCCTGGCTCGGGGAGCGGGTGATCGCGGATATCCGCTCGGCCGTGTTCGGCCATGTGGTCTCGATGAGCCCGGCCTTCTACGAACGGATCATGACCGCGGAGGTGCTGACGCGGCTGACCACGGACACCTCGGTGATCCAGACCGTGGTGGGCTCGACGGTGTCGATCGCGCTGCGCAACATCCTGCTGCTGATCGGCGGGATCGTGGCGCTGCTCATCACCTCGCCGAAGCTGACGGCGATGACGCTGCTGATCGTGCCTGCGGTGGTGTTCCCGATCCTGATCCTGGGGCGCAAGGTGCGCCGGCTCTCGCGCGAGAGCCAGGACCGGATCGCGGATGCGGCGACGCTGGCGGGCGAGATGCTGCAGGCAGCCCAGACCGTGCAGGCCAACAGCTACGACGCGCCGGCGCGGATGGCCTTTACCGGGCGTGTGGAAGAGGCCTTCGAGGCGGCGCGGTCGCGGCTGGTGGCGCGGTCCTGGCTGACGGTGCTGGTGATCTTCTTCGTCTTTTCCGGAATCGTGGGCGTGATCTGGATCGGGGCGCGCGACGTGATCTCGGGCGAGATGACGCCGGGCGAGATGGCGCAGTTCGTGCTCTTCGCGGTGTTCACGGCCGGCGCGGTGGGCGCGCTCTCGGAGGTCTGGGGCGAGCTGCAGCGCGCAGCCGGCGCCACGGAGCGGCTGGCGGAGCTGCTGGCGATGGAGAGCCCGGTGCCGGAGCCTGCCGCACCGGTGGCCCCGCCGCGCCCGGCGCAGGGCGAGATCCGCTTCGAGGGCGTAGGCTTCGCCTATCCCAGCCGGCCGGAGATCGCGGCGCTGGAGGGGATCGACTTCACCGTGGCGCCGGGGGAGACGGTGGCGCTGGTGGGCCCCTCGGGTGCCGGCAAGACGACGGTGCTGCAGCTTCTGCTGCGCTTCTACGACCCGGATGCGGGGCGGATCGCGCTCGACGGCGTGGATGTCTCGACCATGGGGCTGACGGATCTGCGCGACCTGATGGCCCAGGTGCCGCAGGAGCCGGTGATCTTCGCCGATACGGTGGCAGCGAACATCCGCTTCGGCCGGCCCTCGGCCACGGATGCGGAGGTGCGCGCGGCGGCGGAGGCGGCGGCGGCGGCGGAGTTCATCGACCGGCTGCCGGGGGGCTACGACGCCTGGCTCGGCGAGCGCGGCGTGCTCCTCTCCGGCGGGCAGAAGCAGCGCGTCGCCATCGCCCGCGCGATCCTGCGCGATGCGCCTGTGCTGCTGCTCGATGAGGCGACCTCGGCGCTCGATGCGGAGAGCGAGCGCGCGGTGCAGGAGGCGGTGGAGCGGCTCTCGGCCGGGCGCACCACGCTGGTGATCGCGCACAGGCTGGCCACCGTGAAGCGGGCCGACCGGATCCTCGTGCTCGAGGAGGGCCGGCTGGTGGCGGAGGGCACGCATGACGCGCTGGTGGCGCGCGGCGGGCTCTATGCGCGGCTCGCCCGGCTGCAGTTCACCGACGGGATCACCGCGGCCTGAGCCTGACGGCCTGACGCTGCCGGCCCGACGCTGCCGGGAAGCTGCGCGGCTTGGCTTCAATGCCGGCGGCTTTGCCGCCGGCCGGGCGGCTTTTTCATGCGGATCGGGCGCGGACGGGTGCCGCAACGTTTGATCGCCCCCCATCTTGCCGGTCAGGCGCCTTATGTGCCTTTCTCCGTGATCGACGAGAACGAGACCGTGCCCGCGCCAAGCGGCGCCGCTGAGACAGGGGAAACACCGATGGATGGCGGACGGATCAGCATGTCCACCCTCGCGGAGAAGGCGGCGCTCGAGGCCGTGCCGATCGGCGAGCGCTACACGCCCGGCAGCGTCTTCAGCATGCTGGCCGAGACCGCGGCGCGCTTTCCGACCAAGCCGGCGCTGAGCTTCCAGCTGAAGAGCGGGCCGAAGGATCCCGCGGAGACGCTGGATTTCGCGACGCTGAAGGCGGAGGTGGCGCGCACGGCGAACCTCTTGCGCCGGCTCGGGCTCGGGCCGGACGACACGGTGGCTTACGTGCTGCCCAACTGCAACGAGACGGTGCTGGCGCTCCTGGGCGGCATGACGGCGGCGCGCGTCTGCCCGGTGAACCCGCTGCTGGAGACCCGGCAGCTCGCCGGCATCCTGCGCGAGACCGAGGCCAGGGCGGTGGTGACGCTGCGCGCCTTTCCCAAGACCGACATCGCGCAGAAGGTGCATGCGGCGCTGGAGGAGGTGCCCTCGGTCACGGCGGTGCTGGAGGTGGATCTGGGGCGGTACCTGACCCCGCCGCTCTCCTGGATCGTGCCGTTCCTGCGCCCGAAGATCACGCGCAAGCATCGCGCCCAGGTTCTGGACTTCGCCGCGGAGCGCGCGAAGGAGGCGCCGGAG
>JBCBWF010000611.1:0-2194 GCA_039817245.1 Pseudomonadota bacterium | reverse complement strand
GGCGGCGCCATTCGCGAGGCCTGCGAGGCGTCGCTCCGCCGGCTCGGCACGTGCCGAGCCGGCGGAGCGACGCCTCGCAGGCCTCGCGAATGGCGCCGCCATCCACCAGCCGGCCTTCGCGCACGAAGGAGCCGTTCTCGCCGGCGCATTTGGTCGCGATGACGTAGTCCGCCCGCCGACCGGTCTTTGCGATCCAGCGCCCGATGATCTCCTCGGTGAGGCCCACGGTTTCCTTGCGCACCGGGTTCACCGGATACATCTCGGCGGTGTCGAGGAAGTCGATGCCGTGATCGAGGCTGGCATCGAGCTGGCGATGCGCCTCCGCCTCGTCGGTGTTCGTCCCGAAGGTCATGGTGCCGAGGCAGAAGGCGCTGACCTCGATATCGGAGCGGCCGAGCCGGGTACGTCGCATGCAAAGTTCCCCTACTGAGTGGCGGAAGGCTTAGCAGGCATGACGATGCTGGCAAGGTGACCGTGAGTGACACGGGATGCCGCCAGCGCTCCGCGCGCCTCTCGGCTCTTCGAGCGCTGGCTGGTGCTCTTCGGGTTTGCCGTGGTGGCGTTGCCCGAGGCCGCGGTCTCAGATCACATGCGTCTCAAAGGTGCCGGCGACCGCGGCGTTCATGGCCGAGGAGTGTGCGCCGCCGTATCGTAGCCCCGCTCCAGATGAGCCGCGCGCACAGAGGCGCGGATCACGCGACCCTGCACGGTCTCGACCTATCCGGGGCGGCCCGGGACGAGCGCTCGTCAGCCGGGCGTGGGGGACGGCCAGGGAACGAAGTCGGGCGGATAAGCGGACCAGTCGACGCCTTTGCGCCCGGTCTCGTATCCGAGGTCGTAAAGCGCGCGCATATAGGTCGGGTCGAAGGGTTCCTCCGGCTCGCTGTCGAAATCCTGCGGGATGGAGGTGATCTGAAGATCGATGCCGTCGCGCTGCGCGATCGCGAAGAAGCGGTAGACGTCGCCGGAGCCGGAGCCCACGAGCAGGCTGCTGACCGCGGTGCCGGCGATGCTGAAGAGATCGGCGTCGACCGGGCTGTAGGACTTCTGGATCTTGTTGTTCAGGACCACGTAGACGGTGCGCTCGATGTCGAGGCCGCTCCTCTCGTCCACCGCCTGGATCGAAAAGCTCGGGGAGAAGAGCAGAACCTGCTGGGTGGCGCCGCCGTCCACATGCATCTCGTCGAACCGTCGTCCATCCTCCGTCTCGACCGGGATCAGGACCGGCGGGAAGGCACCCGGGATGGCGGAGGAGGCCTGCACGATGTCGTGGATCAGGCGGCGCGCATCCGGGTGGCCCGAGGCGGCGATGGCGCCGACATTCCAGATCACCGGGCGGACGGCGTCGAGATTGGTGGACCCGATCAGGAGCGTCTTGCCGGAGCGGTACCGGTCGGCGATCGCCGCCACGACCATGTCGTCGATATACCGCTCGATCAGCGCTCGGTAGCCGCTGACATCGCTGAGGGCCGGGCCGCCCGTGAGGCCGCTGAAGATCGTATCCTCGACAAGATCGTCGGTGCTGTAGGAGGTGTAGATCTCCTCGAGCATGCCGTCGTATTCCGGGCCGAGAAAGGCGAAGAGGGCGATGATCGCGCCGGTCGAGACGCCGGTCACCACCGTGTAGTCGGGCCGCTCTCCGCGCTCCGCCAGCCCCTTGAGCAGCCCCGCGCCGAAGGCGCCGTCGGGCCCGCCGCCGGACAGCGCCAGCGCGGTCTCGGTCAAGGGCGCATCCCCCGCCTGGCGGTCGCCGAGCAGCTGCGCATAGTCCTGAACGGTTTGAGCGATGATGAGCTCGATGTCCTCGCGGCTGACCCGGTCGCCCCAGAAGCGCACTTCATCGTCTGCCAGGCGCAGGCCGTAGGGCGCGACGGTCTCGATCTGGTCGAACGGCGCGGGAGTGCGCTCGACCGTGGTGCCGCAGCCGGCGATGAGCAGGAGGCCGATCCCCGCCATCAGGCGCCCGAGCCGCATGGATCTGATCGTGTCGCGGACGGTCCCGCGCATGATGGGCGCGGCGCCGCTCGCTCGCTTGGACTTCACGCTTCGCACCGGTCACTCCTCGTTCCGAAGCAGGCAGAGCCTGAGGCCGATGGGCCATCGCGCCGAGAACCTGAATTTTCGTCGCATCCTTCGCAAAAGTGCCGCCTTGGCTACTAATCTCATGCAGAACACGCAATTATCAAGGCACTCC
>JBCBWF010000308.1:0-6234 GCA_039817245.1 Pseudomonadota bacterium | reverse complement strand
CCGGGGCGCGACGGTGCGTCCCGGGCTCCGACCCGGGACCTCCTTGAGCGACCAAGGAGGCCCCGGCTCAAGGCCGGGGCGCACCGTCGCGCCCCGGGAGCCGGTGGATCGCCTAGGGCTCTACCGGCGCGAGGCAGGCGCGTCAGCCCGTTTCCTGCGCCAGCGTTCCCGGCCCTTTCCCGCGACGGGACAGGAGGTGACGCCCGTTACGGAACGTCATGCGGCGAAACGTTATCGTGAGATCAATAAAAAACTGGCTGAGGCAGGGAAAAGACAGCGACACGTTCTTTCAATCCCGCAGTATATGAGGGACGTATGGCTGATATCATTTTGAGAAGACGCTGGGTTCATCAGGCTGACAAGAACAGCGGCTGGGCTGGTATCGTCGTCGGAGACCTGATCGTCGGTGCGCTGGTCATCCCGTGCATGGAGCGGGTCGGCACGCCCTGGCTGCGAAAGGGCTCCTATATCGTCGAGCGCGACGTGAAGAACACGAAGCGGAAGATCCCGTGTCTGAGACCGATCGTCTGCGCCTACACGACGCTTCTGATCCACGATGCGTTGAATGACAATCCTTGGAAATTAACGGGCTGCATCGCACCGGGCATGGGGCGCCGGCGCCCGGATATGGCGCGGGTCTGGGAGTCCAAGCAGGGAATGGACAAGCTTCTGGAGGCGCTGGGCAATCCGGAGATCGGGGCGCGTTTCGAACTCCTCGTCGAGAACAATCCCCCCTACTCGGAAGAGCTGCTGAAGCAGACCGCGGCGGATCATTATCCGACGCAGCTCGAGCGCACGAACCGCAAGCACCAGCAGATCTGCCATGAGTCCGAGCCGACGCTGAGCGAGGAGATCCAGCGGGTTCTGGCACAGCCGACCCCCTGAAAGACCGATGACGAGCGCGCGGCGGGGCCCTGAATGCCCTGCCGCGCCTGCCCGTGCCGTGCTGGCGCGCGTCGGGCAGGCGTGTACTCTGGAAGTCGTGCGCGCTTTCAGTTTGCGGCCGGATCGTTCCGGGGCGGGGCGGGAGGTGACGCGCGTTACGGAACGTCATGCGCCCGCACTTTACCGTGAGCTCAATGATAAACTGGCTGCGGCAGGGAGCAGCAGTAGCGCGTACTTGTAATCCCACAGTAAGTGAGGGACGGATGGCTGATATTGTCTTGAAGAGACGCTGGGTTCACTTGGGCGACAAGAATACCAAGGGGGCCGGCGTCGTCGTCGGCGATTTGATCGTCGGTACGCTGGTGATCCCGTGCATGGAGCGCACCGGCACCCCCTGGCTGCGCAAGGGCTCCTACACCATGGAGCGCTCGGTGAAGAACACGGGCCGCAAGGTGGCGTGTCTGAGGCCCATCGTCTGCGCCTACAGCACCCTGCTGATCCACGACGCCAAGAGCGACAATCCGTGGAACCTGTCGGGCTGCATCGCGCCGGGCACGGGGCGCCAGAGGCCCGACATGGCGCGGGTCTGGCACTCGAAGGACGGGATGGAGAAGCTCCTCAAGGCGCTGGGCAACCCGGCTGTCGGGGAGCGCTTCGAGCTCCTGGTGGAGAACAACCCGCCGCATTTGCCGGACTATGCGGAGCAGACGGCCGAGGAGCAGTATCCCTCGCGGCTCGAGCAGGCGAACCGGAAGTACAACCGGATGTGCAACGACTCCGAGGCGACGCTGAGCGAGGAGATCCAGCGGGTCCTGGCGCGGCCGAAGCCCTGACGAGGTCCTGAGGACGCCCTGAGCCTGCGATGAGCGGGGCGCGGCGGGGGCTGTGATGTCCCTGCCGCGCCTCGCGCTGCGCGCGCGCCGCGCGGATGACAGCGGGGGCGGGGCTGTGCCAGCCTCGCGCGGTCCCCGAGGCCACCGGAGCGGAGCCGATGCGTCCCCTTCTTCCCGCCCTTCTGATGCTGGCGCTGCTGCCGGCCTGCACGGAGCTGCGCGAGCTCGAGCCGCGGGCCTGCGCGGATCCGCTGGTCACGGGCTTCGTCGGCACAGCCTATGCCCGAGCGGCGGGGCTGAGCCGCGGCGCGCTGTCGGAGGTGCGTGAGACCGGGTTCGAGGCCTCGGACGCGCGCTACGAGGCGCGCCGGGCCTGTGCCGGCACCGCGTCTTTCTCGGACGGCGTGGACCGGCCGGTGCGCTGGATCTCGGAGGCGGTCTATTCGGGCAGCCTCTACGGCGTGCAGAGCGGGACTTATTCCTGCGTGGCCGAGCCCGGCGGAGACTGTATGCCCGAGCGGCCGGAGAGCTCGCTCCGGGGCCTCAAGCGCTGAGACAAAGGCGCCGGGCGGGGCGCATCTTGTCGCCGCCCGCGCGCGGGACTAGGAAACGGGGCGAGACCCGATCAGCCGCCATGCCGGAGGAGACGATGAGCGAAACGGTGCCCCACGCAGAGGCCGATGCCGCCCTCGCCTTCACCGAGCCCAAGGCCAAGATCTATCACGGCGCGAAGGGGGACTGGGAGGTCGTCATCGGCATGGAGGTCCATGCCCAGGTGGCTTCCCAGGCGAAGCTCTTCTCCGGCGCCTCCACCGCCTTCGGGGCGGAGCCGAACACCAATGTCAGCCTCGTCGACGCGGCGATGCCGGGCATGCTGCCGGTGATCAACGCCTTCTGCGTGGAACAGGCGGTGCGCACCGGGCTGGGGCTGAAGGCGACGATCAACCTGCGCTCGCAGTTCGACCGCAAGCAGTATTTCTACCCGGACCTGCCGCAGGGCTACCAGATCAGCCAGTTCAAGCACCCGGTGGTGGGCGAGGGCGAGGTGCTGGTGGATATCGAGCCCGGCGTCGCGCGGCCGGTGCGCATCGAGCGGATCCATCTGGAGCAGGATGCGGGCAAGTCGGTGCACGACATGGACCCGGCGCTCTCCTTCGTGGATCTCAACCGCACCGGCACCGCGCTGATGGAGATCGTGAGCCGGCCGGATATCCGCGGGCCGGAGGAGGCGGCGGAATATGTGCGCAAGCTCCGCCAGATCCTGCGCTATCTCGGCACCTGCGACGGGAACATGCAGGAGGGCTCGCTGCGCGCGGATGTGAACGTCTCGGTGTGCCGGCCGGGCGACTATGAGCGCTTCCGCGAGAGCGGGGACTTTGCGCATCTCGGCACGCGCTGCGAGATCAAGAACATGAACTCGATGCGCTTCATCATGCAGGCCATCGACTACGAGGCGCGCCGGCAGATCGAAATCCTCGAGGATGGCGGCAGCATCGACCAGGAGACGCGGCTCTACGATCCGGGCAAGGGCGAGACGCGCTCGATGCGCTCGAAGGAAGAGGCGCATGATTACCGCTACTTCCCGGACCCCGATCTCCTGCCGCTGGAGCTGGAGCAGGCCGAGGTGGATGCGATCGCGGCCACCTTGCCGGAGCTGCCGGACGCCAAGAAGGCGCGGCTGGTGCATGCCTATGGGGTGACCGAATACGACGCCTCGGTGCTGGTGGCCGAGCGCGCCAATGCCGATTTCTTCGAGGCGGTGGCCGAGGGGCGCGACGGCAAGCAGGCGGCCAACTGGGTGATCAACGAGCTCTTCGGCCGGCTCAACAAGCAAGACCACGGGATCGAGGACAGCCCGGTGAGCGCGGCCCAGCTCGGCGGGATCCTGGATCTCATCGCCTCGGGCGACATCTCCGGCAAGATCGCCAAGGAGCTCTTCGAGATCGTCTATACCGAGGGCGGGGTGCCGGCGGAGATCGTGGAGAGCCGCGGCATGCGCCAGGTGACCGATACCGGCGCCATCGAGGCCGAGGTCGACAGCATCATCGCCGCCAACCAGGCCAAGGCGGAGCAGGCCCGCGCCAAGCCCTCCATGGCCGGCTGGTTCGTGGGCCAGGTGATGAAGGCGACGGGCGGCAAGGCCAATCCGCAGGCGGTGCAGGCGATCGTGCGCGCCCGGCTCGGCATCGAGTAGCGGCTGTCCTACCGTAGGACTTGCCGAGGACAGCGCGTTCGGGGCAAATTCGCTTCCGGATCGCGCACAACTGGGACGCCCATGACCTATCAGTACAAGATCATCGGAGCACCGGAGCGCGGGCTGAAGAAGCGCGGTGCGCGCTCGGGTTCGGAGCGGATCGCGGCGGCGATGCAGGAGATCATCGCCGAATACGCGCTGGATGGCTGGGAGTACATGCGCACGGACATGGTGCCGTGCGTGGAGAGCGGCGGGCTCTTCTCGCGCTCGCGCGAGGTGCAGCGCGCGGTGATGGTGTTCCGGCGGGACATGCGCGCCCAGGCGCAGCAGCTGCGCCGGCGCGGTGCCGGGGCGGATACGTTCCCGGCCGCTCCCTTCCCGGCGGCAGCGCCTGCGCCGGGGATCGGGACCGGGATTGCGGCCGCGCCGGCTCCGGGGGCTGCGGCAGGGGGCGCTGCCGGCCAGCCCGGATTGGGTCAGCCGGCGATGGGGCAGACGGGCCTCTTCGCGAGCCCCGAGCCCGCGCCGGGCCGCACCGGCGGGCGGGATTTCGCGGGCACGATGGTGCAGCCCGCTCCGGCGGTCGGGCGCGAGCCGGCGATGCGCGCGGAGGAGCCGCAGGGGCTGCGCCCCGCCTCGCCTCCGGGGGGCTTCGAGGCGACGGCCTATCAGGCGCCCGCCTACGATCCCGGCAACTACGAGGTGCCCGCACCGGGGCCCGCAACGGGGTCCGCACCGGGGCGCGAGCCCGATCGCTTCGCCGCCGCACCCGGCGCGCCGGCGCAGCCCGGCGGCTTCGCCCATCCGCCCGAGCCCGAACCCCGCGAGACAGGCGGGCGCGAGCCGCTCTTCGAGCCGCGCCGGACATTGCGCGGGCGCTCCGATGAGGAGGCGGCCGGGTCGCCGGCGGCCGACGAGCCCCCCATGGCGCTGCCCCCGGATCGCGGCTTCCTGACCCGGCGTCCCGGTCAGGGACAGGCTCAGGGAGCAGGGCCGGCCCCGGGCCCCGCTCAGGGGATGGGGCACGGCGACGCGCCGCCCCCGCCCGCGCCGAGCGCCCCCCTCCCGGGACAGCCCGAGGAGCGCGATCTGAGCGACATCCGCGAGGCCTTGCGCAAGCTCGACCGCTAGGCCCACCGACCGGTTCGAGGGGCCGGAGGGCACGCCCAGCGGGGGCGCAGCGCTCCGGTCAGGCCTCGCTCGGCGCGCGCAGCTCCATCGAGAGCGCGTGAACCCGGTCGGCAAGCTCTTCTGCCAGCACGGAGTTCACCGCCCGCTGGCGCATCACCCGGCTTTGCCCGTCAAAGGCGGCCGAGGTCATGCGCAGGTGAAAATGGGTCTCGCCCCCCTCGCGCCAGCCGCCATGGCCGCGGTGCTTCTCGCTCTCGTCAACCAGCTCCAGCCGGTCTGGCGTGAAGGCCGCTTCGAGCTTGGTGCGCATCGTCTCGGTGACCGACATCGCATGCTTCTCCCTGTCAAGAGTTGGTCTCGAGAACTTATCGGCTATCATCGTTCGCTCAGGCGGTCACCCGCCGAAAGCTGAGACGGCACGGAGGCTTGGGCGCGGCATGCGGCAGCGTTCGCCATTGGAGTTCGACATATCGGTGACGGCGGATAAGCGGCGCCGCCAGCGCCGGCGCGGCATGTCGGGCGCGTTCGAATCCGGCGAGCGGCGCTGCGAATGGCCGGGCTGCGAGGCGAAGGCCGCCTACCGCGCGCCGGTCTCGCCGGATCAGCTCGACTGCTTCCGCTGGTTCTGCCTCGACCATGTGCGCGCCTACAACGCAACCTGGAATTTCTTCGAGGAATGGTCGGCGGAGGAGCTGGAGCAGCAGGCGCGCGCGGACCGGGTCTGGGACCGCCCGACCTGGGGGCTGGGGCAGGGGCCGAGCGCCAATGCCGCGGTGCACGGGCATGCGGAGGGCAAGGCCTGGGAGCGCTTCGGCTTCAGCGATCCGCTGGAGGTGCTGGGCGAGAACGCGACGATGAACCCCGGCCGGGCGCGCGGTGCGCGGCCGGAGGAGGAGCGCGAGAAGCCCCGCCGGCGGCTGACGCGCGAGGAGCAGCGCGCGATGGACACGCTCGGCCTGCCGCACCAGGTGGAGAGCCGCAAGGAGCTGCGCACGCGCTACACCGAGCTCGTGAAGGAGCTCCATCCGGACATGAATGGCGGGCACAACCCCGAGCCCGACCGCCTCGGCCGCGTGCTGAAGGCCTGGCGGGTGCTGCGCCGCAGCCGCAACTTCACCGATTGAGCGAGACAGCGCGGCAGGCCGCGGCGCAGGACGCGATCCTGGCGCTGCTGGCCGCGCGGCGGCAGGG
>JBCBWF010000597.1:0-2342 GCA_039817245.1 Pseudomonadota bacterium | reverse complement strand
GATGTCGATCTGCTGGTGCTGAACGAGGGGGAGGCGGCGGCGCTGGCGGCGCATCTCGGCACGGACGGGGCGGCGCTGGCGGTGCCGGGCGTGCTGGTGACCCTCGGCGCGCAGGGGGCGCGGCTGACCACCGGGCCGGCATGGTCCGGGGCCCCGCCCGCCCGGGCAGGCGCTCCGCCCGCTCAGAGGGCGGCCTCCCCCCCAGCCCCGGACCATGCCGGCCCGGTGGTCAGCCGCGCCCCCTCCGCGCCGAGGGTCACCAGCACGCCCGGCACCGCCAGCGCCGCCCCGTCCGTGCCGAGATGCGCCGCCAGCGCCGCCGCCTCCCCCTCGTTCAGCACCAGCAGATCGACATCGCCCAGCACGCCCGCCACGGCCTCCGCCTCGAAGGGCGCCGCCGCATAGGCCGTGCGCAACCCCTTCGCCCGCGCGGCCGCCAGGCTCTCGGCCACGAGCGCTGTCTCGTTCTGCACAAGCCACCAGTCCCCCGGCGCCGCCGCCGCCAGCGCGCGCTCCAGAAGCGCGGGCTCGAGCGCGCGGTTCGCCCCGCCATGGATCACGATCCGGTTCTCGCCCGAGGGCTCGACCAGGATCACCGCATGCCCCGTCGCCGCCTCGAGCTCGGCCACTGCGCTCACATCGACGCCGGCCGCCGCAAGTCGCGCGCGCGCCCAGCCGCCTTCGGGCCCCACCGCGCCGGCGAAGCGCACCCGCGCGCCGGCCGCCGCCGCCGCCAGCGCCTGGTTCGCCCCCTTGCCGCCGAGGCCCATGGCATAGCCCGTGTCGGCCAGCGTCTCCCCCGGGCCCGGCGCATGCGGCACGCGATAGACATGGTCGATATTGATCGAGCCCAGCACATGGATCGTCACCGGCCATCCTCCCCGCCTGACACCGCTGTCACAAACGCCTCCGGCAGCCCGGGATCCAGCGCCCCGTTCCGCGTAAGCCCCGAGCAGATATCCACGCCGAAGGGCAACATCGCCGCGCTCACCGCCCGGCCATGCACCTGCCCCGTGCCGCCCGGCGCCTTCACCGCGGAGGCGAAGCAGCCGATCGTCACCCGCACCCGCACCATCACGCCCGCTCCGGCGCGAGGCCTCGCAGAAAGAGCGCGCCCAGAAAGGCGCCCGCCTCCTCCAGATGCCCCCCGTCCTCCGGCTCCGCCCCCAGCACCGAGCGCACCTGCACGTCGAAGTCCGCATAATGCTGCGTCGTCGCCCAGATCGCGAAGATCAAGTGGCGCGGGTCGTGCGGCGCGAGCCGGCCCGCGGCGATCCACCCCTCGATCACGGCCGCCTTCTGCGCCACGAGCGCGCGCAGCCGCCCGCCGAGCACCGGCCCGAGCACCGGCGCGCCGCGCAGCATCTCCCCCGCGAAGAGCCGGCTCTCGCGCGGATAGGCCGCCGACATCTCGAGCTTCCGGCGCACATAGGTCGTGATCTCCGCCAGCGGTTCGCCTGCGGGATCGAGCTGCTCCAGCGGCTCCAGCCACACTTCGAGCAGCCCCGACAGGAGCGTCCGGTAGATCTCCTCCTTGCCGGAAAAATAGTAGAGCAGGTTGGGCTTCGACATGCCCGCCCCCTCGGCGATCGCATCCACCGTGGCGCCGCGAAAGCCGTCGCTGGCGAAGACATCGAGTGCGGCGGCCAGGATCCGCTCGCGGTTCTCCTCCTGGATCCGCGTGCGCCGATGCGTCCGCCCCGCGCGCGCCCCGTCTCCGGCCCCGGCTCCGGCCCCGTCTCCGGCCCCTGCACCGGCCCCTGCTCCGCCCGCCGCGCCCCGCGCCAGGCCCGCCCGCCGGCCCGGATCGCTCATCGCGCTGCCCAAGGATGCGGCACTTCCGGCCTCCTGCCCTGCCCGTGCTCACGGCCTGCCGGCCGGCCGGCGATTACCCCTTGACCGGCCTCGCCAGTTCGCTAGCGTCCCGTTTACCATACGGTCAAGACTTTGGGCAGGCGAGGGGCGATCATGGCCACCGGCGATAATCTCAAGATCAATGGCGACCGGCTCTGGGACAGCCTGATGGAGATGGCGAAGATCGGCCCCGGCTTCGCCGGCGGCAACAATCGCCAGACCCTGACCGATGCCGACGCGGAAGGCCGCGCGCTCTTCCAGCGCTGGTGCGAGGCGGAGGGGCTCGCCATGGGCCTCGACCAGATGGGCACCATGTTCGCCCGCCGCGAGGGCACAGATCCCGAGGCGCTGCCCGTCTATGTCGGCAGCCATCTCGACACCCAGCCCACCGGCGGCAAATACGACGGCGTCCTCGGCGTCCTCGGCGGGCTCGAGCTCATCCGCACGCCGAACGAACTCGGCGTGAAGACCCGCCGCCCCATCGTGGT